>NZ_BPRB01000262.1 GCF_022179685.1 Methylobacterium trifolii
CGCCCGCGCCGATCCCGGCATCGCCCAGATAGGTCAGGTGCGAGGCCTTGGCGCCCGCCCCCATCCGCGCGTTCTTGAGCTCCACGAAGTTGCCGATATAGGCGCCCGCCTCCAGGACGGCCCCGCCGCGCAGCCGCGCGAAGGGGCCGACGCTGACGCCCGCCTCCAGCCGCGTGTCCTTCAGGTGCGAGAAGGCGTGGATCGTGCAGCCGTCCGCGACCTGCACGTTGGTGTCGAACACCACGTGAGGCTCCACCAGAACGTCCCGTCCCAACATCGTGTCGTAGCTCAGGAAAACCGTTTCGGGTGCGGGAAGCGTCGCGCCACCGAGCATCGCATTCCGGCGCAGGCGGGCCTGGATCACCGCCTCGGCGGAGGCGAGCTGCACCCGGTCGTTGACGCCTTGCGCCTCCGCCTCGGCGACGTCCACCACGGCCACGTCGAGGCCGTCCGCGACGGCCAGCGCCACGGCGTCGGGCAGGTAGTACTCGCCGGCCGCATTGTCGTTGCCGATCCGCGTCAGCAGCCCCAGGGCATGGGGGCCGGCGAGCGCCATCAGCCCGGCATTGCACAGGCGCACGGAGCGCTCGGATGCCGAGGCGTCCTTCTCCTCGCGGATCGCCAGCACCCGGCTGCCCTGCGTCAGCACCCGGCCGTAGCCGGAGGGCGCCTCGGTCGTGAAGGCCAGCACCGCCACCGCCGCCCCCTCGGCCAGCGGCGCCCGCAGGCGGGTCAGGGTCTCGGCCGTGATGAGCGGCGTGTCGCCGAAGGCGATCACCACGTCGTCGTCGCCCGCCTCCAGGGCCGCGCGGGCGGCCAGCACCGCGTGGGCCGTGCCGAGGCGCTCGCGCTGCGGGTGGATGGCGGCACCCGGCGCCTGCCGCTCGATCTCGGCGGCCACGTCCGCGCGGCCGGGCTCGGCCACCACGGCCACGCGGCCGGCGCCGGCCGCCTGCACCGCGGCGAGCACGTGGCCGAGCATGCTGCGGCCGGCGATGGCGTGCAGCACCTTCGGCAGGTCGGAGCGCATCCGCGTGCCCTTGCCGGCGGCCAGCACGATCGCCGTGAGGCTGCGCTCGACGGCCGGGCCGTTCGCGATGCGGGTGTCGGGTGTGGTCATGCCGGTACGTGGCCCTCGGTTCGGGATGGATCGTGGCGGCCCGATCCGCGCGACGGATGAGCCGATCGCCCCACCCGCGCAAGGCCGGCCCGGTCCATGATCCGGTCAGCGCGCTTCAGTGAGGGCCGGGTAGACCAGCCGCACCCGGCGCCGCTCCTCGGGGATCGCCGCTGCGACGTTCCGGCGGATGCTCGACGTGGTGGTGGGCGCCACGACGTTGGCGTCGGCCGGCCGCAGGCGCCAGCGCTCCGCACCACCCAGCGCCACGGGCTCCCGGTCGCGGGCGAGCGTCGCGTCGGCCCCGTGGGTCGGGATCGTGGCGAGCCCGGCGAGCGCCGTGGTGGTCAGGATGGCGAGGCGTAGGCAGGGTGTCATGAAAGGCGCGTCCGCGTGAGCGCCCCAAAGAAAACCCGCCGCCGGTGAAGGTCGCCTCGAACCGAATCGATTCGCGCTCCGTTACGAACAACTGTCTGGATTCAAGGTAAACACGCACGATGGCGAGCAAGGTCGAGTCGGCATCCGGGGCGGCCACGCCCGAACGCGCCCCGATGGGCACCGTGGTCGACACCGACATCTCCGCCCGCCTCGACCGGTTGCCCTGGGGCCGCTTCCACGTCCTGGTCATCGTGGCGCTCGGCATCACCTGGGTGCTCGACGGGCTGGAGGTGACGCTGGCCGGCTCCCTGGTGGGGGCTCTGCGCAAGGCGCCGATGTCGTTCACCGAGTTCGACGTGGGGCTGGCCGCCTCGTCCTACCTCGTCGGCGCGGTGACGGGGGCGCTGGGCTTCGGCTGGCTCACCGACCGGATCGGGCGCAAGAAGCTGTTCTTCATCACCCTGGCCCTCTACCTCGCGGCCACCGCCGCCACGGGCCTGTCCTGGGACATCTATTCCTTCTGCATCTTCCGCTTCCTCACCGGGGCGGGGATCGGCGGCGAGTACACTGCGATCAACTCGACCATCCAGGAGCTGGTGCCGGCCCGCGTGCGCGGCTGGACCGACCTCGTCATCAACGGCTCGTTCTGGATCGGCGCGGCGCTCGGCTCGTTCCTGTCCATCGTCCTCCTGAAGCCCGAGGTGATCGACCCGGCCTGGGGCTGGCGCGTGGCCTTCTTCACCGGCGGCGGCATCGGCCTCGTGATCCTCCTGCTGCGCTCGTGGATTCCCGAGAGCCCGCGGTGGCTGGCCACCCACGGCTACACGGCGGAAGCGGATCGGGTCGTCTCCGGCATCGAGAAGCGCTTCACCGACGCCGGCGTCACCCTGCCGCCGGTCGACGAGAGCAAGCGCATGAAGCTGCGCACCCGCGACCACACCCCCCTGTCGGAGGTGTTCGGGACGATGTTCGGCGCCTCGCGCAAGCAGACGATGGTCGGGCTGGCGCTGATGATCGCGCAGGCGTTCTTCTACAACGCCCTGTTCTTCACCTACGCCCTGGTGCTGGAGCGGTTCTACGGCGTGCCCGGCGGTAACGTCGGCTGGTACCTGCTGCCGTTCGCGCTCGGCTCCTTCCTCGGGCCGGTGCTGCTCGGTCGGCTGTTCGACACGGTGGGCCGGCGCCCGATGATCGCCTTCACCTACGGCATCTCGGCGCTGCTGCTGGCGGGCGCCGGCTACCTGTTCAAGATCGAGGTGTTCGGCGCCTGGGCGCAGACCGGGGTCTGGATGGTGGTGTTCTTCTTCGCGAGCGCCGCTGCGAGCGCCGCCTACCTTACCGTGGCCGAGACCTTCCCCCTGGAGATCCGGGCGCTGGCGATCGCCGGCTTCTACGCCATCGGCACCGGCATCGGCGGCGTCTCGGGGCCGCTGCTGTTCGGGTCCCTGGTGGAATCGGGCTCGCGCGACGCCGTGTTCGGCGGCTACCTCGTGGGCGCGGCCCTGATGGCGGTGGCCAGCGTGGTCGGCGGCATCTGGGGCACGGCCGCGGAGGGCCGCTCGCTGGAGGACGTGTCGAAGCCGCTGGCCGCCGCCTGATTCGGAACCGTGCGGACTTTCCGCGGCGGAGCGGTCCCTCAGGCGGGCCGCCGCCACATCTGCCCGTGATAGACGAACTTCTCGCCTTCGCTGGCCAGCGCCGCCAGGCCGGTGAAGGCCGGATCGTGCACGGTGATGACGCTGGTCGGGATCGTCTTCATCATCGCGGCGAAGGGAGCCTTGCGCTCGAAGTCCGCGCGAAACCCGCCGGCTTCCAGCACCTTGACGATCCGCGGGGCGATGCCGCCGCCGATATAGACCCCGCCGGTCGCCAGGAAGGTCAGGGCGAGGTCGCCGCACACCCGCCCGAGCAGGCGGCCGAACAGCTCCAGGGCCTCGGCCGCGTGCGGGTCGGAGGCGTTCAGCCCGGCCTCGGTGATCGCCGCCGGGTCGAGCTTGGCGTGGGGCTTTCCGGTGCGGACGTGGCGCACGGCCGCGTGCAGCCGGGCGAGGCCGGGGCCGGAGAGCACGGTCTCGACGGTGATGCGGTCCTCGACCCGCTCCAAGGCGTGCCAGACCGTCTCCTCGAACGCGTCGGCCGGGCCGAGGTCGGTATGGCCGGCCTCGGTCGAGACGATGGCGAGGTGGTGCGAATAGGGAACCAGGGCCGCCGCCCCGAAGCCGGTGCCGGGCCCGAGCACCACGCGGGCGCCGCCTGGGTTTTCGAGATTCGGCCCGACCGGCGTCAGGTCGGACGGGGCGATCCCCGCAGCACCCGCCGCCACCGGCACGTAGTCGTTCACGACGACGGCCGAGGAGAGGCCGAAATCTCGCGCGATCCGCTCGCCCGCCACCACCCAGTGGGCGTTGGTGAGCTGCACCTCCGGCCCGTCCACCCGGCCGGCGATGGCCAGGATGACCGAGCGCGGCGGGGGCGCGCCGTCGCCCGTCGCCGCCCGGTCCTTGGCGAGCGCCGCGCGGATGGCGCTCGACGGGTCGGCGTGGCCGGCGGTGGCCTCGTGCGAGAGGGTACGCGGGGCCTCGCCCTTGGCGTCGACCACGGCGAAGCGCGCGTTGGTGCCGCCGATATCGCCGACGAGGACCGGAAACTCGAACATGCGGCGTCCTTATCCTGGGCCGGCCCGAGGCCGGCAAACCCTTCGACCACACGATAACCCGGATTCAGGCCGGCGGCAGCGTGTCCGGATCGATCGGGCCGCCCGCAGCCCAGGCGTAGAGCAGGGCGCGCACGGCCTCCGGGTCCGGCAGGCGGCGCGCGGCGGCGGTCTCGCCGGGGCCGATCCGGATGCCGAGCCCCCCGTCCTCGGCCACGCTCGCGAAGGCGATCTCGTCGGTGCGGTCGTCCCCCAGGAACACCGCGCGGCGCCCGGCATAGGGGGGCCGCTCCAGGAAGGCGCGGATGGCGTGGGCCTTGGTGGCCTGGGCCGGCACGATCTCCCCCACCGCCTTGCCGAGCTGGAGCCGGTAGCTGCCGGCGAGGTCGGCGGCCACCGCCTTGACCGCGGCCTCGGCCCGCTCGGCGTCGGCTGCGGAGGCCAGGCGCCAGTGCACCGCCACGGAGGCCCCCTTGTCCTCGATCAGCACCGCCTCGAGTCCGGCCGCCATCGCCAGAAGCTCGGGCACCCGCGCCCGCAGCGCCGGATGATCCTCGGCCCCGCCGCCCGTGAGCACGCCCGCGACCCGGCGCTCGACCCCGTGCAGCCCCGCCACGTCGAAGCGGGCCGGCGCCAGGAAGTCGTCGATCACCGAGACGGGCCGGCCGGTGACGATTGCGAGCGCCCCGCCGAGCCGGTCGCGCAGGCGCTCCAGGGCCGGCGCAAGGCCGGGGTCGACCCGCACCGCATCCGGCCGTGGGGCGATCTCGACCAGGGTGCCGTCGAAGTCGAGGAAGAGGGCGATGTCGCTCGGCTCGCTCACGCTGGGCTCCTGGCGCGGGGGATGGTTCGGGCTATCACGCCGCGGCCGTCGGGCAAACGTCGGCGACGCGCCGTTCCGCGACGGGTTTTCCCACGGCGCGGGAAAATGGATGCGCACGCAACGCAATCGACGCAGAGTGCCGCAAAGGCCGGCCCCGAGGGGGTCGGAGACCCGCCGCGCGAGGCCCTGCATGCACCCGACCCCGATCCCCGCAAAGCCCGGCGAGGAGAGCGTCTGGGACTATCCGCGTCCGCCCCGGTTGGAGCGGGTGCCGCAGCGCCTGCGCGTCGTGCTCGGCGGGCTGACCATCGCCGAGACCGGGGCCGGGTACCGCGTGCTGGAGACGAGCCACCCGCCGACCTACTACTTTCCCCCCGAAGACGTGATCGAGGGGGCGCTCGCCGCCCCGCGCCGGGCCGGGCTGTGCGAGTGGAAGGGCCGGGCCGCCCTGTTCGACGTGGCGGCGGGCGGCGTGTCGGCACCCGGCGCCGCCTGGACCTATCCCGAACCGACGCCGGGCTTTGCGGCCATCGCCGGCTACATCGCCTTCTATGCCGGCCCGATGGAGGGCTGCTTCGTCGGCGACCTGCGGGCCGTGCCCCAGCCCGGCGGCTTCTACGGCGGCTGGATCACCCCCGGCCTCGCCGGCCCGTTCAAGGGCGGCCCCGGCACCATGGGCTGGTGAGCGGGTCCCCTCCCCTCAGCCGACCACCCGAAACAGGTCGCCGACCGCGAGGCCGCCGCCCGCGATCACCTCGGCGTAGACGCCGCAATCCCGGTGGCCGAGACGTGCGTCCAGCGTCCAGGGGATGTCGAGGTCGCGCAGGCCCGTGTCCGGGTCCACGTTGGTGGCCGCGCAGCGCTGCGTCCGCTGCGTCACCTTGAGCCGCAGGCCGCTCGGCGCCTCCAGCACCCGTCCGACGAGGTCGAGTTCGGAGAACGGCCCCAGCCCTTCGACCAGCAGGTTCCCGCGGAACCGCAGGGGGTCGACGGGCGCTCCGACGAAGTCCGCGATGGCGCGTACGCTCGCCAGGTTGATGAGCGAGACGAAGCCGATCCGCGAATCGGTGAAGCGGTATTGCGCGGGCGCGGTCAGCACGCGGGGCGCGCCGCGCAGGGCCTGCGGCAGCAGGCGGCGCATCAGGTCCTCCAGGGCGGCCCGGCCGTCGGCCGTGTCGAGGCGCGCCTCCAGGCGCTCCCCCTCCCCCTCGACGGTCAGCGTCGCGGCGGCCTCGTCGTAGCGGGTCCGCAGGCGCGCCAGCGCCTCGTCGCGCATCAGCATCAGGTACTTGGTCTTCGGCTGGTGGCGGGGGGCCACCGCGTCGAAGCCAGACGGACCGTTCTCGATGGCGTAGAGCCGGTCGCCGGGAAAGTAGCCGCTGGTCTCGAGCTCGACCCGCGACAGCGGCTCCGGGCTGAGGCCCTTCACGGGGTAGCGGTAGAGGCTCGTCAGGCTAAGGGTCGGGTGTGCGCTCATGGCCCGATCGTGGCGCGGAACGGCCCCGTCGCGCAAGCCGTTCCGCGCCCCTTGTGGTGCGCAAATGCAACACCACATCCGGTTGACCGGCGGCCATCGGCGCCGGGGCCCGTGCGCGATCATCGGATCGGCGGGCGTCGTCTTCGGATGAGGCCGCGCCTGTTTCGGGCGGCCGAGACCGGTACGGATAAGGTCGAGACCAGCATGAACTTCGAAAAGTACACCGAGCGCGCCCGCGGCTTCGTCCAGGCGGCCCAGAACCTCGCCATGCGCGAGGGCCACGCCCAGTTGCAGCCGGGCCACCTGCTGAAAGTGCTGCTCGACGACCCCGAGGGCCTCTGCGCCGGGCTGATCGACCGGGCCGGCGGCCAGTCCCGCGTCGCCCTGGCGCAGGTCGAGTCGTGGCTCGCCAAACAGGCCAAGGTGTCGGGCAATGCGGCAAGCCCCCAGGCGACGCGCGACCTCGTGCGCCTGTTCGACACCGCGGAGAAGGCCGCCGAGAAGGCGGGCGATTCCTACGTGACCGTCGAGCGGCTGTTGCTGGCGCTCTCCGTCGAGAAGGACACCGAGGCCGGCCGGGCGCTCTCGGCGGCCGGCGTGACCCCCGCTTCCCTCAACGGTGCGATCAACGCGCTGCGCAAGGGCCGCACCGCCGACAACGCCAGCGCCGAGAACGCCTACGACGCCCTGAAGAAGTATGCCCGCGACCTCACCGAGGCGGCGCGCGAGGGCAAGCTCGACCCGGTGATCGGCCGCGACGAGGAGATCCGCCGCACGATCCAGGTCCTGTCCCGGCGCACCAAGAACAACCCGGTGCTGATCGGCGAGCCGGGCGTCGGCAAGACCGCCATCGTCGAGGGGCTGGCGCTGCGCATCGTGGACGGCGACGTGCCCGAGAGCCTGAAGGACAAGAGCCTGCTCGCCCTCGACCTCGGCGCGTTGATCGCCGGCGCCAAGTACCGCGGCGAGTTCGAGGAGCGGCTCAAGGGCGTGCTCTCCGAGGTCACGGCGGCGGCCGGCGGCATCATCCTGTTCATCGACGAGATGCACACCCTCGTCGGCGCGGGCAAGGCGGACGGGGCCATGGACGCCTCCAACCTGCTGAAGCCGGCGCTGGCCCGCGGCGAGCTGCACTGCGTCGGCGCGACGACGCTGGACGAGTACCGCAAGCACGTGGAGAAGGACGCGGCCCTCGCCCGACGCTTCCAGCCCGTCTTCGTGTCCGAGCCCACGGTGGAGGACACGGTCTCGATCCTGCGCGGGATCAAGGAGAAGTACGAGCAGCACCACGGGGTGCGCATCCAGGATTCGGCCCTGGTGGCCGCCGCCACCCTATCGAACCGCTACATCACCGACCGCTTCCTGCCCGACAAGGCCATCGACCTGATGGACGAGGCGGGCTCGCGCCTGCGCATGCAGGTCGATTCGAAGCCGGAGGAGCTCGACACCATCGACCGGGACATCGTGCGCCTGAAGATCGAGGGCGAGGCCCTGAAGAAGGAGACCGACTCCGCCTCCCGCGACCGGCTCGCCCGCCTCGTGAAGGAACTGGCCGACCTGGAGGAGCAGTCGGCCACCATCACCTCGCGCTGGAAGGCGGAGAAGGACAAGCTCGGGGCCGCGGCCGACCTCAAGAGGAAGCTCGACGAGGCGCGCAACGAGCTGGCCTCGGCCCAGCGCCAGGGCCAGTACCAGCGCGCGGGCGAACTCGCCTACGGCGTGATCCCGGGGATGGAGAAGCAGCTCGCCGAGATCGAGGCGGCGGCCGAATCCGCGGTCTCGCGCGACGGCATGGTCGAGGAGGCGGTCACGCCCGCACACATCGCGGGCGTGGTCTCGCGCTGGACGGGCGTGCCCGTCGACAAGATGCTGGAGGGCGAGCGGGAGAAGCTGCTGGCCATGGAGGAGGCCCTGGCCAAGCGCGTCGTCGGCCAGCGCGAGGCGGTGGAGGCGGTCTCGACCGCCGTGCGCCGGGCGCGCGCGGGCCTGCAGGACCCGAACCGGCCGATCGGCTCGTTCATGTTCCTCGGGCCCACGGGCGTGGGCAAGACCGAGCTGACCAAGGCGCTGGCGAGCTTCCTGTTCGACGACGACCAGGCCCTCGTGCGCATCGACATGTCGGAATACATGGAGAAGCACGCGGTCGCCCGGCTGATCGGCGCGCCCCCCGGCTACGTCGGCTACGAGGAGGGCGGCGCGCTCACCGAGGCCGTGCGGCGCCGGCCCTACCAGGTCGTGCTGTTCGACGAGGTCGAGAAGGCGCACCCGGACGTGTTCAACGTCCTGCTGCAGGTGCTGGACGACGGGCGCCTGACCGACGGGCAGGGCCGCACCGTGGACTTCCGCAACACGCTGCTGATCATGACCTCGAACCTCGGGGCCGAGTATCTGGTGGCGCAGGCGGACGGGCAGGACACGGATGCGGTGCGCGAGGAGGTGATGGGGGTGGTGCGCGGCCACTTCCGGCCGGAATTCCTCAACCGGGTGGACGAGATCATCCTGTTCCACCGCCTCAAGCGGGCGGAGATGGGCGCGATCGTCGACATCCAGCTCACCCGCCTCCAGACGCTGCTGGACGAGCGCAAGATCGTCCTCGACGTGGATGCCGACGCCCGGACCTGGCTCGCCGACCGGGGCTACGACCCGGCCTACGGCGCGCGCCCCCTCAAGCGGGTGATCCAGAAGACGGTGCAGGACCCCCTGGCCGAGCTCCTGCTCTCGGGGCGTATCCACGACGGGCAGAGCGTGCCGGTGAGCCTCGGCCCCCTGGGGCTCAGCATCGCCGGGACCAGCATCGAGGCCGGGCGGCGCCCGGCCAACGTCACCCTGAACTGATCGGCCCATTATCCCGTCCCGGCGCACCCGAACGGTGCGCCGGGGCTTCCCTTCGCGCGCCTGCGCGGTGACACTGCGCCCACATGGACGAACTCACCTACGCCATCGGCGACATCCACGGCTGCGCCGACCTCCTCGACGCGCTGCTTGCCCGGATCGAGGCACATTCCGCCGGGCGGCCCTACAGGCTCGTGTTCCTGGGCGACTACATCGACCGCGGGCCCGACAGCGCCGGGGTGATCCGCATGGTGAGCCGCCTGCACTGGAGCGATCCGGACCGGGTCGCCTGCCTGATGGGCAACCACGAGGCGATGCTGCTCGATTCCCTCTCGACGCCGGGGGCGGCCGAGCATTGGCTGCGCAACGGCGGCACGGAGACCCTGCTCTCCTTCGGCACCGCCGAGATCACGGACCTGCCGGGCGAGGCCCTCGACTGGCTCGAGGCGCTGCCGAGCCTGCACGAGGATGGCCGGCGCTGGTACGTCCATGCCGGTTTCCGGCCGGGCTGCATCCCGCCCGACCCCGACCCGCACAACCGCCTCTGGATTCGCGAGCCCTTCCTCTCCGAGGATTGCGATTTCGGCCGCCATGTGGTGCACGGCCACACGCCCCAGCCCAGCGGGCGCCCGGACGTGCGGGCCTACCGCACCAACCTCGACACCGGCGCGGTCTATGGCGGGGCGCTGACCGCCGGTGTTTTTTCGGATGCGCAGGGGCCGGCGCTGGAATTTTTGCAAGTCCCGGCCAGGAGGGCGTAGCGCCCGTCAGCCCCTGGCCGGCAGCAGGGCGCCCACGCCCGCGAGCAGCCAGCCGGCCATCAGCACCACGCCGCCGATGGGGGCCGCCATGGGGAAGAGTGGGCTGCCGTGCAGCGCGCGCAGGGACAGGTCGCCGCAGAACAGGCCGAGTCCGAGCACCAGGGCGGCGGCCGCGATCCGCGTCGCGGTCCGGTGCGTCAGCCCGGCCGCGGACAGGGTCGTCACGGCGATGATCGCAGGCGCGTGGAACAGCAGGAACTGCGCCGCGGTCTTGAGGGAATCGGCGCCCGCCACGTGCGCTGCCGCCGCGCTGGCCGCCACGCCGAGGAGGCCGGCGAGCGCCCCAAGGGCGAGCAGGGCCCGGTCGGTGAACGCCATCAGGCGCCCCGCTCGGCCATCAGGCGTGCCACCGCGGCGCGCAGTTCCGGCACCCCCTGGTCGTCGCGGCTGGAGGTGAGCAGCACCTGCGGGAAGGCGGCCGGGCGGCGGGCGAGGGCCGCCTCGATCCCGGCGATCCGGGCGGCGACCTCGCCCTTCTTCAGGCTGTCTCCCTTGGTGAGCACGACCTGATAGCTCACGGCCGCCTTGTCGAGGCCGTCCAGCACGTCGGTGTCGATGGACTTGAAGCCGTGGCGGGCGTCGACCAGCATGAACACGCGCGCGAGGCAGGAGCGGCCCTTGAGGTAGGCATGGATCAGGTCGGTCCAGGCCTCGACCTTGGCCTTCTCGACCTTGGCGTAGCCGTAGCCGGGCATGTCCACCAGGGTCAGCCGGCCGCCGATGTCGAAGAAGTTGAGCTGCTGGGTGCGCCCCGGCGTGTGCGAGATGCGCGCCAGGGTGTTGCGGCCGGTGAGCGCGTTGATCAGGCTCGACTTGCCGACGTTGGAGCGCCCGGCGAAGGCGATCTCGACCCGCTCCATCGGCGGCAGGCGCTCCAGGGTCTGGGCGGCGGCGAAGAAGTCGGCGTTGCCGGCAAACAGCAGCCGGCCGGCCTCGGTCAGGGCGTCGTCCTCGGCCTGGGTCATCGGATGTCCTTTAAACCCGGCTCGATCCCGGCCGGCCCCGCGCATGCGAAGGCCGGCCGTGGACGGCGTGTGCGGCCCGGCTCAGCCCTTGGCCGCCGTGGTCTTGCCGGCGGAGCCCTTGCGGAACGTGCCCCTGAGGTTGTCCCACAACTCCACCTTCACGCCGTTGCGGCGCATGATGACGTATTGCTGGATCACCGAGAGGGTGTTGTTCCAGGCCCAGTAGATCACCAGTCCCGCCGGGAACGAGCCCAGCATGAAGGTGAAGACGATGGGCATGAAGGTGAAGATCTGCGCCTGCACAGGGTCGGGGGGCGCCGGGTTCATCTTCATCTGCACGAACATCGTCACGCCCATCACCAGCGGCCAGATGCCGAGGTGGACGAAGTCGGGGGCGGCGAACGGCAGCAGGCCGAACAGGTTGAGGATGCTGGTCGGATCGGGGGCGGCGAGATCCTGAATCCAGCCGAAGAACGGCGCGTGCCGCATCTCGATGGTGATGAACAGGACCTTGTAGAGCGCGAAGAAGACCGGGATCTGCACCAGCACCGGCCAGCAGCCGGCGACCGGGTTGATCTTCTCCTTCTTGTACAGCTCCATCATGGCCTGCTGCTGCTTCATCTTATCGTCCTTGTACCGCTCGCGGATGGACGTCATCTCCGGCTGCACGGCCTTCATCTTGGCCATGGAGACGTAGGAGCGGTTGGCGATCGGCAGGAACAGCAGCTTGAGGCAGAAGGTGACGATCAGGATCGACACGCCGAAATTGCCGAGCAGGTGGTAGAAGAAGTCCAGCGCCCGGAACATCGGCTTGGTGATGAAGTGGAACCAGCCCCAGTCGATCATCAGGTCGAACTGCTTGATGCCGAGGTCCTTCTCGTAGCCGTTGATGGCGTTGACCTCCTTGGCGCCGGCAAACAGCCGCTGCGTCGAGGCCACCGAGGCGCCGGGCTCGACCGCCTTGGCGTCGCCGCGCACGCTCGCCTGGTAGACCTTGGTGGCCCCGTCCGTGCGCTCGGTGAAGGAGCCGGTGTAGCTGGCGGCCTGGTCGGGGATCGCGGCCGCGGCCCAGTACTTGTCGGTGATGCCGACGAAGCCGCCGGTGACGTTGGCCCACGCCTTGCCCTTGGTCGCCGGGCCGCCGTAGGCCGGCTCCTTGGCGAGGTGGTCGTAGGTGTATTCCTGGAGGCCGTCGCCGCCGAGCACGCCGATCAGGCCCTCGTGCAGGACGTAGTAGCCCTGGGTGACGGGCTTACCCCAGCGCGAGACCAGGCTGTAGGGATAGAGCGTGACCGCGGCCGGGCCCGTGTTCTCGACCTCGTCGCGGACCGTGAACATGTACTTGTCGTCCACCGCCAGGATGCGCTTGAACAGCAGCCCGGCGCCGTTGTCCCAGGTCAGCGTCACGGGCATCCCCGGCGACAGGGTCTGGCCTTCAGCCTTCCACACCGTCTCGCCGGTGGGCAGCGGGCCCGAATTGGCGCCGACCCAGCCGAACTCGGCGTAGTAGGGCGTCGCGGTCCCGGTGGGCGAGAACAGCACGATCTCCGGGCTCTTGTCGCTCACGGTCTCGTGGTAGTTCTTCAGCGACACGTCGTCGATGCGCCCGCCCTTGAGGGCGACCGAGCCGGAAAGCGCCGGGGTCTCGATGCGGATGCGGGCCGAGCGCGCCAGCGCCGCCTCGCGGGATTCAGGCGTCGCGGCCGTGCCCGGCACGGTGCCGGCGATGGGGGCGGCCGGGCCGCCCTCCTTCGGGGCCGGCGAGGGCACGCCGTCCGGGCTCACGCCGGGGCTCTGCTGGGCCGCCTGGTTCTGGAGCGCGGCCTGGCGCTGCTGCTCCATCCGGGGCGCGGCGAAGAAGTATTGCCAGCCGAGCAGGACGACGAGCGACAGGCCGATCGCCACGAACATGTTCGTCTTGTCATTGCCCATCGGGGACACCGCCGCACGCGTTCGGAGTGGATGAGGGCGCAGCGGGCGGGCCCGCGTCGCGACGAGAAGGTGTGGGTGGGACGCCGCCGCCGCCAGCCCCCCGGCCGTGGGCGGACTTCGTGCCGCTACGGCGCGGCCGGCCATCGCCGCCCCGTGTGCCGTCCTTTGCGCCCTCTTTGGGACCGCGCGGCTTGAGCGCCGCGGAGATGGCCCGGCGGAGGTCGTCCTTGAGGGTCTCGAAGGGGGCCTGGAGGGCGGGCCGGCGGGCGATCAGCACGACGTCGGCCGGGAGGACGGGCAGGTCGGCCGCCACGGCCCGGACCGCCGCGCGCAGGCGCCGGCGGATGCGGTTGCGCTCCGGGGCATGGCCGACCCGCTTGGTGATGGTGAAGCCGAGGCGCAGGCCGGCGGCGGCCGGGTCGGACCCGGCCTCCCGCAGGCGCCCTTGCGCCGTCATGCGCTCGGTGTGGAAGCGGCGCCCCTCGGCCGCAGCCAGGAAATCGGGCCGCTTCCTGAGCCGTTCGATCGTCGGCATCCCTGACTCGACCTCGGCCGACCCGATCTCCGCCGGTTCGCTCACGGCCGTCGCGCCGCGCGGGGCGGCGGGATCACCCTCAGGCCGAGAGCTTCCGGCGGCCATGGGCGCGGCGGCGCGCGATGACCTTGCGGCCGCCGGCGGTGGCCATGCGGGCGCGGAAGCCGTGACGGCGCTTACGGACGAGCTTGCTCGGCTGGTAGGTTCTTTTCATGGCTGCGAAGCCCCCAAAGGTCGAGGCGCGCTCGCGGGCGGCTCTCGCCGCACCCGACCTTCACGCGTCCTGTATGAAGTGTCTGCAAACGCGAAGGGCGCCCGAACGGGGCGCCACGTCGCGACTGGCGGGCTTATGGCGGATGGGTCTGTCCAAGTCAACGTTTTGGGTGAGCGCTCGAGAGCCCTCGCGCTCGTTTTCGCGTCGGCCTCAATCGCCGGCGCCCGCCTCCGCGGGCTCAGGCTTTCACGCCGCTCTGTGTTTTCCTGGACGGAAAACCCGCTCCGTGGGGCGCTCTTCGCGCCCTGAAGCCGCCGGGGCGGCTTCGAAGAGGCGCTGCGCGCCTTATCGCGGCCCTCAGTGCCCCTCGAACTCCATCAGCGTCCGCACCTGCACGCCGAGGTCGCGCAGCTTCTGCGCCCCGCCGATCTCCGGCAGGTCGATGACGAAACAAGCCGCCACCACCTCGGCGCCGATCTGGCGCAGCAGGTTCACCGCCGCCGTGGCCGTGCCGCCGGTGGCGATCAGGTCGTCCACCAGCAGCACCCGGTCGCCGGGTTTGATCGCATCGACGTGGATCTCCAGCTCGTCGGTGCCGTATTCGAGCGTGTAGGCGATCGAGACGGTCTTGTGCGGCAGCTTGCCCTTCTTGCGGACCGGGACGAAGCCCGAGGAGAGCTGGTGGGCGACCGCGCCCCCGAGGATGAAGCCCCGCGCCTCGATCCCCGCGACCTGGTCGATCCGCCCGCCCGCGAAGGGGTGGACGAGGGCGTCCACCGCCCGGCGGAAGGCCCGCGGGTCGCTGAGAAGGGTCGTGATGTCGCGAAAGACGATGCCGGGCTTGGGATAGTCGGGAATCGAGCGGATCGACTCCTTGAGCGCGACGTGGCGGCGGGCTTCCATACCGAAGGGGCCTTCAGGTCCGAGGATGTCTCGGCCGAGGCTTTAAGCAGATGACCGGCCCGCTGACCAGATCGGCCGACCGCGTGCGAACGGCGGACGGCCCCCGCGACTGCGGGGCGGCGGTCGTCTGCGGGACCTTACAGGTGGTGACCTGTGAGACTGGGAGCAGCGTTACGCCTGCACCTTGCGCAGGATGCCGACCAGCTCCCGGTGCAGCGCTTCGTTCCCGCAGGCGACGGAGCGGGCCGCCAGGGGTTCCGAGGCGTTGTCGGCGGAGGTGACGAAGCCGCCGGCCTCGCGCACCAGGATGATGCCGGCCGCGATGTCCCAGGTCTGGAGGTCGCGCTCCCAATAGGCGTCCAGGCGCCCGCAGGCGACGTAGGCGAGGTCGAGGGCGGCCGAGCCCATGCGCCGGGTGCCGCCGGCGACGGCCATCACCGAGGCGACCTCGCGCAGCAGCCGCGGGTGGTTGCCGCGCCCGAGATAGGGCGTGCCGTAGGCGATCAGGGCGTCGGCCATGTCCTGGCGGCCGGCCACCCGCAGGCGGCGGTTGTTGAGGTAGGCGCCCTTGCCGCGCTCGGCCACGAACAGCTCGTCCTTGACCGGATCGTAGATCACGCCGGCCACGATCTGGCCGTCGCGCTCCAGCCCCACCGAGATCGCGAAGTGCGGGATGCCGTGCAGGAAGTTCGCGGTGCCGTCGAGCGGGTCGACGTGCCAGGTGTGGCTCTTGTCCTGGCCCTCGACGATGCCCGACTCCTCCAGCACCATCCCGTAGCCGGGCCGCGCCTTCATCAGGGCGTCCCGCAGGGTCTCCTCGGCCTTGCGGTCGGCCGCCGAGACGAAGTCGCCCGGACCTTTGCGCGAGACCTGGAGGTTCTCGACCTCGCCGTAGTCGCGGCGCAGGCCCCGCGAGGCCTTGCGCACGGCATCGACCATCACGGTCATGAGGGGTGAGGAAATCATCGAGAGTCCTGGCGCGTCCGGCTTGTCGGGGTTCGGACGCGGTTTAGCGGAAAGCGCGGACAAAGCGAGCCGGGCCGCCCGCGCAGGTCTCATGCAGGACCGGCGCATCGTCTCTCCCCCCGCAGAGGGGGGAGAGACGCGCGCGCGATCGGAAGTTTGTCTTCCAAGCCTTCTCCGAGCTTTCAGCCCGCCATCGCCGTCTTGAGGTTCTGGTCCACCTTGTCGAGGAAGCCCGAGGTGGAGAGCCACTTCTGGTCGGGGCCGACCAGGAGGGCGAGGTCCTTGGTCATGGAGCCCGCCTCGACGGTGTCGACGCAGACCGTCTCCAGGGTGGTGGCGAACTTGGCCAAGTCGGCGTTGCCGTCGAGCTTGGCCCGGTGGGCGAGGCCCCGCGACCAGGCGAAGATCGAGGCGATGGAGTTGGTGGAGGTCTCCTTGCCCTTCTGGTGCTCGCGGTAGTGGCGCGTCACGGTGCCGTGGGCGGCCTCGGCCTCCACCGTCTGGCCGTCCGGGGTCATCAGCACCGAGGTCATCAGGCCGAGCGAGCCGAAGCCTTGCGCCGCCGTGTCCGACTGCACGTCGCCGTCGTAGTTCTTGCAGGCCCAGACGTAGCCGCCCGACCACTTGAGGCAGGAGGCCACCATGTCGTCGATCAGGCGGTGCTCGTAGGTGATGCCGAGCGACTGGAACTTGCCCTTGAACTCGGCCTCGTAGACCTCCTGGAACAGGTCCTTGAAGCGCCCGTCATAGGCCTTGAGGATGGTGTTCTTGGTGGAGAGGTAGACCGGGTACTTGCGTGCCAGCCCGTAGTTCAGGGAGGCGCGGGCGAAGTCGCGGATCGAATCGTCGAGGTTGTACATCGACATGGCGACGCCGGCGCCGGGGAACTTGAACACCTCCTTCTCGATGATCGTGCCGTCCTCGCCCTCGAACTTGATGGTCAGGCGGCCCTTGCCCGGCACCTTGAAGTCGGTGGCGCGGTACTGGTCGCCGTAGGCGTGGCGGCCGATGACGAAGGGCTGCGTCCAGCCCGGCACGAGGCGGGGCACGTTCTTGCAGATGATGGGTTCGCGGAAGATCACGCCCCCTAGGATGTTGCGGATGGTGCCGTTGGGCGAGCGCCACATCTCCTTGAGCTTGAACTCCTCCACCCGCTGCTCGTCGGGGGTGATGGTGGCGCATTTCACGCCGACGCCGTGGCGGCGGATCGCCTCGGCCGCGTCGACCGTGACCTTGTCGTTCGTGGCGTCCCGGTGCTCGACGCCGAGGTCGTAATAGTCGAGGTCGAGGTCGAGATAGGGGTGGATCAGCTTGTTCTTGATCTCCGACCAGATGATCCGGGTCATCTCGTCGCCGTCGAGTTCGACGACGGGGTTTGCCACCTTGATCTTCGCCATGGGTCGGGACCTCGCTCTTCGGTTGGCGTCTCGCCGGCGCGCCCGTCCAAGGACCCGCGACGGGCTGCGGCGGGTCATAGCGCGCTGCCCAACGGTGCGAAAGCCGTGCCGCCGGACGGACTGACGCCGGTCGTTGGATGTCACTGCCGCTGGACAACGGCGTCCGGAGCGGTCACTCCGCCGCCGGAACCGTGACCGGCCCGCCGGGCCGCTCACGACATGGAAGAGGAGAGATCATGAGCGACCGCATCGTCCTGCGCGCCGGCGAGGCCCTCGTCGCGGGCGGCCCGCCCAACACGGCTGCCGAGCCCGAGGTGATCATCGGCGAACTCGACGGGCCGGTCGGCACGGCCCTGGCGACGCTCACCGGCGATCAGGTCGTGGGCCATTCCCGCGTCTTCGCGCTGCTCAACACCGACATCATGGTGCGCCCGGTGACGCTCTGCGTCTCCAAGGTCAGCGTCACCGAGTCGAAGTACACCTCGATCCTGATGGGCACCGTGCAGTTCGCCATCGCCAACGGCGTGCTGGACGCGGTCCGCGCCGGCTACATCCCGAAGCACAAGGCCAACGACCTCGGCATCATCTGCTCGGTCTGGCTCAGCCCCGGCGTGATCGAGGCCGAGACGGTCGACCACAGGGCGCTGTTCGAGATCCAGCGCAAGGGCATGACCGAGGCTATCCGCAAGGCGATGACCAACGAGCCCTCGATCGACTGGCTCCTGGAGAACCAGGACAGGATCGTCCACAAATACTACCAGATGGGCCTCGACGGTAAGATCTGACCGTTTTTCGGGACTGGCGACGCCGGCTGGGCCGGCGTCGCCTTCGGTTGCGCTTGCCGCATGCAGGAGGGCCGCGCATGGGCGCCCCCGTCGTCGTCCTGGTCGAACCGCAACTGGCCGAGAACATCGGCATGGCCGCCCGCGCCATGGCCAATTTCGGCCTCTCGGAACTGCGCCTCGTCGCCCCGAAGAACGGCTGGCCCAAGAAGGGCGTGCGCGAGGCGGCCTCCGGCGCGACCCACGTCCTCGACGGGGCCACGGTCCACGCCACTGTGGCCGAGGCCATCGCCGACCTGAACGTCCTGCTCGCCACCACGGCCCGCGAGCGCGGGCAGATGAAGCGGGTGCTCCTGCCGGATGCCGCCATGGCGCAGGCGGCGGAGGGAATCGGGCGGGGCGAGCGGATCGGGGTGATGTTCGGGCGCGAGCGGATCGGGCTCACCAACGACGAGGTGTCGCTGGCCGACGCCGTCGTCACCTTCCCGGTCACCGACGCGTTCCCGTCGCTGAACCTCGCCCAGGCCGTGCTGCTGGTGGGCTACGAGTGGCGGCGCGCGGCCGGCCTCGCGCTCCCGCGCTTCACCGGCGAGACCCGCAGCCCGCCCGCGACCCGCGAGGCGATGCTCGCCCTGTTCGGCACCCTGGAGACGGCGCTGGCGGGTGCCGGCTTCTACCCGCCGGAGAAGCGCGAGATCATCGCGCGCAACATGCGGGACATGCTCCACCGCATGGTCCTGACCGAGCAGGACGTGCGCACGTTTCGCGGGGCCCTGCGGGCGCTGGAGCGCAAGGGGGGGCGGCCGCCGCCCTGATCCGTCCCCGGTGTCGTCAGCCGTTCGGGTGCGCGGTTTTGCGCGAGGCGGCCTTGTCGGCGGCCTCGATCGCCTTCCAGCGGTTCGGCTGGGCGACGAGGCTGCGCAGGGCGGCGATGTTGGCCTCGGCCTCGCCCGGCGCCATGTCGCGGCGCAACTGCGCCTCGGCCTCCGGGAAGCGTCCCTTCAGCCCGAGCACCAGGGCGAGGTTGGCCCGCACCCGCGCATCCGCCCCCGGCTGGTCGGCCGCCTGCCGCAGGGTGGATTCGGCCTGGTCGAGCTGCTTCGAGAGGGCGTAGGACAGGCCGAGGTTCGACAGCACCGCGGGCTCGTTCGGGCGGATCTTGAGGGCGGCCTGGTAGAAGCCTTGCGCGCTGGCATGGTCGCCCAGCTGCGCCGCGGCGGAGCCCTGCGCCGAGAGGATGCGCCAGTCCGGCTGGGCCGGGGAGTGGGCGTTCTGGAGCACCTCCTGCGCCTCCTGGAAGCGCCCGACCTCCACCAGGGACTTGCCGTAGGCGCCGAGCACGGCTGTGTTGCGCGGGTTGCGCAGGGCCGCCTGCTGCAGCACGGCGGTGGCCTGGGCGCGCTGCTCGGTGGCCCGCAGCACCTGCGCGTAGCGCATGGCGGTGCCGAGATCGTTGGGGTTGGCGGTGTAGCGCTCGGCCAGCGCGTCGACCTCCGTCTGGGAGGCGGCCCCCTGCCGGCCGATCGAACCGGTGGTCTCGGGCGAGCGCGCATTGCAGCCGGCGGCCAGCAGCCCGACCAGGGCCGCCGCGATCAGCGGCGTGCGGCGGGTCTTGCGACGACGGGTCATGGGAACGCTCCGCACCAAACGGGCGGGCTGCCACGCGCTTCACGCTCCCGCTGCCGCGGTGATAGAGCGTTAACCCTAATCTCCGGTTAAGCCAGCGAGCGCATGTCCGAGACGCAGATCCAGGCCTCCGCCCAAGCCCCC
>NZ_BPRB01000263.1 GCF_022179685.1 Methylobacterium trifolii
TGTCCGTCGTCAGATGATTTGGGACATTCAGCGGTGTTCAGGAGCGGAGGCTCTGGTCCATCTGGGGTAAGAGGTTAGGCGGCCTGCGCGTGGTGGCGCAAGCGGCGATCCATGAGGGTCTGGCGCTTGATGCGTTCCCGCTCGGCCAGGATCCCTTCGCCGCGTCCGAAGTAGACGTCGGCGGGCGTGAGGTTGCCGAGGCTCTCATGGGCTCGGGCATGGTTGTAGTGTTCGACGAAGTCGGCAACCTGCGTCTCCAGCTCGCCGGGCAAGTAGGCGTGTTCGAGCAGGATGCGGTTCTTGAGCGTCTGGTGCCAACGCTCGATCTTGCCCTGCGTTTGAGGATGGCATGGCGCACCGCGGATGTGGGTCATGCCCCGAATGCCGAGCCAGTCAGCCAGGTCGCTGGCGACGTAGCTCGGCCCGTTGTCGGAGAGCAGGCGTGGCCGCGGCATCACCCGCGCCTGATCGAGCCCAGCCGCACCCAGCGCTAGGTCGAGCGTGGCAGTGACGTCGCTGGCCTGCATCGTCGTGCACAGCTTCCAGGCGACGATGTAGCGTGAGAAGTCGTCCAGGACCGTCGACAGGTAGTACCAGCCCCAGCCAACCACCTTCAGGTAGGTGAAGTCCGTCTGCCAAAGCTGGTTGGGAGCGGTGGTCTTATCGCGGAACTCGTCGGCGGCCTTGATGACGATATAGGCCGGGCTGGTGATCAGGTCCTGAGACTTGAGCAGCCGGTAGACGGTCGCTTCCGAGACGAAGTAGCGCCGCTCGTCGGTGAAGCGTACCGCCAGTTCACGCGGGCTGAGTCCAGGCTGCTCCAAGGCCAGAGCAACGATCTGCTCGCGGATCTCCGCAGGTAGGCGGTTCCAGACCCGGCTCGGCCGCGAGGGATGGTCGCTCAACGCCTCGGGGCCGCCGCGCTGGTAGGCGTCGTACCACCGGTAGAACGTCGAGCGGGTGATGCCGAGCTTGCCCAGGGTGGCGCGCACCGGCAGGTGGGATTGCTCGACCAGCCGGATGATCTCCAGCTTCTCGGGGGCCGGGTACCTCATGCCTCGTCGCCCCCAGCCCCGCTCATGCTTTTTTTAAGCAGACGGTTCTCCAGGACGAGATCAGCCACGACCTCCTTCAGCGCCCCCGCTTCGCGACGGAGATCCCGCACCTCATCCGTGGTGGCAGCACGAGCCGTGTCGCCGGACAGGCGCTTCTTGCCAGCCTCCAGGAACTCCTTGGACCAGCCATAGTACATCGAGGCGGCGATCCCCTCACGTCGGCATAACTCGGCGATGCTGTCCTCGCCACGCAAGCCTTCCAGTACGACGCGGATCTTCTCCTCGGACGAGAACTGCCGACGTGTGGCCCGACGGATGTCCTTGATCACCGCTTCTGCCGGCTTCTTGGCCGCTCCGGATGTCTGCTTCATCTTCGCTCCTCAGGGGCTACGATGAACCAGCCATCCTCCGTTCGTGAAGACCCTCAATCTGTCCCACAGGTGCTGACGTCGGACA
>NZ_BPRB01000264.1 GCF_022179685.1 Methylobacterium trifolii
CGCCTCGCAGCTCCTGTCCGCCGACTACCGGCCGGGCTGGGAGCCGCGTCCCTTCAGCGTCCTGTGCTGGGCCGACCGGCCGACCACCCTGGCGCGGATGGCAGCGCGCGGCGACGGGGATGCCGGCGCGGAGATGAGCGAGGCCCGGATCGGCGCCTACCGGACGCTCGCGGCCGATCTCGGCATTCCGCTCCTCGACACCTCCTACCTCTCCCCGGAGGCCGGGACGGCGCAGGTGCTGGCTATGATGCCGGCGCTGCCGGGCTGAAGGGCCGTATGCATCCCTACCGACAGCAGACCGACCGCGCCTTCTGGTCCCGCGCCTTCGCGGACGGACTCCCGCGCGGCCTGCTGGGTCACCGGGCCGGCCCTCTCGTCCCGAAGACGGCCACCGTCGTCTCGGCGGGAAGCTGCTTTGCCGCCAACCTCGTGCCGTTCCTCGAACGGGCCGGCCTGCACTACCTGCGCACGGAACGGCTCGCGGACTGGCTACGGGTCCCACCGGAGGCGATGGGCTACGGCCGCTACAGCGCGGCCTACGGCAACGTCTACACCGCCCGGCAACTGCTTCAGTTGCTGCGCCGCGCCTGCGGCCGCTTCGCCCCCGCGGAAGACCGCTGGTGCGAGCCGGACCGGGTGGTCGACCCATACCGGCCGGGCCTGCGCTACGCGGCCCGGACCGAGGTGGAATTCGAGGCCCTGACCCGGCAGCACCTCGCCCTGACTCGGCAGGCCTTCGCGCAGGCCGGGGTCTTCATCCTCACCCTCGGGCTCACCGAGGCCTGGACGGCACTCGACGGCGCGGTGTTTCCTGCCTGCCCCGGCACCGTCGCCGGGCGCTTCGACCCGGACCGGCACCGGTTCGTCGACTTCTCCTGCGCCGAGGTGAGCGCGGATCTCACCGCTTTCGTGCAAGAACTGCGTGTGATCAACGCGGGCGTGCGGATCATCCTCACCGTCTCACCGGTGCCCCTGGTCGCCACGGCCGGCGACGGGCACGTGCTCACGGCCTCGACCTACGCCAAATCCGTGCTGCGGGTCGCCGCGGAGGAGGTGAGCCGCAGCCTGCCCGACGTGATCTACTTCCCCGCCTACGAGATCGTCACTGGGCCCCAAGCCCCGGCCGAATTCTTCGCGCCGGACCGGCGCAGCGTCGGCGAGGCGGGCATCCGCGCGGTGATGGCGACTTTCCTCGACGCTTGCGGCCTGCCGCCGGAGCCTGTCGAGGCGGAGCCGCAGCCGGCCCCGTCCGACGCCGCCCTGGCCTCGTCCGCGATTGTCGAGGCGGAGTGCGAGGAGGCGCTCGCCGACGCGTCGGGCCCAATCCCGGCCGAAACGCCGGAGCAGAGCGCGCCAGCGCGCCGGCGGCGCGCCGCCCTTTGGCCCTGGCGCCGACCCGCGCGTGCCGAGGGTCACTGACTCCGTGTCTAGCCCGCGTACAGCCGAGTGGAGCGCAGCCATGTCCCGAGATGCCACCGGCCAGGACGCCGATGCCCCCGGCCCGGAGGATGCCGCCCGGATCGCGGCGCTCGAAGCGGCGCACGGGCCGCTGCCGGCCGATTTCGACGCGATGGGCTATATCGGGCTCCACCCGGACCTCGCCGCCCTGTTCGTCCACCCCTGGCAGGGGCAGTCGCACTACCTCGAATACGGGCGCCGCGAGGGTCGGGTCTATCCCTCCAGCATCACCCGAGCTGAGGAGAAGGTCGCGCACGGCCGTCGCATCGCCCTCGTCCTCGACGGGCTCGACGGCGCCGGCAAGTCGACCATCGCGCGCATGACCGCGCAGGCCATCGGGGGCTGCGTGCTCCACCCCTTCGACGGCCTGGGGCCGCTGATGATCTGGCTGGCGCAGACCGGCCGACACGCGCTCGCCGATTCCATCGCGCACGCCGCCGTGGCTATGGCGATGGCCAGAGTCCCCGCCGACGTGCCGATCGTGTTCGACCGGCACTGGTTCACCGCCTCGCAGCTCCTGTCC
>NZ_BPRB01000265.1 GCF_022179685.1 Methylobacterium trifolii
AAAAGGCCCGCGCCGGGACCGGTGCGGGCCTTTTTTATTTACCTCAGCCCCCGAAGCCGCCGAGGCCAAAACCCAAAAAACTACTCTTCGTCGCCGGGCTCGAAGGTCTGAGGCATGGTCGACTCGGCGCTGGCGACCGGGGTGGGCGCGCTGATGGTCGAGGGCACGTTGACGCCGTCGCGCTTGTAGATGTCGTCGCGGAACTGCACGAGGCCGTCCGGCGTCGCCCAGGCGGTGATGTAGGTCCAGTAGACCGGCACCGGCGAGGACAGGGTCGCGTCGATGCGCTTGCCGCCTTCGATGGCCTGCTCGACCTGCTCGCGGCCCCAGCCGGGCGTGTCCTTCAGGAGCCAGGTGATGTACTCGCGCACGTTCTGAACGCGCACGCAGCCCGAGGAGATGAAGCGGAAGTCGTCGCCGAACACGCCCTTGGTGTTCGTGTCGTGCATGAACACGCCGTAGGGGTTCGGGATGTTGATGCGCACGATGCCCATCGAGTTGAAGTCGGCGCCCGAATCCTGGCGGTAGGTGTAGCGCGTACCCTCGTCCGAGTTCCAGTTGACCTGGCGCGGCGAGATCTCACCGGCGCCCGAGAGGATGCGGATCTTGTTGTCGGTGAGGTAGTTCGGGTCCTTCTGCATCTTCGGGATCAGGTCCTTCTTCACGATGGAAGCCGGGACCGTCCAGGTCGGGTTGAAGTTGATCTGGGTCGCCTTGGTGTTCATGATCGGCGACTGGCGGTCGATCTTGCCGACGCCGGCGGCGTGCAGGGTCACGACCTGGCCGTTCTCCACCGTCTGCACCAGGGCGGCGGGGATGTTGGTGATGACGAAGCGGTTGCCGAGGTTGCCCGCATAGGACCGCAGGCGCACCGCGTTGATCTCGAGCTGGCGCAGGCGGATGTCGGCCGGCACGTTCATGGCCTGCTGGGTGGTGAGGCTCATGCTGCCGGTCTGGCTCAGGCCGTGGCGGGCCTGGAAGCGCTTCACCCCGGCGGCGACGTAGGAATCGTAGACGCCGGAGGTGCCGGCGACGGGGTCGAGGTCGCCGGTGACGATCAGGCGCTGGCGCACGGCCGCGACCGCCGGCCCGCGGGCGCCGACGCGCAGGCGGTCGGCCCCCGAGACCGGACGCCAGCCGCCGCGGGAGACGATCTCCTTATAGCGCTCGACCATCTGCTCGGTGGCGGCCACGGTCTGCGGCGACAGGATCGGCGTGGAGGAGCGCTGCACCTGCATCGCGGCGGGCGAGGCGTAGTCCTGTGCCCATTCGGCCTGGGCGAAGCTGCCCGGCTCGCGGGCGGAGGCGCCCGCCGCAAGCGCCACGGTGGCGAGGAGTGCGAAGCCGAGGGTGCGGGCGGCGCAGACCCGAGGAGTTGCCGGTGTGAGCATCGAGGGGGGCTCTGGTCCATGGATAGGCGGGACGAGACGGGCCCTGCGGGCGATCCGTCCCCGTGACCGCCAGGGTGTCGGGGTACGGTTAAGACTCCATGCCGACCGGGCCAGAATGTGGCGTGGCCGTGCGGCGGCGCACGTCACGAACGCGTGCGGCCCTGCGGCAACAGCGTTTCCGTGGCCGGACGCTGCGGATATGGCGTCCCGCGGCCCGATCGCGTAACGCCTCCGGCCGGGGACCTGCGCCGCCGAGGAAGGGTCCGCGCCGCACGAATCGGGGGTTGCCGATCCTCCGCATCGCACCTCCATCTTTCGGACATCCGCCATGAACCGAATCCTACCGGCCGGGCTCGGCCTCCTTCTCGCCGCCATGATCCCGGCTCTCGCCCAGGAGCGTACCGGCCCCCTGAAGGCCGGCGACCTCGCGATCGAGGCGCCCTGGATGCGGGCCGTCCCGGCCGGCGCCAAGGTCGCGGGCGGCTACGTGCGGATCACCAACACAGGCTCCGTGCCGGACCGCCTCACCGCCGCGGCGGTCGGCGTGGCCGGGCGCGGCGAGATCCATTCCATGACGATGGAGGGCGGGGTGATGAAGATGGCGCCCGTGCCCGGCGGCCTGTCGATCGAGCCCGGCAAGACGGTCGAATTGAAGCCCGGCGGCTTCCACCTGATGTTCCAGGACCTGAGATCCGCGCCCAAGCCCGGCGACGGCGTTCCGGGCAGCCTGACCTTCGAGCGGGCCGGCACCGTGCCGGTGACGTTCGCGGTGGCGTCCATCGGGGCGATGTCGCCGCAGGGCGCCCCTCCGGCGACGGCCGGCGCCCACCAGCACCATTAGATTCGCTCCCCGCCGAAATGAATGCCGGTTCGGCTCAAGGGAGCGCGTTGACGCAAAGACTTGAAGCCGTGCGCGATCGGGCACGGGTTTAAGTGCCGAACAGAACCGCGTGCATCAGCCGGCCGGGCATCAGCGTAAACAGGCCGGTAATCACCAGCGCGCCAGCGAACAGCCCGATCATGGTCCAGCGATGGGCATCGATCCGGCCGGCGCGGGCATGGGCGATCGCCACGGCGAGCATGGGGAGGGTGAAGGCCGACAGCCCGTGAATCCAGCTGAACGGGCCGAACTGGCGCAGGGCGCCGATCCCGAAGGAACTCAGGCAGACCAGGGCGAGGAGCCCCACCCAGGCCCGCCCGAGCCAGCGGTGGCGCGGGCCGCCCTTCGGCAGGGCCAGTTGCAGGGCGCCGAGGGCGACGGCTGTCAACGCCATCAGGGCGTGGGCCTGCACCACGGGACCGGCCGCGATCAGGGGGGCGAGGGTCATGGCGCTGTCCCGGACGGGGCGGAACGGGACTGGCGCCCGCTGCCGATCCACGTATGTTGGCAGGCGCAACATCGAGGCACGTGTTGGCATTGTCAACATCGGGATCGGCCGAGCGCTACCACCATGGCGACCTGCGCAACGCCCTGGTCGAGGCGGCCTCGCGCCTGCTGCGGGCGGGCGGGCGCGAGGCCGTGTCACTGCGCGAGGCGGCCCGGGCGGCGGGCGTGTCCCACAACGCGCCCTATCGCCACTTCCCGAGCCGGGACGCCCTGCTCGCGGCCGTGGCGGCGGCGGGGTTCCGGCTGCTGCGGGACCAGCTCGAGGCCACCGACCGCCGCCCGGTCGCGCTCGGCCGGGCCTATCTCGCCTTCGCGGGGGAGGACCGGGCCCGCTTCCAACTGATGTTCGGCCAGAGCCCGGCCAAGGACGCGTTCCCGGACCTGGCCGAGGCCGCCGGCGCCGCGCTGGCGGTGCTCGACCGGGCGGTCGGCGGCCCGGCGGCGCCGGACCGCGTGTCGGCCGCGACCCTGCGGGCCTGGGGCCTGGTCCACGGCCTCGCCCACCTCGTGGCCGAGGGGCAGGTCTCGGAAGCCGTTGCGGAGGCCGCCCTCGGTGACGAAGGCGAGGCGCGGCGGTGAGCCGGGAGGCCGGCGGCCGCGGCACGATCACGCTCCTCCAGGCCGGGCGGGCGGGTGCGGCGGTCGCGGTGGTCGCCTATCACGCGGCCATCGCCACCCGCGACTTCGCGGAAGCCCTGCCGGCGGCCGCCTTCGCCCTGTTCGAGCGGGGCACCTTCGGCGTCGACTTCTTCTTCGTGCTGAGCGGCTTCATCATCGTCCACGCCCACGCCGACGATTCCCGCGGCGCGGGGCCGGCCCGCGCCTACGCCGCCAAGCGGCTGAGCCGGATCTACCTGCCCTACCTGCCGGTCTCGCTCGCGATGATCGCCCTCTATGCCGGCCTGCCCGGCATCTCCGGCGCGAGCCGGGACTGGAGCCTGACGACCTCCCTGACCCTGCTGCCCACCGGCTCGCCCCCGGCGCTGGCGGCGGCCTGGACCCTCGTCCACGAGATGATGTTCTACGCCCTGTTCCTGGTCTCCTACTTCGTGCGCGGCTTCCCCTGGATCGTGGCGGCCTGGGTCGGTGCGATCCTGGCCGGGATCGGGCTGGGCCTCCAGACCGCCTACGCCGCGCCGAGCCTGTGGAGCGTGCTGGCGCCGATCAACGCGGAGTTCGTGGCCGGGATGGGCGCGGCGCTGGCGGTGCGCGCGTTCTCCCCTGCCCGCTCGCCGGCCCTCGCCTGGCCCTGCCTGGCCGCGGGGCTCGCGGGGGTCGCCGCCTTCTTCGCGCTCGCCGTCGACCCGGCCGGCCCCTTGCGGATGCTGTTCGGCGTCGCGGTGGCTTCGGCCGTCGCCGGCGGCGCCTGGCTGGAGCGGGCCGGGCGACTCCGGGCGCCGCCCGCGCTGGTCCTGCTGGGGGATGCGTCCTACGCGATCTACCTCGTCCACAGCCCCGTCATCTCCCTCGCGGCCCGGATCGCCGGCCGCTACGAGCCCTTTCGCGCGTGGCCGGCCTGCCTCGCCCTGTGCATCGGCCTGGGGGTCGCCTCCGGCCTGCTCTACCACCTCGCCTTCGAGCGCCCGGCCCTGGCCTGGCTCCGCCGGCGCCTGCCCCGCCGCGCGGCGACGGTGGGCCCTTCGGGACCATCGGCCGGGCATTAACGTTACCAAGCGGCAAACCCGGCGGGCCCGCCGGTTCGGCGCTAGGATTGCGCATGGGGCCGAGACCGACGCGGTGGCGTCCCGATCCGGGACGGCGAGGACCGCGCGAGGCGGCGCAGGAGGCACGATGAACGGCTTCGATGTCACGTTCCGGGACGAGCGGGACTGGGTGGATTTCGGCAGGACCTATGTCGGCTCGGATTCCTTCCGGAGCCTGTTCCGCGACGGCATGGCGCTCGTCGAGGAGACGGCCGCCTATCTGGACGGCGAGGGGCGCGACGAATCGCGACTGATCTCCCGCGACGCCACCCTGAGCTACGCCGCCGAGAGCATGCGCCTGACGACGCTGCTGATGCAGATCGCCTCCTGGCTGCTGGTGCAGCGGGCGGTCGCCGAGGGCGAACTGACGCCGGGCCAGGCGCTCCAGGAGAAGACCCGCGTGCGGCTCGCCGCCAGCGAGCCCCCGAAGCCCGAGAACTTCAACCTGCTCCCGGCCCGCCTCCAGGACCTGGTGGTGCGGGCGCGCCGCCTGCACGCGCGCATCCTCCACCTCGACGCCCTGATCTCCGAGGACCGGCCGACGCCCCTGCCCCGCGAGAGCCCCGTGGCCGCCCAGCAGGGCCTGCTGCGCTCGGCTTTCGTTTCGGACCGGGTTTGATGTAACGCGACCTAGAAATCTCGCCGCGGTACTCCCCCTCCCCCCGCAACGGGGGGAGGGAAGCGCGCTGAACGAGATTCTTTCGGTGACGCGCGTTCCTAGTCCCGAAAAACAAAACGGGCGGCCCGTAGGACCGCCCGTGAAAACCCGTCAGGTCCGTCCGGACGAATCAGCGGCGCCCGACGAGGTTGCCGAAGCGCGAGTTGAAGCGCGAGACGCGGCCGGCGCGGTCGAGCATCTTCTGCTCGCCGCCGGTCCAGGCCGGGTGCGTCAGCGGATCGATGTCGAGGTTGAGGGTGTCGCCCTCCTTGCCGTAGGTCGAGCGGGTCTTGTACTCGGTCCCGTCGGTCATCACGACACGGATGAAATGGTAGTCGGGGTGCTCGGTCCCCTTGGCCTTCGCGGCCGCGTCTTTCGCCATGACCCTATCCTCGAAACTGGCACATCCCGCCGGTGCGCGACGGCGCCCGACGTGCGGATGTGTGTCGGAACCCAAAAGAAACTGCCGTTGCCACGAGCCCGAGGTTCGTGCGAACGGCTTCGACCACGCCGACCCGCCCGTCGTGGCGGCCCGCGGCCATTGAACACGCGCAATCGGATGAAGCCGGGCGTATATCCCAGCCTTCCTGTCCGAACAAGCGCTCGGATGCAGGTTGCACGGCGAGTGCCGGAAGCCGCATCGGCGGCTTCGGGGCGCGAAGAGCGCCCCGCGGAGCGGGTCGTCCGGGACGAACGTCCCGGACGACACAGAGCGGAGGATCGGCCTGAGCCCGCGGATGCGGGCGCCGGCGATTGAGGCAAAGCAAAAAGCAGGGCAAGCGCTGTCAAGCGATGGCCCTCAAGAGTTGGGAGCGAGACAGCGTGAGGCGTGATGGCCGCTAAGCAGACCCGCGCCGCGGAGGGCCGCGGCAAGGCGCCGTTGAGCGCCTTGCGGCCCCTGGTGCCCTTCGCCGCCCGCTACCGCGGGCGCATCCTCGCCGCCTTCCTCTCGCTGCTGGCCGCCTCCGGCGCCACCCTGGTCGTGCCGGTCGCGATGCGCCGGGTGATCGACCACGGCTTCTCGCCCGAGGGCGCCGCCGTCATCGACGCGTACTTCCTGGCGCTGCTGGGCGTCGTGAGCGTGCTCGCCCTGTCGAGCGCGGCGCGCGCCTACACGGTCTCGACCCTGGGCGAGCGGGTGGTTGCGGACCTGCGCGCCGCCGTGTTCCGGCGGCTCACCATCCTCGACCCCGCCTTCTTCGACCGGTCGCAATCGGGCGAGATCGTCTCGCGGCTCACCGCGGACGCGACCCAGGTCAAGGCGGTGTTCGGCGTCTCGATCTCGATCCTGCTGCGCAACCTGTTCCTGTTCGTCGGCGCCGTGACCATGATGGTCATTACCAGCCCGAAGCTCTCGATCCTGGTTCTGGCGGCCATCCCCCTGATCGTCTTCCCGCTCATCGTCTCGGGCCGGGGTGTGCGCCGCCGCTCGCGCGCCGCGCAGGACCGGCTGGCCGACGCGTCCGCCTACGCCGCGGAAGCCGTGGGGGCGATCCGGACCATGCAGGCCTTCGGCCGCGGGGCCGCCACCGGCGACCGCTTCGCCGCGGCTTCCGAGGAGGCCTACCGCGCCGCCCGTGAGTCGATCCGGGCCCGCGCCCTGCTGACGGGGGTGGCGATCTTCCTGATCTCGGCCTCCGTCGTCGGGGTGATGTGGTACGGCGCGCAAGGGGTGCTGGCCCAGACCATGAGCGCGGGCCTGCTCTCGCAGTTCGTGCTCTACGCCGTGTTCGGTGCAGGCGCCCTCGGCCAGCTCTCGGAGGTCTACGGGGAACTGGCCCAATCGGCCGGCGCCGCCGAGCGGCTGGCCGAGATCCTGGCGACCGAGCCCGTGATCCGCGCGCCCGTCCCGGCCCTGCCCCTGCCGGAGCCGTCGCGCGGGGCCGTCGCGTTCGAGGCGGTGCGCTTCTCCTACCCGACCCGCGAATCGTATGCGGCGCTGGACGGCCTGAGCTTCTCCGCCGCACCCGGCGAGCGCATCGCCCTCGTCGGCCCCTCGGGGGCGGGCAAGACCACGGTGCTGCAACTCCTGCTGCGGTTCTACGACCCGCAAGGGGGCCGCGTGCTGGTCGACGGGGTGGACGCCGCGCGGGTCGACCCGGAGGCCTTGCGCGCCCGCATGGCCCTGGTGCCGCAGGACCCGACGGTGTTCTCGGGCTCCGTGCTGGAGAACATCCGCTACGGCCGGCCCAAGGCCACCGAGGAGGAGGCGCGGCGCGCGGCCGAACTCGCCAACGCCGACGCCTTCATCCGCGCCCTGCCCCAGGGCTACGGCACGCCGGTGGGCGAACGCGGCGTGACGCTGTCGGGCGGCCAGCGCCAGCGCATCGCCATCGCCCGGGCCATCCTCAAGGACGCGCCGATCCTGCTCCTGGACGAGGCGACCTCGGCACTGGACGCCGAGAGCGAACGGGCTGTGCAGGCCGCCCTCGACACCCTGATGCGCGGGCGCACGACCCTGGTCATCGCCCACCGGCTGGCGACCATCCGCGCCGCCGACCGCATCCTCGTCCTCGACGAGGGCCGGATCGTGGAACAGGGCACGCACGAGAGCCTGCTGGCGCAGGGCGCCCTCTACGCGCAGCTCGCCAGCCTGCAATTCACGGACGCCCTCGACGAGACTGCCCGCGGCAAGGGCCCGCGTGCCCGCCCCGCGGCGATGCCGGTGGCCGAATAGATGGACAGCCTCGACCTCGCAACCTTCCCCCGCCTCTCGTTCCTGGCGCGGCCGACCCCGATCGAGCCCCTGGAGGGCCTCGGCCGGCATCTCGGGGCCGCGCTCAACGGCGTGCGCCTGTTCGTGAAGCGCGACGACCTCGCGGGCGTGGGCGGGGGCGGCAACAAGCTGCGCAAGCTCGAATTCCTCCTCGGCGCGGCCCGGGCCGAGGGCGCCGACACCGTGATCACGGTGGGCGCCCTGCAATCGAACCACGCCCGCCTCACGGCGGCGGCCGCCGCGCGCTCGGGGTTCGCCTGCGAGCTGTTCCTCACCCGCTCCGTGCCGCGGACGGACGCCGACTACGCCGGCAACGGCAACCGGCTGCTGGACGACCTGTTCGGCGCCCGCGTGCACGAACTGCCGGGAGAAGCCGATTCGCTCGGCCTCGCCGAGGCGCGTGCTGAAACCCTGCGGGCAGAGGGGCGGCGCGTCTACGTCTTCCCCTCGGGTGGATCGAGCCCGGTGGGCTGCCTCGGCTACGCCGCCTGCGCCGCCGAGATTCTTTCGCAATCCGCCGAGATGGGTGTCGACTTCGCCCACATCGTCACCGCCAACGGCAGCGCCGGCACCCATGCGGGCCTGGCAGCGGGGCTCGCCGCGATCGGGCGCGACCCGCGCCTGGCCAAATCCTACGCGGTCCTGGCCGAGGAATCGGAGGCCGCGCGCCTCACCCTGGACAAGGCGAACGCCACGCTGGCCCTGCTCGCGCCCGGCACGCACCTGACGCCCGGGCAGATCGCCATCGACGGCAGCCACCGCGGGCGGGGCTACGGCATCCCGACGCCGGGGATGTTGGAGGCGGTGCGGCTGATGGCCCGCACGGAGGGCCTGCTGCTCGATCCGGTCTACAGCGGCAAGGCGTTCGGAGGCCTGCTGCACGACGTGCGCGCCGGCCGCTACCGGCCGGGCGACGCGGTGCTCTTCGTGATGACCGGCGGCGTGCCGGGGATCTTTGCCTACAAGGGTGCGTTCGCGGACGCGTGAGGGGCTACATCAATCCTCCCCTCGAGCGGACGTAGCGCGGGCGTTTCCCTCTCCCCTCCGCGGGAGAGGGTGGCCCGCGAGCTAAGTCGGGAGAGGGGAGCGCCGCTGCCGGATACGGCACTCCCCTCTCCCGACCCTCGCGCGCGCGAGGGCCACCCTCCCCCGCAGAGGGGGGGAGGGAAACCGCGTTCCGGTTCAGCGCCTTATCACATGGCCGGCGCTCACCGCTCCGTCAGCTTCATCTCGATCCGCCGGTTGCGCGCGTAGGAATCCTCGCTCGTCCCGGCATCGATGGGCTGGAACTCGCCGAAGGCGCCGGCCAGCAGGTGCTGGGGCGGGATGCCCTTGGCCGCGAGGTATTGCACCACGGCGATGGCGCGGGCCGCCGAAAGGGACCAGTTCGACGGGAACTGCGCGCTGGCGATCGGGCGCGCGTCGGTATGCCCGTCCACCCGCAGCACCCACGGCAGGTCGGAGGGGATCTGCTTCGAGAGTTCCAGGATGGCCCCGGCAATGCGGTCCAGTTCCGGGCCGGCCTCGGGCTTCAGGGCGGCCGACCCGCCGGGGAACAGCACCTCGGATTGCAGCACGAAGCGGTCGCCGACGATGCGGATGTCGCGGCGCTCGCCTAGGATCTGGCGCAGGCGCCCGAAGAAGTCGGAGCGGTAGCGGGCGAGTTCCTGCACCTTCTGGGCGAGCGCCACGTTGAGCCGGCTGCCGAGGTCGGCGATGCGGGCCTGCGATTCCCGGTCGCGGTTCTCGGAGGCCGCCAGCGCGTCCTCCAGGGCCGCGAGCTGGCGGCGCATGGCGCTGATCTGCTCGCCGAGGATGTCCACCTGCGACAGGGCGCGCCTGGTCGCGCCGCGCTCGGCCTGGAGCTGCTTGTCGAGGTCGCCGGCCGCCCCTTGCGTGGCCGCATTCCCCTGCGCCTCCGCCCTGATGCGGTCGCGGTCGGCCTCGACGGCGAGCAGCGTGGTGCGCAGGCCCTGGGCCGCCTCGGCCTCGCTGCGGCGGGTCGAGCGCTCCAGGGAGAGCAGGTCGGTGAGGTCGGCGATCTGGCGGTTGAGGCGGGCCAGCAGCGTGTCGCGGCCGGAAAGCTCCTGCGACAGGAAGAACTGCCCGACGACGAAGACCGTCAGCAGGAACACCACCGACAGGAGGAGCGTGGCCAGGGCGTCGACGTAGCCGGGCCAGACGTTGAGGCTGCGGGCGTTGCGCGCGCTGCGCGATGCCATCAGACCCGCTCGCGCCCGAGGCGGTCCAGCGCCTGCTTCAGCTCCCGCTCGCGGCTCGCCTGGGCCTCGACCCAGTCGCGGATCATCTGCTGCTCGGCCCGCATGTGCTGGACGAGGCCCTGGATGCCCTCGGCGAGGTTGGTCATCGCCTGCGTCGCCGCCCGCC
>NZ_BPRB01000266.1 GCF_022179685.1 Methylobacterium trifolii
CGCTCGGGGGCCTCGGCGGCGGCCAGGGGGCTCGTTTCGGTCACGTCCCGGCTCGGTTGTCGTGTGGGAATCGTCCCTCCCCCCTTTGCGGGGGAGGGTGGCCTCGCGTGAGCGAGGGTCGGGTGAGGGGAGCGCCATATCCGGACCCGTCGCTCCCCTCACCCGACCCGCTCCGCGGGCCACCCTCTCCCGCAGAGGGGCGAGGGGGAGTCGCGCCGGTATACTGATCTTCCGGCCAGCGCCTAAGAGAACGAAAAAAGCCCCGGCGTTTCCGCCGGGGCCTCGTCGTGTTCGGTGCCTGCGGCTTAGCGGCGGTCGCCGATCAGCGTGAGCAGGAACTGGAACATGTTGATGAAGTCGAGATACAGCGTCAGGGCGCCGTTGATCGACATCTTGGCCGCCGCCTCACCGTCGAAGCCGCTGTAGAGATACATCTCCTTCAGCTTCTGGGTGTCGTAGGCGGTGAGCCCCGCGAAGATCAGAACGCCGATCAGGGAGATGGCGAACTGGAGCGCGGAGGAGGCCAGGAAGATGTTGACCAGCGAGGCCAGGATCAGGCCGATCAGGCCCATCACCAGGAACGAGCCCATGCCGGACAGGCTGCGCTTGGTGGTGTAGCCGTAGAGGCTGAGGCCGCCGAAGGCCGCCGCGGTGATGAAGAACACCCGCACCACGCTGCCGCCCGTGAACACGAGGAGGAGCGAGGACATCGAGGCGCCCATCACGGCCGCGAAGGCGAAGAACATCATCCGCGCCGAGGAGGCGGACATCCTGTCCATCCGCATCGAGAAGATGAAGATGAACGCCAGCGGCGCAAACATCAGCACCCACTTGAGGGGGCTGTTGTAGAGGGTCTGGCCGAAGGGCGTCAGCGCGAGCTTGCCCGTGGCGGTCGCGGTGGTGGCGGCCATGTTGAGGCCGAGCGCCACGAGGCCGGAGATGCCCAGGCCCACGACCATGTTGTTGTAGACGCCGAGCATGAAGGCGCGCAGGCCCTGGTCGACCTCGACCTGGGTGCCGGCCTGAGTGGGCGCCTGGGCGCCGTATCGGAAGGGGCTGTTGTCAAAGGCCATGGGAGTTTCCTTGAAGAAGCTCTCTCAGCGTGGTGTTTGACGCGAGGCCCACGCAAGGACCTCTGGCGCCGCAGGGCGCCTCGAAGCGGAATATGTTGCGTTGCGCAGCCGCGCACAAGTCCCGTGCCGAGCTTGCGCGCCGGGTTTTCGGCCCGGATCGGATGTAAATTTGTTCATGAACACAGGGATTAAATCGCGTTCAGCCTGTTCGAACGGGACGATCGACTGCTCGCGCAGCCCTTCGGACGCCCCTCAGAACTGCCGGAGATAGGGCGCCGGCTTCTGGCCGAGGATGCGCCAGGTGCCGGCAAGCCCGATCACCACGGCCAGGACCACGGAGAGCGCGGCGGCGACCAGGGCGCCCGAGAGGTCGAGGGCGAAGTCGAGGCGCATCACCTTCGTGACGATGACCCAGCCGGCCGCCGTCCCGGCGATCAGCCCGAACAGGGCGGTGACGAGCCCGAGCACCCCGTATTCGAGGGCGTAGGCCGAGAGCAGCCGCCTGCGCGTGGCGCCCAGCACCTTGAGGACCACGGCGTCGTAGAGCCGGGCGCGGTGGCCGGCGGCGATGGCGCCGGCGAGCACGAACAGGCTCGCGAGCACGGCGACGGCGCTGGCCCCGCGGATCGCCAGGACGAGCTTGCCCACGAGGTCGCCGACCGCGTCGAGGGCGTCCTTCACCCGCACGCTGGTCACGGAGGGGAAGGCGTGGGCGACGTCGCGCAGCACCCGGTTCTCCAGGGGCGCATCGGTGCCGCCGGGCAGCGTCAGGGTCGCGAGGTCGGAATGCGGCGCCCCGCGGAAGGTGCCCTCGGAGAAGACCATGACGAAGTTGATGCCGAGGTTGCGCCACTCGACCTTGCGCAGGTTGGCGATCTTCGCGGTCAGGTCGCGCCCGAGCACGTTGACGGTGACGCTGCTGCCGATCTCCAGGCCGAGGTTGCGCGCCAACTCCGATTCGAAGGAGACCAGCGGCGCCTTGCCTTCCTCGGCCGTCCACCACTTGCCGGCCGTGATGGTGGAGCCGTCCGGCGGCTCGTCGGCGTAGGTGATGCCGCGGTCCCCATCGAGCACCCAGGCCGCGTCCTCCGGCGGCCTGATCTGCCCCGCGGGAACGCCGTTCAGGGCGACGATCCGCCCGCGCATCATCGGCACCCGCTCGACCTTGGCGGCGGGTGCGGCCCGCGCCAGGAAGTCGTGGAAAGCGGGGGCGTCGCGGGCCGGGATGTCGAGGAAGAACAGGTTCGGGGCGCGCGCCGGCAGGGTCGCCGAGATCGTGCGGCGCACGTTGGCGTCGATCAGGCTCAGGGTCACCAGCAGCGTGACGCCGAGGCCGAGCGACAGTACGATGGCCGGGGTCAGCGCACCGGGCCGATGGAGGTTGGCCAAAGCCATCCGCGGGGCCGGCCAGGACGGATGCGGCAGGCGGCGGGCGAGCGCCATGACGCCCAGGGCCACGAGGCGCAGCAGCCCGAAGGCGATGCCGGCGGCCGCGATGAAGATCATCGCCACCCGCCGGTCGAAGGCCGTGGCGACGGAGAGCGCCACCAGGGCGACCAGTGCGAGGCCCAGCATCAGCCGGTAGCGCGGGCGGGTGCGGGCGGCGGAGGGGTCTACGGCGTCGCGGAACAGGCCGGAGACCGGCACGTCGTGGGCGTGGCCCAGCGGCGTGATCGCGAAGGCGAAGGCGGTGAGCAGGCCGTAGGCGGCCGCCAGCATCAATTCGCCCGGCGCCAGCGTCGGGTTCAGGGGCAGGGGCAGGTCGGCGGCAAACAGCGCCTGGACCACGAAGGGCAGGCCCGCGCCGACCGTCAGGCCGATGGCGGTGCCGAGGCCGGCGATCAGCATCACCTGGGTGAGGTAGAGGGCGACGACCGTGGAGCCCGGTGCGCCGACGCTCTTCAGGGTCGCGATCGAGCCGCGCTTGCGTTCCACGAAGGCGTGCACGGCGTTGGCCACGCCGATGCCGCCGACGATCAGCGCCGTGAGGCCCACCAGCGTCAGGAACTGGGTGAAGCGCTCGATGCTCTTGGCGAAGCGCGGGTCGGCGTTGGTGCGCGCCCGCATCTCCCAGCCCGCCTCCGGCACGGCCTTGGCGACGCGGGCGGCGGCCGCGTCGAGGTCGCCCTCCGAGGCGTCGGGCAGCAGCAGGCGGTAGCTCCAGCGGTTGAGGCTGCCCGGCTGAACGAGGCCGGTCGTCCGCAGGGTCTCCTGCGACACGATCAGGCGCGGCCCGAAGCCGATGCCGCCGGCGATCTTGTCCGGCTCGGAGACGATGGTCGCGCGGATGGCGACCAGATGGCCGCCCAAGGTGATCCGGTCGCCGAGCTTGAGGTCGAGGCGGGTGAGCAAAGCCGGGTCGGCGGCGGCCCCCGGCACCCCGTCCCGCACGGCCAGCAGGTCGGAAAGCGGCGTCTGCGGCTCGGTGACGAAGGCGCCGGCCGCCGGGTAGAGCCCGTCCACGGCCTTGAGCTCGACCAGCGCCGCGCCCGTCTCGCCCGCCACCGCCATGGCGCGCAGCGAAGCGACGACGCTGACCCGCCCCTGCGCGTCGAGGATCGCGCGCTCGGCAGGCGTCGCCTCGCGGTTGATCAAGCTGTAGCTGAGGTCGGCCCCGAGGATGCGTCGGCCCTCGCGCCCGAGCCCGTCCGAGAGCGAGCGCGAGATCGAGGCCACGCCCGCGATGGCCGCGACGCCGAGCGCGATGCAGGCGAGGAACACGACGAAGCCCGAGAGCCCGCCGCGCAGTTCCCGCAGGGCCAGGCGCAGGGTGAGGGGCAGCCGGGAGGGCCGATGGGCGGGGCCGGGCCGTGACAGGGTTCCGTGCATCAGGCGGCCACCGGCGCCTCGACGAGGCCCGAGCGCAGCCGCACGGTGCGGTCGCAGAGGCGGGCGAGGCCGGCATCGTGCGTGACCAGCACCAGGGTGGCGCCGCGGTCGCGCTTAAGGGCGAACAGCAGGTCCACGATCTGGCGGCCGGTGGCCTCGTCGAGGTTGCCGGTGGGCTCGTCGGCCACCAGGATCGCCGGATCGGGCGCCACCGCGCGGGCGATGGCGACCCGCTGCTGCTCGCCGCCGGAGAGCTGGGCCGGGTAGTGGTGCAGCCTGTGGCCGAGGCCGACCGCTTCGAGCTCCGCCCTGGCGCGGGCCAGCGCCTCGGGCTTGTCGGCCAGTTCCAGGGGCAGGGCCACGTTCTCCAAGGCCGTCATCGTCGGCACGAGGTGGAAGGCCTGGAACACGATGCCGATGCGCCGGCCCCGGAAGCGGGCGAGCGCGTCCTCGTCCAGCCCCCCGAGATCGGTGCCCTCGACGGCGATCGTCCCGGAATCCGGCCGCTCCAGCCCCGCCATCACCATCAGCAGGGTCGACTTGCCGGAGCCGGAAGGCCCAACCAGCCCCACGGCCTCGCCCCGCGCGACGGCGAGCGAGATGCCGCGCAGGACATGGACGCGCGCCGCCCCCCGGCCGAGGCTGAGATCGACGTCGGAGAGCACGATGGCGGGGTCGGGCATCTTGCCGGCGGTCACGGACGGGCCGATCTGTGGGCGATGACGAGCATGGCGGATGGGGCTTTGGCGTGGCTGCGACGGGTTTCGAAGGCTCCGGCAGGGATCGTGCCGGGACGGGATGGGCGCGATATGGACGCTGCCAGGGGACGGCGCCATGACGGCCGCCGCAGGGCGGGGCTGATGGCGCTCTTTGCCGCAGCCACCCTCGGCCTGTCGAGCCCGGCGGGCGCGCAGGCCCCCCGGCCCCTGAAGCTCGTGGCCCTGGGCGACAGCCTGACCGCCGGCTACCGCCTGCCGGCGGACGCGGCCTTCCCGGCCGTGCTGGAGCGGGCCCTGGCGACGAAGGGCCTCCGGGTCTCGGTCGCCAATGCCGGCGTCTCGGGGGAGACCGCCACCAACGGCCTCGACCGGGTCGAGTGGTCGGTGCCGGACGGGACGGACGGGGTGATCCTCGAACTCGGCGCCAACGACATGCTGCGCGGCACCGACCCCGCGGTGACCAAGAAGGCGCTGGACACGATCATCGCCGGGCTGAAGGCCCGCGGCATCCCGGTGCTGCTCGCCGGCATGCGCGCCTCGGCCAACCTCGGGCCGGACTACGTCGCCCGCTTCGACGCGATCTATCCCGATCTCGCCCGGCAATACGGCCTGGTGCTCTACCCGTTCTTCCTGGAAGGCATCGCGGGCGACCGGGCCTACAACCTCGACGACGGCCTCCACCCCAACGTGAAGGGCGTCGAGGCCATCGTCTCCGGCATCCTGCCCTCGGTGGAGACCTTCGTGGGACGGCTCGGAGCGCCGACGAAGTAGCCGACACCATCGGGTCGAAAAGAGATGCCCCGCCTGTTCACCGGACTGGAAATCCCGCCCGCCCTCGGCGACGCCCTGGCGCGGTATCGCGGCGGCATCCCCGGCGCGCGCTGGATCGAGCCCGCCGACTACCACATCACCCTGCGTTTCCTCGGCGACGTGGACGCGGACGTGGCCGAGGACGCCGTCGAGGCCCTGGCGGAGATGCGCCCGCGCCCCGCCATCACCGTCACCCTCGACGGGCTCGGGGCCTTCGGCGGCGAGAAGCCGCGGGCGCTCTACGCCTCGGTGGCGGGGAACGCGGCGCTCGCCGACCTCCAGGCCGAGCAGGAGCGGCTGATCCGCCGGGCGGGGGTGGAGCCGGACCGGCGCAAGTTCGTGCCCCACGTGACCCTCGCCCGGCTGAAGCGCGCGGCGAGCCCCGAGGACGTGGCGATGTACCTGTCGCAATCCGGGCTGTTCGAGCCCCTGACGTTCTCTGCGACGCGGGTGGTGCTGTACTCGGCCCGCGATTCGACGGGGGGTGGGCCTTACGTGGTGGAGGCGGCGTTCCCGTTCGCATGAAAGGCTGCCGCGCGGGTCACAGCCGGCGCAGGGCCACGCTCTCGATGCGGTGGCTCGCGCCCTTGGCCAGGATCAGGCTGGCGCGCTGGCGGGTCGGCAGGATGTTCTCGCGGAGGTTCGGCAGGTTGATCGTGGTCCAGAGCCGGTCGGCGATGGCCAACGCCTCGGCCTCGGGCACCTCGGCGTATTTCCGGAAGTAGGAGCGCGGATCGCGGAACGCCGTCTGGCGCAGGCGCATGAAGCGCATGACGTACCAGCGGTGCAGGTCGTCCTCGTGCCCGTCGAGGTAGATCGAGAAGTCGAAGAAGTCGGAGACGAAGGGCACCGCCGTGCCGTCGCGCGGCAGGCGGGCCGGCTGGAGCACGTTGAGGCCCTCGACGATCAGGATGTCGGGGCTCTCCACCACCCGCTCCTCGCCGGGCACCCGGTCGTAGACGAGGTGGGAGTAGAGGGGCGCGGTGACCCGCTTCCGGCCCGACTTCACGTCGTGCAGGAACTGCAGCAGGGCCGCCGTGTCGTAGCTCTCGGGAAAGCCCTTGCGCTCCATCGTGCCGTTGCGGGCAAGCTCCGCGTTGGGCAGCAGGAACCCGTCCGTGGTGACGAGGTCGACCCGCGGTGTGTTGGGCCAGCGCGCCAGGAGTGCGGCCAGCACCCGCCCCGTGGTGGACTTGCCGACCGCCACCGAGCCCGCGAGCCCGATGATGTAGGGCAGCTTGGTCTCGCGCTCGGCGAGCAGAAAGCGTTGCGTCGCCTTGAACAGCCCCTGGGTCGCAGCGACGTAGAGAGAGAGCAGGCGCGACAGCGGCAGGTAGATCGCCACCACTTCCTCGATCGAGATCGGGTCGTTGAGGGATTGCAGGCGCTCGATGTCCCCCTGCGTCAGGGTGAGCGGCGTGTCGGCGCGCAACTGCGCCCACGCCTCGCGGCCGAACAGGCGGTAGGGCGAGAGCCGCTCCGAGCCGTCCCCCGTCACCGGGTCCTGGCCGGTCACCGGCGGCGGGCCGGCGGCAGGCGGCTGCGCCCGCGGGGCCTCGCTCACGTGTGGCGCCTCGCGGCCTTCTCGGCGAGCCCGCTCTGGCCCGTGCGGCGCTCCAGCTCGGCCATCACCGCGTCGAGCTCGACCCCGCCCGCCCGCAGCAGGACCACGAGGTGGTAGAGCACGTCCGCCGCCTCGTTCTTCAGGCCGACCTTGTCGCCCTGCACGGCGGCGATGGCGGCCTCCACCGCCTCCTCACCGAGCTTCTTGGCCGCCTTGGCCGGGCCCTCGGACAGCAGCTTGGCGGTGTAGGACTGCTCGGGCGACGTGCCGGCGCGGCTCGCCACCAGGCGCGCGAGGTCGTTCAGCGTGTAATCGGACATGCAGGTTCGTGCATCCTGGCACCCATCCTGGCACCCTTGGCAGGGTCATCGGGTTCCCGTGTCTGCGGCACCGCAGGTCCGCGGGCAAGCCGGAGCGTTGAAATCGCTGCGACTTTGTAGGGCGCGTGCCCTGCAGGATGGTGCCGGATCAAACGTCGAGACGCATCGACAGGCCGGCCGCCGCCATGTGGGCCTTGGCCTCGGCCACGGTGTGCTGGCCGAAATGGAAGATCGAGGCGGCGAGCACGGCGCTCGCGCCACCCTCGGCCACGCCCGCGAC
>NZ_BPRB01000267.1 GCF_022179685.1 Methylobacterium trifolii
TTATAAACCATCGCAAGCCTGTATGCGCGAATGGTATAATCGTCTTTTCCGGGCATGCAGCTGTCTGCAAAGCGCATTCCAGTTAGACCTGTAAAGATGTATTAACTATCACATGTGCACACGTGTTAGGGCACACAGGGCCACTGATTCGCATGTGAGGAAGCTGCCATGCGCACGATCGCGCTCATCAATCAAAAGGGCGGCGTAGGGAAAACGACAGTCGCCCTGCACCTCGCGGCGGCGTTCTGGCAACACGGGTCCGACGCATTGGTCCTGGACCTAGACCCTCAAGCATCCGCCACCGAATGGCACGACGCGCGCGGCGAGGCCCTTCCCCACGTGGAGAGCATCCAGCCGGCCCGCCTCGCGAAGGTAGTTGAGCACGCGGCCGAGATCGGCACCGGTGCACTCATCCTCGACACCGCGCCGCACGCGGAGAGCACAGCGCTGGACGCCGCCCGGTGCGCGGACTTGGTGCTTGTCCCGTGTCAGCCTTCGATCATGGATCTGCGGGCCATGCGTAAGACAGTCGAATTGCTGAAGCTGGTGAAGGTGCCGGCATTCGCGATCCTTAATTCCGTCCCGTCCTATGGGACCGTGGCCGACGAGGCAGCCGAGATGATCGAGAGCGGCCTCGGCCTTGCCGTCTGTCCGGTCCGCCTCGGTGATCGCGTTGCTTACAGCCGGTGTCTTATCGCCGGCCAAGTCGCACAGGAGGTCGAGCCGCAGGGCAAAGCTGCTTCTGAAATCGCACGATTGTACATGTGGACATGCGAGCAACTCCGCATCCCTGCAGGCGAACGTGTGCGCAACTCCGCCCCACCACACGGCGAGATGCCTGCATCCTCACATCCGCGCACGTGAGCGTGTGCACAACCACACAGGAGAGCATGAGCACATGAGCAACCGTTTCGCCGCTGGGCTATCCTCTATTAAGGAGAAGAGCGGCAAGGCGCCGGCCGCGCCAGAAGCGCCTGCAGCTGCCCCTGCTTCATCGCAGAGCGCCCCAAGCCGCAAGGGCAAAGTGGTGATCTCCGCCTACTTCGATGCGGCCGTGCGCCAGCAGTTCGCCATCCTGGCTATTAAGCAGGAGAAGTCGCAGGCCGCCATGATGGCCGAGGCGCTCAATCTTCTATTCGAGCGGCATGGGGAGCCGCCAATTGCGAAGGCGTGAACTACTTCACAGCGGGGGCTGTCGGAATTGTACCGTCGTTCTAGTGTACGACCCGGCATGTGGGGTGCGTCATGGCCGAGCAATTAGGGTTTTCAAGCCGATGGGCTCCCAGTGATAAGGCGGACGATTGGCTTCAACAACTAGAGCGGTCCGGAACCGAGGCGATACGGTACAAGCTCGCGCAGCACGCTGGTGGGTCCGCGGGATCGATCGCGATCGGCACCGAACCGTACCTCACGAAGGGATTTGCTGAGGAGTGGCTCGAATGGAAGGATCGGCTCAAGCGTGAGGCCGACGAAGCTCATCGCGAGCGCGTAGCCTGGTGGACGAAAGCCGCAGCGATCGGAGCCATCCTGGCGGCCGTCTTCACCTTCATCGGCGCGCTCGCCACCGTGAGCCAAGCCGTAATCGCGTGGCTTGCGCTACCGAAGCCATAGAGATTTGACAGGGGGAAGCCGAGCGGCGACCAATGCGACAAGCGCCACCCTGGCGCGAGTCGGAACCTAAAACACGAAACCCGCCTCCAGGGAGACGGGTCACATGCCGGCCGAGGCCGGGAACGTTCAAGATTGGCGTCTGAACCTTCCCGCAAATCGAGCTGATCCGCAAGAGGGAAAACCCGGTTTTCCTCAACGGCGGAGCTATGCCAGCGTGCGGCTGTGTCCCTTGCGACGGGTCTCAAACCCGAAGGGACACCCATGTTCGCGATCCATTTGCGGGCAGCCGTTGAAGCTGCACCGCGCGTGAAGCTATCGGAACTCACCGCGCTACTGTGGAAGGCATTTGCTGAAGGGCAGGTCACTGAGGTCGAGGCAGAGGAGTTATCGGGGCTAATAGATGCTCGCCGGGCCGTGCAGACGGCTGCAAGACCAACGCAGAGGCACATAGGCTCTCGGCCGCGAACGTCAGAATCGATGGCACGGCGCAGAACGTGGGCCGCCCGATCGCTCTGTCCCCCTCAGATCGCAGCCCACTTCACGCTAGGGGAGCAAGCGGCACTAGCCGTGGTCGCGGCCGAGGTCCGGCGCCGTGGAGCCTGTAGCTGGTCGGTAGGGCAGCTAGCAGCGGTGGGCGGCATATCCGAGAGCACGGTGAAGCGGGCGCTTCGCGAAGCCAGGCGGCTGGGCTTGGTCTCGGTCGAGGAACGTCGGCTGACGGCCTGGCGAAGCGACACGAACGTGGTGAGAGTGATTGCGCCACAGTGGGTCGCTTGGCTTCGCCTCGACCCTGTCCAGGGGAGAGGGGTTCAAACCGGAAACCCCACGAAGTACCAGACTAAGAGACCCTTCATGCGAACGGCGACCGGGCAAGGGGTTTCCGGATGGGCGCATGGTGGACGGGGCAGTGCTAAAGGGCCTTTAAACAGCGATTTTGCGGGCGCTGGAGCCCTTCGAACCCTCGCGGGGAAGGATGGGGGCTTTCGATCAAAGAAAGGCTCGGTGGCCGGATAATGAGCGCGTTACGCATCATCGAGTTGAAAAGGCTGCGGACAAAGCCAGCGTCGCCAAAGCCTCCTCCCACCATAGGCGAGCGAGTGGCAAAGCTCCGAAAGCGGAAGGGCCTGACACAGGCCAAGCTTGCCGAGGCGATCGAGATGCATCGGTCTGATCTCAGCGACCTCGAAAGAGGGGAACACGATCCCAGGTTGGGAACCCTACGAAAGATTGCCCGAGGGCTCGGCATCACGCTAAGCAAACTGGTCGAAGGGCTGGACTAACAGTCAAGGTGTATTACATCCGCGTATTACACTAGCCGTATTACATGATGTATAATACGGATAGTGTAGGATTTTTCCTACTTCTCTCGCGCGCGTACATTATATGGTGGATTTTGCCCGATCCTGATAACGAACAAATTTGCAGGTTTTATCCTACATGCCTTGCAGACATCAGCACGGATAGATGCAATACAGATGATCTAACAGAACATCATCGTACTATTGTTTTCCTCCTGAGCCGTTAGGCGAAGGAGGAAAACATGAGCGGCGTTTTTGGCAAAACGCTCGCCCATACATCTAGACAGATACTAGAGCTACCACGGGAAGCCTGATAGACATCCCTGTCCGGCAAGGTTCGTTAGATATGTCGTATGGGGGTCTTGGCGCTACGCGCCGCCCGCGACTTTCGGGTTTGTAGAGTGTGCGGGGAACGCGTGCAGATAACTGCATGGCATGGAACATGATCCGTGTAATACCGGTGGTATGGGAAGAAGCCGTATTACAATGTCGGATTCTTCCTACCAAAAAAGCTGAGGATTTTTCCCGGGCACTGAAAACATTAATTTAGTGCCGGGCATCTACTCCAACTTCTTGGTTTCCCTGGCTTTTTCAAATCGGGCCGGAAGGCCGCTTAGGGTGGTGAGCGGACCTAGGCTAACTGCCGGATAGCTGACGTTCGCCCTAAGGTAGGCGCCGCGATACGCTGTCTTGCAAACCAGAGTGGGCCAGGCTCTGCAAAGGCGTGCCGACGAGCACTGCCCTCGTGCAGGCAGCCTCGTCGAGTGCGGAGTGCAAAACAGTCGGTCACCCCTGCTCCAGTAGGTTTGTGAAGTTCGCGACGATCCCGGGCATCTGGCTGCCCTTTCGGGACGAGGCCATCAAGCGGACATGATAGCGGGCGCCGTCCGCGCCCTCGATCGTCCGCTCGGAGGGCCGGCTCGTCGCCAGCACCGTTGGGATTTCGTCCAACAGCCACGTCAGAGGGATCGGTGCGGAGAAGTTGCTCAGGGGCCGGCCGATGTCGGTGGGCTGCAGGCCGAAGATCTGCGCCGCGGCGCGGGTGAACATGCGGATGTGGAGATCGGGCGTCAGGAGCACGCTGGCGACGTTCATGCCCTCGAACAGCGTGGCCTGGTCGTTACTCAATAGATCGATGGTCTCGATCTTGGACGTCAGCTCGGCATTCACCGTCTGAAGCTCCTCGTTCAGAGACTGCGTCTCCTCCTTCGAGGCCTCGAGTTCCTCGTTGGCGGCCTGCATCTCCTCGTTGACCGAGGACAGCTCCTCGTTCGAGGATTTGAGCTCCTCGAGGGAGGTCTCGTACTCCTCGATCACGGCCTGGAGCCGCTCTCGCGTCGCGCTCAATTCGCGTTCCAGGCCCTGAAGCGCCGTGTCTCGCTCGTTCGCCTCCAGAGCCTGCCGCCGCTCCTTCTCGACGGGTGCGGCAGCTTCGTTGAAGACGACCAGGAACAGCGGCTCGGCCGCGCCGGGCGTGTTCAGCGGCTTGACCACTAGAGAGATCGACTGGAAACGGCCGTCCGGCAACGCGACGCCGATGCCGTCGCGCACGACCCGGATGTTGCCCTCTATCGCCTCGCGCAGTGCCGTCCTGAGATCCAGCCGCAGGCCCTTGCGCGCCATCGCAGCCAGTTCCCGGGTCGGCTGACCCGGCACGACCTCCAGGTGATCGCCGATCCGCGACGAGTAGTGCACGGCCTCGCCTGTCCGCGACACGACCGCGTGGGGCGGCGTAAACTCGGACAGCATCAACGCCTCGACCGTGTGCCGCAGGGCCGCATGCGTCGTGACGTTGCTCCGGTGCGGCTGGCCGGCACTCGCGAAGATCGGCGTGTCCGGCCCAGACATCGACGGCAGGCGGGCCGACGGGATCGCATCGCGAGCCTGGAAGATGCGATGCCGCTTATCGGTCGCCTCGAACAGATCCTCGAAGCGCGTCACGTTCTCAGCCATCCCGATGAACAGGTAGCCGCGCGGGCGTAGAGCGTAGTGCAGCACCGGCAGCAGCAGTTGCTGAGCCTCGACGCCGAGGTAGATCATCAGGTTGCGGCAGGAGACGAGATCGAGGCGCGAGAACGGTGGGTCGCGCAGCACGCTGTGCGGCGCGAAGGTACAGAGGTCGCGTACGGCCTTCTCGACCACTGCGCTGTCGCCCTCGACGACGAAGTGCTGCGCGATCCGCTCGGGCGAGACGTCGGACAGGTAGGCCGTCGGGTAGCGGCCGGTCCGAGCGACCGTGAGCGCGCGCTCGTCGATGTCGGTGGCGAAGATCTGTACGCGCGGCGGATCAACCAGGGTGAGCAAGTGCTCGCGCAGGAGAATGGCAAGCGAGTAGACCTCCTCGCCGGTCGAGCAGGCCGGCACCCAGATCCGCACGACATCGTTCGCCGCGCGTGCGTCGAACAGCTTCGGGATGACGTGGGTAGCCAGAGCCTCGAAGGCGGCGGCGTCGCGAAAGAAGTTCGTCACACCGATCAGCAGATCCCGAAACAGCACCGCAACCTCGGCCGGATTGGCACGCAGCAGCTTGAGGTAGCCGTCCGGCCCGGCCGCGCCGACGACGCTGATGCGCCGCTGCAGGCGGCGTACGAAGGTGCTGGGCTTGTAACCCGAGAAGTCATGGCCGACCTGCGAGCGGAGGATGGCGAAGATCTCGTTGAGCAGCTCAGCGTCAGGCTCCCGCGCGACCGCCTCGGCCTGCGCATCCGGCGCGGCGGCGACGTGCGCGGCGATCAGGTCGCCCATCCGTTCAGCCATCTCACCGAAATCGACGAGGCCGGTCCGCAGCGCGCTGATGGGCATGTCGGCGGTGTCGGGGCCGTCGCCATCCGCGGTCTGGGCCAGGGTCAGGCCGCCGTGTTCCTTGATCGCCTTGACGCCGATAGTGCCGTCGCCGTCGCCGCCGGACAGGATCACGCCGACCGCGCGCTCACCCTGGTCGAGGGCCAAGGCAGTCAGGAAGACGTCGATAGGCTTGGTCTCTCTGCCCTCCCCGAGCGGCGTCAACGTCAGTCGGCCGTCCACGATGCCCATGACGAAACCGGCCGGCATGACGTAGACGCGGCCCGGTCGGACCGACACACCGTCGGTAGCGGCCTCGACCTCGAGCGGCGTGAACCGGGCAAGCACGTCCGGGAGCAGGCTCTTATGCTTCCGGTTGAGATGCGTAACGACGACGAAGGCTGCTTCGAGCGTCGCCGGCACCCCACGGAAGAAGCCCCGCATCGCCTCGATGCCGCCCGCGGACGCACCGATGGCGACTATCGGGAAGTGGTCCTGGTCCATCACTGCGTTCTGAGCCTTCGGATCGATGCCGCGCCGTTCGTCGGGTCCCAGCATCATGCGTTCTCGCCCGATGTCGAGGACGGCTGTGCAGATCAGCCGTCGTTCGTGGCTTCCTGCACGACGTAGGCGAGGCAGCGCGCCCGAGCCTCGGGGCTCTTCAGCCGCACGAACAGATGCAGCAGCGCCACCACGTCGGGGAGATGATCGAGACCCGCCACCGGCATTTCAGTGTCCGGTGTCTCAGCCGGGTGGGCCGTCAGGAAGGTCGCCACTGGAACACCCAGCGACCGGGCGATGCGGTCCAGCGCGCCGGGGGCGTCGTCTTGCGGATCCTCACCGGTCATCATGGCTTTCCACCGATCCCTGCGCCGCGTCGATCAATGCACGGCGATTCCGGCCGCCCGTGGTCCCATCAGGCCAGCGACGCGACGCCCGACATGATGGAGGACCCGACCGAGGAGCAGGCGGGTCTGGGTATCGGGGTCGTCTTCCGAGGCCTCGTAGGCGTCGATGAGCGACGTCACCAATTGGTTCGATGGGCCGGGGTCCTCGTCCTTGCGACCTGTTGACGGCCCTGCAGCGGTCTGCTCGCGGGAGCGTCGCACGAGATCGCGCGAGGCCTGGAGCGTCCGCCGCGTCTCTTCGGCCGCTGCGCGCAACTCACGGGCAACTTCGAGGCACCGATCTGCTTGTAGGCGGTCCATCAGGAACGCTCCGGTTTCCGTTGCAGGCTCGCACCTAGATTGGTTCTGCGCAACTGCTGGGAGCGTGCACTCAATTTCTAGGTGTGGCAATCCGGAGATCGAGTTCGATGACGATTGAGAGGATCGAACGTCAACATCTACTGCAAGTCGGCTTTTCGTATGAGGGGAGCAGGTGCAAGTACACGCGCTGAGTTCCCGGGTACTCATCCGATAACTTGCCGGGAAGCGGACCTCCGGACCTTCCGCAATGGGTCGAAGCCGGACACGGTGAGACGGTTCAGGCTGCTTCAAGATGCCTGAGCCGGGCAAGCAGCCTACTTGCTTGAACCGCCGTCCACGTTTTGCCACGAGCGGTCGTGAGCTTTTGCGCGTTGAGGGCTGCTGCGATTCCATTGAACGTGGTGATGCCGGCGGCCCGTAGGGCAGTTATGGTCTCAGCGAGATCGGCGGCTCGTTGGTCCGCTTGGGCGGCATGTGCTGCCCTCGCTTGGGCTGCGTGAGCAGGAGTGCCCACGTAGCCGCGGAAGCCGCCTAGGACCTTCCCACGGGCCTTTGCGGCCTGGAGCGCAGCCCGAGTACGGGCGCTGATCATCTGCCGTTCGGCCTGAGCAACGACCGCCATAATGCCCACCACCATCTCGTTGGCAGCCGGCATATCAGCTGCCACGAAACGCACCCCAGCGTTTTGAAGCCCGAGGAGAAAAGCGGCGTCTCGCGAGAGGCGATCGAGCTTTGCGATCACGAGCTGGCACTTGTGCAGCCGGCATGCCGAAAGAGCGGCTTGCAGTTGGGGCCGATCGCTTTTGCCACCACTTTCGACCTCGACGTACTCAGCGATCTGCTCGGCTGCCGTACTGGCCAGATAGTCGCGAACCGCCGCCCGCTGTGCCTCGATGCCCAGGCCCGACCTACCCTGTTGTGCCGTCGAAACTCGCAGGTAGACGACGACGCGCTGACGATGGTGCATGATGGCCTCGGACAATTCGACCGACGAGCTTTGATCGAAGTGTCGAACTCTTGCCAGGACGTGCAGCTGTCTGCAAGAAATAAAACCAGTAAAATCAGATACTTAGCGAAAATCTGGACGATTATGCGTTTGACATACACAAGCCCGGAGGCAATGATTTCGTACGGTACCGTACGTTTACTGATGCATGTGCCTTGAATTGGACGTAGCATAACGCATCGTCAGCCACTGATATGGGCGCTGACGCCTGAGAGCAGCATGCGCTCCCGCCCTTAAAGGCGAGGGCCAAAGTGCCGCGTTATCATTTCAACGTCTATAACGGCCGTAGCTCGATCGACTTGGAAGGAACCGACCTCCCCAATCGGCAGCAAGCTCAACGGGAAGCTATCCGGCTTGCAGGTGCGCTACTGTGTGAGGAGGCAGATACATTGACGCCTGACGACGATTGGCGACTTGAAGTCACTGACGCTAGTGGCCTCATCTTGTTCAGGTTCGATTTCAGTTTTCAAAAAGCTCAAGCCACTCTCTGAACCTTTATCGTTTCAAACGGCCAGACGGCACCGTAAAGTGGACTGACGTGGAAGGCAGGTGGTTATGCTCCTGCTTTCTTGGCGTTGCTCATCTCGCGTCGCTTTGGGTGGAACTTGGTTTTTGCACAGATGCAAGTGAGAGCGAGATCGAAGCCTCAGTCGGCCTGATCCTGCGCGATAGCTCGCAGGCACTCCAAGGCAGCGTAGCGCCCCTGTTCGCTTTTGATCGCCAGCCACAAGGTCAGCAGCTCCGACGCGCCAGATACCTCATTCTTGGCATTTGGGTTTAGGAACTCTGCGATCGGAACGCTGGTTGCTTCGGCAATGCGCGTGAGAATATGGCCAGACCGGGGGGCTACGTCGGGCAAAGGGATGGCACCGCGCGGCATATCCATGACGAAATCCATATGGCTCAGCTTGACTGCGTACAACTCAGAATGACTGTATGCCGATAAATTTCAACCTGTGGACGAGCGACGACGCATCAGGTACGCTAGCGTACGTGTCAAAGCCTGTTTGTATAGGTCAGCACCTGTGACCACATCCCGTGACCTTGAAGCCGTCGCCGAAGCCTGCCTAAGTGCGAACGAGGTGGTTTCTGAGCATGGCACACCCGAGATGCGGGCGCTGATGCAGTCGCTTCTGTACATGGTAGGGCGGGAAATTGCCGCTAAAGGCCCACCTATGGATGTTCTTGAGCCTGCTGAACTCGAAAGTCGACTTAGGGTCGTTCGTTGATAACTGGCGACATGAGCT
>NZ_BPRB01000268.1 GCF_022179685.1 Methylobacterium trifolii
CGTGCGGCATGAACCGCCATGCCGCACCCGTCCGCACGATGTAGCGCAGCCCGTTGAACACCTCGCGAAGTTCGTGGTCCCGCTGCTCGCAATCCGCCCGCAACAGCGTCAGGTAACGGGCGACGACCGCCCATTCCTCATCACTCACGTCGGACGGGTAGGCGGGGCGATCCAGGCTCATAAACCCAAACGCAAAACCCAACCTAGAAGTTCATAACACGCTCTAGCCTTCACGGCCTTGGCCGAGGCCGAGCGTCTTGAGCAGATCGCCGATGGGATCGCTCGAAGCAGGCGTAGTCTCGGTGGGTGACGTCGCGCCGTTCCGATCGGCGTTGCGCCGGTCGGCGACGGTGATGCGCTTGCCGACCATCGGGGTCTGGCGAACGCCGACCTGAACGGGACGCCGGCGCAGCATTGCCGCGTCCTGTACCGTCTCGGGGATCATCGGCAAGGCGATCACATCCGGCGTCACGAGCGTGAACGAAGCCGGATGGCCGACCTCGGGAAATGCAAGGATGGTCCGCCTATCGCTGCGAGACGACGCCGGAGCGACCGATGCCGTCCGTGCAGGAGGACTGACCCAGGCCCCCTGGGCCGAAGCCTGTCCCGAAAGGACCGCATCACGGGCAGGACTGGTCTTATCCAGGGCAGCATCACGCGGATGCAGAACATGCGCTGCCGCCACCAATCCGAGAACGGCGAAGGCAGTCGTGGCGATGGTGGACCTGACGTGTTCCATGAACCGAAGAACGAACCGCCAAGGTTATTGTTCCGCTTGCCGGTCCGGGAGCGCGGAACCAAAGCCTTCGCTTCCGAAACATGGCTAACGCGACGGATCGTCCCGCCGACGAATACGCACCGAAGGTGGATCGGCTGACCACTCCTCAGCTCGATCAGATGCTCTATCACAGTCCAAAGCAGGACCATAAAGGGCCCAGATCGATCTCGGCAAGAGTGGATGGACCGGCTGCGGGTGTGATCTTCAGCGGCCGATTATCGCGCAACCCGTCCACGTGCATCTCAAACGGACCGTTCCGATGCCGGGCCGAGTGCATGCCTTGGCCGCAGGGACCGCAAACCGGCCGGCAGGGCGTGCTCGAAGGCGGATAGGATGCGGTCGCGGTGACGGCGGTAGAGCAGGCCCGCGCCGACGACGCCGATGCCGATCAGCGAGAGCGCGAAGGGGAACAGCAGCGAGTCCTTGAAGATCTTCTCGGCGAGATGACCGAGATAGAACGCGATGCCGATCGCCCCGAACACCGCGTAGATCCGGCGCGTGAGGAAGAGCGCCAGGCCGATCAGCCCGACGTTGATCAGGCAATAGACGAGCTTAGCTACTTCGCTGTCGGAATTCTGGGAGGTCAAGCCGCCCCAGAACGCGGCGATGGCGGCCAGGTGCAGCCAGAAGGCGTAGTCCGCGCGCCTCTGGCGAAGGTCGATCGTCCAGGACAGGGCAATCAGGACGAGGCCGAACCACATCGAGACCTTGCTGCGCAGGGCCCAGCCGAAATCGAAGGTGCCGGCAAGCCAGGGCGTCAGGTCCATGGACAGGAACCAGAGTGCGACCGCCGCGACCATCGTGATGAAGCCGAACGGGTAGAAGCGGACGGCGACCAGCGCCACGGCGAGGGTGGCGACCTCCATCGGCAGCCAGCCGCCTTTGATCCAGACGTAGAAATCCTTGTACTGGCCCGGATCGCCGAAGCGGCCCCACCAGCCCAGGCCTTCCTGCACGCCGAAGACGGCCAGGGGCGTCATCGCGATCGCGACCGTGACGAGGAGGCCGCCGGGGACGGGCAGCCCCTTCGTGCGCCAGAGGTAGTGCCCGGCGGCCGTGAACAGGACGGCGTAGGCGAGCGCCGTCGCGACGAGGGCGCCTGAGCCCATCTGCGCGAAGGCGACCGTGGAGAACAGGCCCATAGCGCCGATTACGATGAGGGCGCCGGCGTACCAGAGGACATGCGCGAGATCGAAGACCGCGTGCGTCGCGGCCGGCGAACCCGCGACCGCGACCTGCCCTGTTGGTCCCGGCCCGTAGAACGCCGCGAGGCGCGCGGCCTGATCCGTCGTGATGATGCCGGCCGCGACCGCGGCGTCGAAGGGGTGCGAAGGGGTCATCGGGGGCGTCGTCCGGCCGGGAGGGCTTCAGGCCCTTATGGGAGACGATGCAGCAGGTACGAAGACCTCACCGTGCGATCCGGCACGACGTGACCTGTTACGGCCCCGGAATGGCCGGATCGCGCCCCCGGCGAGAGGTCGTCCGCCAACGGGGTGCCGGATCACGTTCAGACGGGATGACGAATCATCGGAAGTTGCGCGTCGGCACCCTGATGCCGGGAGAGAGGTCGGGGACGAGGGAGTCGCGCGGCCGGGGCTGCAACGTCTCCACTTCCCGCCGGTCCGGCCCTCCGCCGCCCCGGACTTCGTCGCCGCGGCCGGCCGGCAGCGGAAACGCCGCGCCGTCCTCACGCTCGCCCACCCGGCGCAGGAGCGGCGTGAGGTCGACGAGGCCCTGTGCGACCACGTGCACGACGATGCCCTGGCGCTGCACCCGCCCGCGTACGCCCATCATCCCGGCCGTCAGGATGAGGCGGCGGTGCTGCGCGAACACGGCGGGCCAGACGATCAGGTTGGCGATGCCTGTCTCGTCCTCCAGGGTGATGAACATCGTCCCCTTGGCCGAACCGGGCTTCTGGCGCATCAGCACAAGCCCCGCGAGCGCCACGCCCCGGCCGCTGCGGATGCCGTCGAGGACGCGGCAGGGACGGTAGCCCTGCGCTCCGAGGTCGCCGCGCAGGAAGTCGAGGGGGTGCCCGCGCAGGCTCAGGCCCGTGGCGTAGTAGTCTTCCGCAACCGCTCGCCCCGCGCTCATCGGCGCGAGCGTCACCGCCGGCTCCCGGAGTTCCGGGCGCAACCGGCCGTCGCGCGCGTCGGCGGCGGCGAACAGGTCGAGGGGTCGCTCGGCCAGACCGCGGATCGCCCAGAGTGCCGCGCGCCGGTCGAGGCCGAGGTCGCGGAACGCGTCCGCCCCGGCCAGGCAGCGCAGGGCGCGTCCCGGCAGGCCAGCGCGCCGCCACAGTTCCTCGACGCTCCGGTAGCCCGCCCGGGGACGGGCCGCGACGAGCCGTATGCCGTCGGCCTCGGACAGGCCGCGGGCCATGCGCAGGCCCTGCCGCACGGCGAGCCAGGGCCCGCCCGCCGGCTCCAGGGTGCAGTCCCAGGCGGAGGCGTTCAGGCAGACCGGCCGCACCGCCACCCCGTGCTCGCACGCGTCCCGCACCAGTTGCGCCGGGGCGTAGAACCCCATCGGCTGCGCGTTCAGGAGCGCGCAGCAGAACACGTCCGGGTGGCGGCATTTCAGCCAGGACGAGGCGTAGGCCAGCAGCGCGAAGGAGGCGGCGTGGCTCTCCGGGAAGCCGTAGGAGCCGAAGCCCTCCAACTGCTTGAAGGTACGCTCGGCAAAGTCGGCCGCGTAGCCGTTGCCGACCATGCCGGCGACCAGCATGTCGCGGAACTTCGACACCCCGCCCGTGGACTTGAAGGTCGCCATCGACCGGCGCAGCTTGTCCGCCTCGGCCGGGGTGAAGCCGCCCGCGACGATGGCCACCCGCATCGCCTGCTCCTGGAACAGGGGCACGCCCAAGGTCTTCTCCAGCACCTGCCGCAGGGCCTCGGTCGGATAGGTCACCGACTCCAGACCCTCGCGGCGGCGCAGGTACGGGTGGACCATGTCGCCCTGGATGGGGCCAGGGCGCACGATCGCGACCTGGATGACGAGGTCGTAGAGGGCTTTCGGCTTCATCCGCGGCAGCATCGCCATCTGCGCCCGGCTCTCGATCTGGAACACGCCGACCGTGTCGGCCCGCCGGATCATGGCGTAGGTCGGCCCGTCATCGGCCGGGATCGCGGCGAGGTCGGTCGGCTCGCCCGGCCGGTGGGTGGCCAGCAGGTCGAAGGCGCGGCGCAGGCAGCCCAGCATCCCGAGGCCGAGTACGTCGACCTTCATGAATTTCAGGGTCTCGATGTCGTCCTTGTCCCATTCCAGGGTCTGCCGGTCGGCCATCGTGGCCGGGCAGACCGGACAGAGTTCGTCGAGCCGGCCCAGCGTCAGCACGAAGCCGCCGGGATGCTGGCCGAGATGGCGCGGCGTGCCGATGAGCTGCCGGGCGAGGTCGAGGGTCAGGCGCAGCCGCCGGTCGTCGAGGTTGAGGTTGAGTTCCCCCGCGTGGTTCTCGCCGACTCCGTCCTTCGACCAGCCCCAGACCAGGCCGGCCAGCGCGCCGGTCACGTCCTCGGGCACGCCCAGCGCCTTGCCGACCTCGCGCACGGCTCCCCGGGCACCGTAGCGGATCACGGTGGCGCAGAGGGCGGCGCGGTGGCGCCCATAGGTGTCGTAGACCCACTGGATCACCTCCTCGCGCCGCTCGTGCTCGAAATCGACGTCGATGTCGGGCGGCTCGTTGCGGTTCTCGGAGATGAAGCGCTCGAACAGCAGGCCCTGCTGCACGGGGTCGATGCTGGTGATGCCGAGCACGAAGCACACCGCGGAGTTCGCGGCCGAGCCGCGGCCCTGGCAGAGGATGTGTTTGGTGCGGGCAAAGCGCACGATGCTGTCGACGGTGAGGAAGTACGGGGCGTAGGCGAGGCGCTCGATCAGGCCGAGTTCGTGCCGGATCTGGGCGGCCACCGTGTCGGGCAACCCGCCCGGGTAGCGCTCGGCCGCTCCAGCCCAGGTCAGCGTCTCCAGCCGGTCCTGCGCGGAGGTGCCGTCGGCCGCCGCCTCCGTGGGGTAACTGTAGGTCAGCTCGTCCAGCGAAAAGCGGCACCGCGCCAGGATCTCGGCGGTGCGCGCCAGCGCGTCCGGGTGCCGGCCCATCAGGCGCTCGGCCTCGGCGGGCGCCACGAGATGGCGGCCGGCGTGGGATTCGCGGGCATGGCCGAGCCGGTCGACGCTCGTGCCCAGCCGGATCGCGGTGACCACGTCCTGAAGGGGTCGCCGGGCGGGCTCGTGGTAGAGCACGTCGCCGGTCGCCACGCACGGCACCCGCGCCGCCCGCGCCAAGTCCGCGACCGCATCGAGGCGCAGGGCGTCGTTCGGCCGGTAGCGGCGCGTCAGGGCGCAGGAGGCGTGCTCGCCGAACAGTCCCTTGAGACGGGCGAGATCCTGCGCCAGGGCCGCGTCGGGCCGGTCGCTCAACAGGACGGTGACCAGTCCCTCCCCCCATTCGGCGAGGTCGGCCCAGTGCAGGCGGCAGCCGCCCTTGCCGGCGCGGGCCTTGCCGAGGCTGAGCAGGCGGCAGAGGCGACCGTAGGCGGCGCGATCCGTGGGGTAGGCCAGGAGCGCGGGTGCGCCCGGCTCGGCGAGGTCGAGGCGGCAGCCGACCACGAGGCGCAGGCCGGTCACTTTCGCCGCCTCGTGGGCCTGGACGATGCCGGCGAGCGAGGCATGGTCGGTCACGGCGAGCGCCGTGTGCCCGAGGAGCGCCGCCGTGGCGAACAGGTCCTGCGGTGCGGACGCGCCGCGCAGGAACGAGAAGTGCGTGGTGACCTGCAGCTCGGTATAGGCCACCCGCCTCAGGCCTCCCCGACGCCGTGCAGCCACCAGCGGCCACCCTCAGCGGCGGGCGCGTCGCGGAACAGCCAGAAGCGGTCGCCGGCCGTGCTCTCGACCCGGTAATAGTCGCGCACCAGGCCGCTGTCGGCGTCCGAGACCCACCATTCCCCGTGCATCCGCTCGGGACCGTCGGCGCGGGCGACGCGCAGGCGTCTGCTCCCCCAGACGAACAGGGCCGGCGGGTGGTCGGGCGCCAGCGCGGTCACGGCCACGGGCTCGGGCGGGTGCAGCAGGCGGGCGGGCCGCGGAAGGTCGGCCGGCCAGCCGGCCTCGGCCGCTGCGGCCAGGGGGCCGACGCGGCGCACCGAGCGCTCTGGCAGGGTGCTGGCCACTGGATCGAGCCGGTACACCCGCCCGGGCCCGAGCCGGGCGCCGAGCCTGTCGACGAGTTCGGCGAGGTCGGCCTCGGCGGGCTCCCCCGCGAGTACCCCGAGACCGGCCTGGGCGGCATCGAACCACTCGACGCGGGTGGCGCAGAGCAGCGCCTCGTCGATGCCGAATCCGGGATCGACCAGGGCGAGGCGCTCGGCGAACAGTTGCATCAGGTGGCGGACGGTCCGGTTGGGGCGGGCGGTGGCCACCCGCAGCCCCCGGCTCGCGCCGTCGACCCGGCGGAACACGAGGTCGAGACGGCGCGCCCCGAGCCCGCGCCGTTCCAGTTCGGCGCAGAGTTCGACGAGGAGCCGCTCGGTGACCCGCGCCAGAGTCTCGGGTGTGCTGATCGGCTCGGCGAAGGCCAGGCGCGCTAGCGCCGCGTCTGGTAGGTCGAGATAGGCCAGGGGCTCGGGCGCGTGGCCGAAGGCCTGGTCGAGGCGTAAGGACGGCTCCGGCCCGAAGCGCAGGCGCAGCGGCGCACGCGGCTTGTCCGCGAGCTGGTCGACCCGCTCGATGCCGAGCTGCGTCAGCCCGGCGACCGTCTCGCGCGGCAGGCGCAGGGCCCGCAGGGGCAGCCCCGCCACCGCCGCGACTTGGCAGCCCGGGGCGACGACGCGCTCGCGGGGAGCGTAGCGCGCGACCGCCCAGGCTGCGCCCGGCGTGTCGGCCACGACCGCGCGGGCCCTGAGGGCGCGCCGTGCGAGGTGGCTGAGCAGGTCCTCGATCAGGCCCTCCTCGCCCTGGAAGAGGTGCGCGCTGCCCGCGACCTCGATCCAGAGCCCGTCTGGCAGATCGAGGGCGACCAGCGGCGCGTAGCGGCGCAGGCACCACGCGCCGAGCTGGGCCAGGGCGTGCGCGTCCGCGTCAGGATCGGCCTCGACCACGGTCAGGCCGAGGATCGCGGCCTGGGCGTGCGCCACCGCCATGCCGGGGCGCAGGCCCAGGCGGCGCGCGGCGCGGTCGACGGCGACCAGGACGCGCTTGGCCCCGGCGCTGCCGGCGACGGCGAGCGGGCTATCCCACGCGGGCGCGCGGGCGGCGTTGCGGCGGCGCCAGAGATCGGTCGGCCAGGTCGGCAGGTAGACGGAGACGACCCGTCGCATCAGGCGCGTCCAGAATCCAGGAAAGGGGGGTGTCCGCACCGCGGGCGCGGGTGAGTTCGACGAGCCAGCGGGCCCGGGGGAGGCCGGAGAGCGGCGGCCCGGCGCCGGGCTGGGGCGAGACGCGCCAGCGGGTGAGCGCCGCGTTGGGCTCGTCGTCGGCCGCCTCCCGCCCTGCCACGGTGCGGTGGCGGCGCACGACGATGACCAGGGCGCCGCTGCGCTCGGCGGCCAGTTGCAGGCGCCGCGAGGCGGTCAGCCCCAACCGGGCGACCTCGCCGACGACGGCGCACAGGCCGCGGGTGTGCAGGCCCTCCTCGATCGCCGGCAGCACCTCCGCGTCGGACCGGGTCTCGGCGAAGACGACGCGGCCGGGTGCGAGGCCGACGCCGACCAGGGCTGGGGCGAACAGGTCGCGTCCTCGCAGGCACCAGAGCACCGGCCCGTGCAGGCGGGCCAGCACGGCGGCGGCGAACAGGGCGGAGAGCGCCGCGTATTCGGCGGACGGGCCCACCTCGCCGACCTCGTGCACCCCCCCGCAGCGCAGGCCGCCGGCCGGCAGGGAGGCGTCGAGGGCGGACAGGCCGAAAGGCAGGGTCCGCTGCCGAACGATGTTTTTGCAGGCCAGGTCATCGAGCTGTCGGCGCATGCCGGCGAGCCGGTCGTCGCGTCCGTCCGCGGCGTCCGGCATGGGTTGCCCGCTTTGTTGAGAGGATCGATGTTCCTATTTTGTTCCTAATGACGAAGGAGTCAACGCAAGCTGGGCCGCTGTGGACAGATCCACCATAAAACATTGGCACAGAACGACATTCGCTTGAATTCGTCCTGTGGATAGAAAGGCCCCTGCCCTGGGACGTTGAGAAAACTCGGTCCTGCAAGGCCGGATCGACATCCGGCCGCGTCTTGTCGCGTGCCAAGGCCTGATGACGGACTCCGCCTCGAAACCTGCCACTGGGCTCGGCACCCTATGCGTCATCGCCGTGGCGGCGGCCGGTGTGCTCTACGTCGGCCGCCGGATATAGGTGGATCACCTGCCGGGACCCTGCCGACGGCACCAGGCGCCGAGTGTTGTCGAAGAAGGCGGACGTATACGGCCGCGCGATCCATGACGAGCGACTGTTCCACGTCGCGGTCAAGGAGATCTTCTCGGCGCCTCTGAAGGCCTACGATATCCTCGGGCCCGATCGGATGTTGTCGTGAATGACCGAAAGTGGTGCTGCGAGGGGGGATCGAACCCACGACCTCCTCATTACCAATGAGGTGCTCTACCACTGAGCTACCGCAGCATTAGGTCGGGCGGTGGCCTGGAAGCGCTTCCGTCCGAACTGAGTGGGGCCTTAAAGGATCATCCTGGCCTTGGCAATCGCTTCGCGGCCCGCGAAGGCGATTGGCGTCGCGATGCTGCGGGCCTGTGGCGGAACAGACCCGTCCCCATCCGCGGCACCGCGCGTCAGCCCTTCGCCGGGCCTTTCCGCTTGAGAGCCCCGCGGATGATCGCCGCGAGGCCCGGCTCGGCCACCGCCTCCGCGGCTTCGGCGGGACGGAACCAGCGCAGCTCGCGCTGGTGCTGCTCCGGCCACGCCTTGAGCTGCTTGCGCACTTCGAGGGGGAAGACCTTGACCTGGCACAGGACCGAATCCCGGCTCTTCAGGCGCTTCTCGTAGAGGTAGAAGCCGAGGGGGCGCTTGCCGACCTGCCCGAGGAGGCCCGCCTCCTCGTAGGCTTCGCGGGCCGCCGCCTCGTAGGGCTTGCGTCCCTTCATCGGCCAGCCCTTCGGGATCACCCAGCGCCGGCTCTCGCGGGAGGTGACGAGCAGCACCGAGAACGCCCCGTCGGAATCGCGCCGGAACGGCAGGACGCCGACCTGACGCCGTGCTTCGCGCTCGGTCTCGCCCGCATCCACCATCATGGGCAAGGCGGGCGGACAGCGTCCGGCGGCACCGGACAGGCGGACGGGCAGGACCTGGACGGGACGGGATAGCGCAGGGGCACAGGCAACAATCTTGTCTGACGGGACCGGGAATCGTCCCTCGACGATACGACCTATCCGTAACAATAGGATATGCGGCGCGATCGTTCATTTATCCGGCAAACCAAAACGCTACAGCCGCCTCCGGATGTCGCAGCCCTCACGCCTGCAGCGGGTCGGTCCCCTAGAATTGTCAATATACAGGTTTTCGCCACCGATACCCGTACGGTGTCAGACCGTCGTCCCGGCCTTCTGCCCGGCGCAGGCACCGCACTCGCCCTCGACCTCCAGGATACGGCTTTCCGGGCGGAACCCGGCGCGGGCCAGGGTGCGCTCCAATCCGTCCTCGACTTCGGGAGATGTGGTCTCGTCGATGATGCCGCAGCTGCGGCAGATCAGGAAGACCAGCCCCTCGCGCGCCGCGTGCTCGTGCGCGCAGGGCACGAAAGCGTTGCGGCTGGCGATGCGGTGGACGAGACCGTGTTCGGTGAGGAAATCGAGGGCGCGGTAGACCGAGACCGCGGCGACCCGCCGGCCCGCCCCGCTCAACCGTTCCGCGATGTCGTAGGCGCCGAGCGGCCTGCCCTCGGCAGCCACCGTCTCGAGGACCTCGCGGCGCAGGCGCGTGAACTGCAGATGGCGCTCGCTGCAGAGCCGCTCGGCACGGGCGAGCACGTCGCCGGGTCGTGCGGCGCGGCAATCGTCTCCGGCATGCGCGGCATGCTCGTGCATTCCACTCCCCGACCTTCGCGCTCCGATTGAACGGTGCGGCTGTTACAGTGTATCACCTCGAATATAGGCGGCCCCTCGGGTCCCGGCAAACCGGCGCTCCCGCCCGGCCCCCTGCCACCGGCCTTTACCGCGATGACACCCGTGCCCCAGACCGACCGACCGCCGGCTCCCCTCGGGGGCTCCCTGTTCCGCAGCGGGCTGCTCGTCCGCCTGGCGCTGGCCGGGGCGCTGGCCGGCCCGCTCTGGCTCGCGATCCTCTGGGCCACCGCCGCATGACGCGTCCCGACAGGTCCCCGGCGGGCGGCGCCATCCGCCTCGACGCCCTGACCCTCGGCTACGACCGGCATCCGGCCGTGCACCACCTCAACGGCACGATCCGGGCCGGCGACATGCTGGCCCTGGTGGGCCCGAACGGGGCCGGTAAGTCGACACTGCTCAAGGGACTCGTCGGCGAGATCGCCTGCCTCGACGGGCGGATCGAGCGCGGGGTGGCGCAGCGCGCCATCGCCTACCTGCCGCAGGCCGCCGAGATCGACCGCAGCTTCCCCATGAGCGTGGCCGACCTCGCCAGCATGGGCCTCTGGCGCAGGGCCGGGGCTTGGCGCAGCCTCGCCGACGACCACGAGAACGTGGCCGGGGCCCTGTCCGCCGTCGGGTTGTCGGGGTTCGAGCGGCGGCCGATCGGGACGCTGTCGGGCGGCCAGTTCCAGCGCGCCCTGTTCGCCCGCCTGATCCTCCAGGATGCCCGGGTGATCCTGCTCGACGAACCCTTCACCGGGGTGGACGCACGCACCGTCGCCGACCTCATCGCCCTGATCCGTGCCTGGCACGGGGACGGCCGCACGATCGTGGCCGCCCTGCACGACCTCGGACAGGTGCGGGCGCATTTCCCGCAGACCCTGCTGCTCGCCCGCGAGCCGGTCGCCTGGGGCGCAACGGACCTGGTGCTGAGCCCGGCCAACCTCGCCCGCGCCACGCAACTCTCCGAAGCCTGGGACGAGACGGCCGCCATCTGCGCCCGCGACCACGCGGCCCGGCCGCACGACGGGCAAGACGCCGGCCACGCGGGCCATGGACACGGGCACGCCCACCACCATCCTCACCCCGGGACGGAGGGCGCGGCATGATTGATCCGCTGGCCCCCTTCATCGAGTTCGGCTTCATGCGCCGCGCCCTGGTCGGCTGCCTCGCCCTCTCGCTCTCGGCGCCCCCGGTGGGGGTGTTCCTGATGCTGCGGCGGATGAGCCTGATGAGCGAGGCGATGAGCCACGCGATCCTGCCCGGTGCCGCGGCGGGCTTCCTCGTGGCCGGCCTGTCGCTGCCGGCGATGACGCTGGGAGGGCTCGGGGCCGGGCTGCTGGTGGCCCTGCTCGCCGGCCTCGTCACCCGGTCCACCGTGATCCGGGAGGATGCGAGTCTCGCCGCCTTCTACCTGATCTCTCTTGCCGCCGGCGTGCTCCTCGTGTCGCTGCGCGGCTCGCAGATCGACCTGCTGCACATCCTGTTCGGCACGGTGCTGGCGCTGGACGATTCCGCCCTGTGGCTGCTCGGCGGCATCAGCACGCTGACCCTGTTCGCCCTGGCCGCCCTCTACCGGCCGCTGGTGATGGAATGCGTCGATCCGCTGTTCCTGCGCACCGTCAGCCGCGCGGGCGGCCCGACGCACTACGCCTTCCTCGGGCTGGTGGTGGTCAACCTCGTCGGCGGTTTCCAGGCGCTCGGCACCCTGCTCGCGGTCGGGCTGATGCTGCTGCCGGCCATCGCCGCCCGGTTCTGGGCGCGGGACCTCGGCGGCCTGATCCCCGCCTCGATGCTGATCGCGGTGCTGTCGAGCTTCGGCGGGCTCAGTCTCTCCTACCACCTCGATCTGCCGACCGGCCCGTCGATCGTGCTGGCGGCGGGCGCCCTCTACATCGCCTCGATGCTGGCGGGCCCCCGAGGCGGCCTGCTCTACCGCCTCGTCCGGGCGCGCCACCTGGAAGCGTAGTCCCTACCAGAGGTGGAGCAGACTCATGAGGCCGGAGACGATGGCGTAGACGAAGCCCGCGTTCAGGGCGACGCCGACCACGCCGATGCCGAGCCCGACCAGGACGACGACGCCGTCCCGCTCGACCAGGCCGAGGCCGACGAGGCAGACCGCGAGCCCGAGGGGAATCTGCCCGACGATGGGGGCGGCCACGATCAGCGCCATGGCCAGCGCGAGCAGCGCGAGCCCCATGCCGCGCATGCCGAGCGCCGTCTCGAACACGCTCATGCGCGGGCGCGACCATCGCTCCAGGCGGCGCAGCAGCGGCACCGCGCGGGT
>NZ_BPRB01000269.1 GCF_022179685.1 Methylobacterium trifolii
GCCGAGGCCCTGCCCGGCCGCCGGGCCGTCGCGTGAGGCTGCTCATCGCCACCGACGCGTGGCGGCCGCAGGTCAACGGGGTCGTGCGCTCCCTCGAACACATGGCCGAGGCCGGGCGCGGGCTCGGCTTCGACACGGTGCTGCTGACGCACAACGACTTCCGCTCGGTGCCGCTGCCCGGCTACCCCGAGATCCGCCTCGCGCACGCCACGCGCCGCAAGGTCGCCGCCCGCTGGGCGGGGCTTTCGCCGACGCACGTCCACATCGCCACCGAGGGCACGGTCGGCTACGCCACGCGCCGCTACTGCCTCGCCTCGCGCCGGCCCTTCACCACGAGCTACCACACCCGGTTTCCCGAATACCTCGCCGCGCGGGCGCCCGTGCCGGAATCCTGGAGCTACGCCTGGCTGCGGCGATTCCACGGGGCTGCGGCCGGCACCATGGTCAGCACGCCCTCCCTGGAGCGGGACCTCGCCGGGCGCGGCTTTGCCAACCTGATGCGCTGGACCCGCGGCGTCGACACCAGCCTGTTCCGGCCGCGCGCCACGGGCGAGGCGATGCCGGCGGAGCTGGAGCACCTGCCTCGCCCGGTCTTCCTGTTCGTCGGGCGGCTCGCGGTGGAGAAGAACGTCGAGGCCTTCCTCCGCCTCGACCTTCCGGGGAGCAAGGTCGTGGTCGGCGACGGGCCCGACCGGGTGCGCCTTGCGGCCCTGGCGCCCGCGGCCCGCTTCCTCGGGACGCGCACCGGGCGGGACCTCGCCGCCCTCTATGCGGGAAGCGACGCCTTCGTCTTCCCGAGCCTGACCGACACCTTCGGCATCGTTCTCCTGGAGGCGCTCGCCTGCGGCACCCCGGTGGCGGCCTTTCCCGTCACGGGGCCCCTCGACGTCATCGGCGGCACGCGGACCGGCATCCTCGACCGGGACCTGCGGGCGGCGGCGCTTGCCGCGCTCGCCGTGCCGCGCGACCTGTGCCGGGCCGAGGCCCTGCGCTACACCTGGGCCGAGAGCGCGCGGCAGTTCTACGCCAACATCGAGAGCGCGCATGCCCGCGGGACGGGCCCCCTGCCCGCGCCGGTCCCGGCCTTCGGCTGAGGCGGTGACGGCCGCGGCCTGAGATGCCAAGAGGCGGGGATGCCGCCCTTCGACCCGACCCGCGCCGCCGACTACCCCGCCCTGACCGGCTGCGACGAGGTCGGCCGCGGGGCGCTGTGCGGCCCGGTGGTCGTGGCGGCCGTCTGGTTCGACCCCCAAGCGATCCCGCCGGCGCTGCTGGCCCGGCTCGACGACAGCAAGCGCGTGCCGCAGGCCGTCCGCGAGGCGCTGACCCCCCTGATCCGCCTGCACGCCCGCGTCGCTGTGGCGGCGGGCTCGCGCGAGCTGATCGACCGGATCAACGTCCGCGGCGCTACGCTGGATGCCATGCGCCGCGCGGTCCGGCGGCTCGGGATCGACGCCCCCGTGGCGGTGGACGGGCGCGACCCCATCCCCGGCCTGACCCAGCCCTGCCGGGCGGTGGTCGGCGGCGACCGGCTGGTGCCGCAGGTGGCCGCGGCCTCCATCGTCGCCAAGACGTTTCGCGATGGCCTGATGCGCACCTTGGCCCTGCGCCATCCCCATTACGCCTGGGAGCGCAACGTCGGCTACGGCACTGCCGCCCACCGCGCGGGCCTGGCCGCGCGCGGCCGCTCCCCGCACCACCGCCTCAGCTTCACCCGCGGCTTCGCGGCCCCGTTCTAGTGCAGCTCACAAAACGTCCGATCACGGGGAGTTCTCCCTCTGGCCACGACGGCGCAGCGGGAGTCTTGTGAGAGACACTCAGGACGAGGGCTCCCCGGCACGATCGAACAGGGACAGCTGCGCGCCGGGCACCCGGAAGGCACCCGCCTCCAGGGTGACGCGCTCGCGGCTGAAGCCGAGCCGGGCCTTGGCCAGACGCATCCGCTGGCCGATCAGCCGGGCATAGGCCCCCTCCCCGACCATGCGGCTGCCGAAGGCGGGATCGTTCTCGCGGCCGCCGCGGGCCTGTCCGATCAGCGAGAAGACGTGGCGCTGCCGGCCCGGATAATGTTGCGCGAACCAGTCGGCGACGAGGTCCTTCACCTCGTGCGGCAGGCGCAGCAGGACGTGGCTCGCCTCGCCGGCCCCGCAGGCCCGGGCCTCGGCCAGGATCGCCTCGATCTCGTGGTCGTTGAGCGACGGGATGATCGGCGCCACGATCACCATCACCGGCACGCCGGCCTCGCTGAGCCGCCGGATCGCCTCCAGGCGTTTTCGCGGATGCGGCGCGCGGGGCTCCATCTTTCGGGCAAGACCCGGATCGAGCGTCGTGACGGAGATTGCGACCTTGACCAGGCGCTCCCGCGCCATCGCGGCGAGAATGTCCACATCGCGGGTGACGAGGTTCGACTTCGTCACGATCCCGACCGGGTGGCGGAAGCGGGCCAGCACCTCCAGCACCGCGCGGGTGATGCGGTGCTCGCGCTCGATCGGCTGGTAGGGGTCCGTGGCGGTGCCGAGCGCGATGGTGCGCGGATGGTAGCCCGGCGCCGAGAGTTCCCGCGCCAGCAGGCGGGCGGCATCCGGCTTGGTGAAGAGCTTCGTCTCGAAATCGAGGCCCGGCGAGAGCCCGACATAGGCGTGGTTCGGCCGGGCGAAGCAGTAGATGCAGCCGTGCTCGCAGCCGCGATAGGGGTTGATCGAGCGGTCGAAGGGGATGTCGGGCGAGGCGTTGCGGGTGATGATGCTCCGCGCCCGCTCCACAATGACTTCCGTGCGCGGGGCCGGTGCCTCCGCCGGCCCCCAGCCGTCGTCGGCGATCTCCCGGCGCGCCGCCCCGAAGCGGCCCTCCGGGTTGGCCGTCGCCCCCCGCCCGCGCGCCGGCCCGTCGGGCCGGGTGCTCGCCGCGAGCCGGCGCTGGGGAAACGATTCGGTGCCGGGAGCCGCCCGCTCGCGTGTCATCCGGCCTCTCCCCTCGCCCGATACGACCAAGCTAGAACATAACAGGAACGATAGCCGTCCGACACGCCTCAATTTCGGGCAGGTCGGCCCGCGAGCGTGGGCTTGCGGCAACGCTCGGCCCGGCGCGTCACGGCGACGGGTTTCCCAGCCGCGAAAATGGGTTATCGGCGCGCATGATCTCCGCGCTGACCTATCTCGCCCGGCCGGGCGA
>NZ_BPRB01000270.1 GCF_022179685.1 Methylobacterium trifolii
CATAACACGCTCTAGGCCGATGGGCGGCGATCAACGCTCGCGCGCCATCGAGGCACAGGCCGGTCTGATCCGATAGATCTACGAGGCGCAGCCCGAACTGTTTCTGCATGAACTGCGCGGCCGACTGACAGAACGGGGCCTGCAGGTTGGGTTGAGCAGCCTGTCCCGCTTCTTCAAGCGCCACGGCATCACGCGTAAAAAAACACCGGCCACGCCTCTGAGCAGGATCGGGAGGACGTGAAGGCAGCGCGCTTGTCCTGGTTCGAGCGTCAGCTTGATCTCGACCCGGACAGGCTCGTGTTCCTGGACGAGACCGCCACCAACACGAAGATGGTGCGCCGCTACGGGCGGGCTCCGCGCGGCGAACGCTGCCGGGTCGCGGTGCCATTCGGCCACTGGAAGACCATCACGGTCACGGCCGGCCTTCGCGCCAGCGGTCTGACGGCCATCGCGCTCCTCGACGGACCGATGACCGGAGCTCGCTTCCGCGGCTATATCGAAGAAACCTTGGTCCCAACTCTCAAGCCCGGCGACACAGTCGTGCTCGACAATCTGCCCGCCCACAAGGTCAGCGGTATCCGCGAACGCATCGAGGCGGCCGGAGCACGGCTGCTGTACCTGCCGGCCTACTCACCCGACTTCAATCCGATCGAACTCGTCTTCGCCAAGCTCAAGGCCATCTTGCGCGCCAAGGCAGCCCGCACGGTCAGCGACCTCTGGAACACCATCAAACGCGCGTTCAGACGCTTCTCAAAGACTGAATGCCGCAACTATCTCGCAGCCGCAGGCTACGACGCATACGATCCAACCTGATCGGATGTCGCTCTAGGCTTTGACGGTATCAGGCCGAGGCGCCGGCGAACACCTTCCAACCTGTCAGCGCGTCGGAGCTGCGGCCATAGATTCCGTCTGCCACACGACCCTTGCCAGCTGCTTGGTTGAGCGCACGCTGGCGGGCGGTGAACTTGTCCGCTGTAATTGGCCCCCAGAAGCCGCTGGCGTCGATACCGAGCTTGACCTGCACCCGCTTTACCTCTTCGCCGCGCGAACCTTGTCGCAGAGCTCCAAGCTTCTCTTCGATATTTTCAGGGTTGTTGCCACTATCGACGACGATCGCTGCTTCCTTTCCGGTAGTGAGCATTAGGTCAACGCGCGATTTGAGACCAACTCCGCTCAGTACCTTCTGGAACATTTTCCACTCGTCCGACGGCGCCTTAGTGCCGCGCACTGTGAGGCAGCCCCACGAGGAGAACTGCGCGCCGAGGTCGGAGCTCTCGCCCAAGAGGTACGAGCAATGGATGTTGTCGAGCGGCGTTGACGGGTCGAACACGTCAGCCGTGTCGAGCATCAAATCGGCGGAGTTGCGCAGGACCGTCGCTTCGGCGCCGCTTTCCAAGTCGGCCTTCGACTTCGCGAGGCGCAGCGCCGGGGTAAGCGTCTTGTGGCGCCAGACGTAATACGAGTACATCCCGGTTAGTAGCATGTTCGACGGGTCGCCGCCGTGCTTGGACCCGAACACTGCCTTGCGGCACGGCACAGTTGATCCCGTGAACGCGGACAGTTTCCTTTCGCCATGGAAATAGAAGCCGATCACACAGCGGAAGTTGCGGTGATCGGGCTCGGTCACCTTGATCGCGACACTGCCGGCCTTTGTCGCGGAGTGGCCGCTCACAAGCGATGCGCCGCGCAGCGCGAAGGCAATGACCTCCGTCTCGCGCGATGGAACGTAGCGATTGAGACGGAGAAGCGCCTCGATAGTCTCCGCCGTCAGGTCGAAAACTGCCGGTGTAGCTAGGCCGGCGATCCAGGCGTAGTCCGGCGCGCGGTCGGCTTCGGGCCAGCGAATGCCACTGTAGTCATGCGCTGCCTGGGGCACCGTACCTGGCATTTCCTCACCGGCATCGTCGACGGGGGGGGCAGGCTCGGTGGACGGGTCGGGGCGGTTAAGCGCCTCTTCGATCGTAAGTGCGGTGTCGTCTGATGCGGTTACGACGCCCTCTGGAGGCAGATCACTGTCCATCGAAGGTCCCTGTTCTGAGCGGCTTCCTTGGCGTGCGCGAAGGTTATGCACGCGAGTTCCACCATGGTTTGTTCTGCCGTGTTTAGCCGAAAGCTCAATCCACTGTGGATGCGCCGAACGCACGGCAAAGTTGAGCGAATCAGACGTAGTTTTCGTCTGACAATCCCCGACTTTTGGGGCGAGGGCAATGTGGATTCGAGCTAGGACAAGGTCCAGCGAGCTGGCTCTAGGTCGACTAGCAAATCCCATGAAAGTCGTGCGCAGTGCGGGCTATACGCACCAAGAGCCGACGCGGAGTGTTCCCCAAAAAATGACGACCTGAAGCACGTCTCGTTAAAGCTGAGTTTGTGGAAGGTCTGTCAACCCAACACGTGGCTCCGCTCCTTACACCAGCTAGTTCGGATTTCCGGTTCCGGCAGCTTTCCGTCTGAAAGCCGCATCGATTTGGCCGGCACCATAAGCATACATGACCAGTATGGTGGCGTATTGCGGGCCGACTCCGACCGGGATGGTCGCCCTTCTTCAGAGTCGCCATACGCGACCTCGACGACCGGATCGAGGTTGCCCATGCGCCGATCCGCTTCCATCAGGAGGGCCTGCGAAAGAGGCGTCCCATCCCAGATCACAGCGATGGAATGTTGCAGGTATTCGTGGGATACAACGTCCGCCCGTGCCGCTCTCGGTTGCGCGCTCTTTCGCTCGGCCAAATTAATCAGGCCAGCAACGCAGAACGGGCACATCCCTCGGCGGGCCAGATGCCCGAGCGCGGCCATGAGCGGCTCAAGCCAGCGTTTAAGAACTGCTCGCCGTCCCTCATCCACTGCCATCGAGTCTGTTCTTGCCTAGGCAACATGGACTTGAATTCACGGACGGGGCAGCACTGACCAGACCGGCTGGCTTTGGACCGAGCTTATTGAGAGAATCAGCCAGGACCGAAGGCGTTGGACATGATGCGAGGTCAGCAGACGGGTGCGGAGCAGGTAGTACTGTCGCTGCGCCAGATTGAGGTGCAGACAGCGCAGGGCAAAAGCTTGGCGTTTGCGTGCAAAGAGGCAGAGCTCTTCGAGCAAAGTAACGGATCACTTGCTTGCCGCCGTTCGCACCTCTTCAGGCGGCCTGACGGTCCAAGCGGAATACCGCTCAGGTTGTTTTCAAAGAGAAGGGTTTTTGGTTTGGCCGACGGTGGCATTGATCCATTCGCATGGAATGGTCCATGTCTGAAGTCAGTGCAGGATCGGTCGCCGCTCCATGAGCAGCTCTGAATGATCGCGCCGGCTGGCCGAGCGCAACCGGCCAAGCTGCGAAGGCAGGCAGGAACACATCGGGCGCGGGCGGCCGGCGGCAGTGCACTCCGTGTGGCCCGATCACGTCGTAGTGCCGTCGACTATTCTCGAATCTGATCCGCGCCTCCCCCCAAGCTGCGGAATTTTTCCCCGTTCAGCACGCGCCGCGCTGCCGCGCGTCGAGGCTTCCGCTGTAGCCGTTCTTGCGCAGCGAGCCTTGAGGTGGTGGAGGCCGTCCTCGCGCCCACGCCCGCGATGCAGGTCCGCATACTCTTGTCGATAAGTTTCAGGCCGCAGCGAATCGAGAAGGTGGCCCGGCGCAAGGCGGCGACAGTGAGCGACGGGCCCGGCCCGCGAGGTCGCGTGAGACGGACCCGTCGCCGAAATCAAGCGCAACCTCACAACCGGCGTGATCAGGCGCGGGCGCAGCCTTCAGGTGCGGTTGTCCCAGTCTGCCCTCGTTCCCCTTGTGTCGACGTGGACGAAGGTGTTGTAGATCCCTAAGCCCCCAGAAAACACGTTCTCCATGTCCCTCATTCGTCGCAAGACGGCGTGCCAATGGGCAGGCCCCTTCCCGTCGGCAGCCGTGAAGTCGACGGCGCGCATGGACTTGTGCTGGCTCTCAGCGGCGGCGCCAGATAAGCAGGAGTTGTAGGCAGTGTTGCGGTAAATGCTGTTGAGCCTGATCGGTGCGCCCAACCGCTCCCGCAATTCGTCTAGCACCCTGGCGGTAGGCCCAATGTTGTTCCAGAGCCCCTCGGGCGGCAGAGCATTCCTGCCGCGGCACGCGCTCGTCGGTGAATAGTGCGAACCACCCAGGAACAAAAATTCGCGGAAGCCGAAATGACGAAGATTAAGGGATGATAAGTAGGATTTGAACTTCTCTTCGTAGCCTGCATCCGGCGGATCGTCGCTCGCGAGCGGGGGGGACGAGGCGTCGTATGTCCTCATAGCCTCGTCCTCGGCTACGTCCGCGGTCGCCTCTGCGACGCTGTCGAGGTCCGTCCTGCTTTCGTCAGCCATGGCGTGCTCCCGGGCGGCGTCCGCACCGCGCCTAAGCGTCGGTCGCGCCCCCACCGACCGCAGGGCGCTTCCTGTTCTCGGTACCTCTGCGAACTTTGATTCGCAATCGGTCCACCCCGTCACCGAATTGGGTTGGCGGTCGTGGTCCGTCGGGAAGCGGCACGACGAGCGGGATGCTTCGTTGCGGCCGACGGACCCTCTTCCCATCGCTCGCGGCCCGTGACCCCGGCAAGGTCAAGTCGCCCGGGGCCGCTGTCCGTCCTGTCAGGTGGCCCCACCGAGCCGGCGGGCGCTCCCATGGCACGGCAGGGACCACGTCCGCGTTCAGGCCGGCTTTCGCCACGCTCGGCAGCGGGGGAGCAACTCGCCTTGGCCGGTACGGGCTGATGGAAACGCAGGACTTGAGGTGTCGAGGCTCTGCAGAGTCAGCGGTTGGCCGGGGACGCGTCAGTTACGGTTCGGACAGAAGCGGCCTCGACAGGCGCGTCTAGGTGACAACGCCGGTCAAAATGAGACTCGACCGGCGGTCGTTGACGAGGCCGGCGCTCATCTTCAGGTGCGCTCCGCTTCCGTGCCCGAACGTCATCCTGGCAATGCGGTCCAGGCTCCTCGCCGGAAGTGATTCAATATCCCCCTCCAGGGTCTTCTCGATCGGCCGGAGCGACCCCTTGGACAGGTTGTCAATCCTCCTCGGCTCCTCTATCAGGAAGGTGATCTTGCTAACCCAGAAAGGTTTCCTGTCGAGCTCGGCGATGACCCTCGGTTCAATCACGGCTACGCCTGCTTTCAGTCTGCCCTCCGCAATCGCTACGATCACCGTGGCGAGGACGACTGCGCCGAACAGCCAGAGCATCCGCATCATGTGCCCCGACCTGTGCGACGACGCGAAGCTTCTTCTTGGCAAATGCCACGTCGTCCATCATCATACTGATTGGGCGAGGCGCAAGAGCATGGAGCGGGCGCGCTCGGCGTTCCATCGTCCGCACAGTACGGGGCCCACGCATGGGGCGGCCGCGTCCGGGCGGCAGTCGTCTCGTCCCAGCGCGCGATCCAGCCCTCGACCTCGGTCAATGGGGCCGGTTCGCGCGAGGTACCTGTCCGCCATGAAGGAGCGAGCGATGCGCCACCTAGCCGTCCTCGGCTTCGCCGCCTCTCTGGTGGCGAACCAAGCGACCGCAGAAACCCGGGAGTATCGCGGGCTCTGCGAGGCCTCCGCAGCCGCAGCGCTGGACGACCGCCATTTCGCGGTCGCTAGCGACGAAACGAACGTGCTGTTCGTCTACGAGAGGGGGATCGCGGACCCGGTCGCCAAATTCGACTTCGAGCCGTTCACTACCTTCGGAGGCTCGGACCTGGAGGGTGCCGCGCGCGTCGGGTCGCGCGTTTACTGGATCAGCTCACACTCTTTCAACAAGAACGGTCAGGATCGCGACAAGCGCAAAGTGTTTTTCGCAACAGACGTGGGGTTCGCTTCGGGAAGGCCCGTTCTCCGGGCGGTTGGAAAGCCGGCGTTCGGGTTACGGGACGACCTCGCCGCCGCCGCCGGCGTGCCCAACGCAGAACTCAACCTGGAAGGCCTCGCCGCCGCCGCCGAAGGGCTGTTGCTGGGGCTTCGCGGGCCGCTCGTCGACGGCAAGGCGATTGTTGTGCCCCTTGAGAATCCAGCCGCTGTCGTGGAGGCGTCGCAGGCCCCGCGATTCGGTTCGGCCGTACGCTTGGATCTTGGCGGCCTCGGCATACGAAGCATGGACTGGGTCGGGAGCGGCGAACGGGCCTACGTCATCACTGCGGGACCGGTGGAGGACGGCAGTGCGCCATTCCGCCTCTACTGGTGGTCAGGACGTCCCGACGACCTGTCGCCGAAGCTAGCGTTGGAGATGTGGACGGGCGACAACCTAATTCCCGAGGCGCTGGTCGCCTTCCCGGATCAAACTTCCTTCCAGATTCTGAGCGACGACGGGAATCGGTGCAGCGACGAGGGGCCTGCCCACCTGCGCAGGTTCCGGAGCGTGGACGTCAGTTTGCCGGAAGCCGGAACGGCAAAGTAATAGTCGCCGGCTCGGCCGGCGCCGCCGGGGCTCTCGGCGTCCGTGACAGGTCCTGGTCCGGCGAGAGTCCGCACCTGGGGTGGGAGGCAAGCGCGACGCCAACCACAGGCGGGGACGACGGCCGAGGCTGGGGCCACACCGGCCGGGCGAAGAGTATCTTGCCCTCCTGGAGGACGTGTCCCATTCTTTGCCGGCCAGCATGACGGCGAGACCGGAGACGCCGATGGTCAATGAACCGGACGCCAACTCGCCCAATCTCGTGGAATGGGACGAGCGCGACGAAAAGGAAGGACGCGCGGATCCGAACCCACGGCCGCGTCCCTTCCCGTTCCAAGTTCCGCCTTTCTGGGTATCGGCCGGCTCAGGGACGGCCCCTGACGACGCGCCACCGGCCGCCGGGCTTACGGTGGCGGTCGTCAACCGCGTCCTTCCGGACGAGGCGGTGCCGGCATGCCGGATCTCGGTCGGCGCGGTCTCCGCCACGACGGCCGCAAACGGCGTGGCCGTGCTCGACCTCGCCGCGCTCGGCGAGGGTCGACACGCCATCACGGTGACGGCGCCTGACGTGTTCGCTGGTCCGGTCGGGCCCGGTTTTCCGGTCGATCCGTCCAAGGAGCGCGTCTGGCGTCCGTTCTCTGGGACGGTCCAGGTCGCGGGAGGACGCTTGGCGGCCGCCGAGCCTGCCGATTGTATAACGATCTTGGATAAGGGCCTGCGGGTACGTCTCGGACCGGTTTGGCTGCGAGCACCACTGGTGTCGGCCCGGCCCGGTCCGCCCGACATGATCGTCATCCACCACACCGCAGGTAGGCTTGACGGAGACTTGCGCACCTTCCTCTACAGCGGGCAGGTCTCGATCCATTACCTCGTCGCCCCGGACGGTGAGGTCTACAAGCTCGCCGCCGAGGGTAGCAAGGCGGCGCACGCCGGAACGAGCGCGTGGCAAGGGGCCGAGAACTTGAACGGGGCTTCGATCGGGATTGAGATGACCCACCGGACCGGCGTCGAATACCCAGTCGTCCAGGTCGACGCCGTAGTCGACCTCGTGCGTCGCATCAAGGCGGCTTACCCACGTATTCCCCCCGGGAGGGTGGTCGCTCACAGCGACATCGGGTTGTGCGACCCGGGCAGCCGCAATCCTTGCCAGCCGGCCGCGCCGAAGCGGCTGGGCCGCAAGTCGACCGACCCCGGGTCGGCATTCCCTTGGGAGCGCATCGAAGCGCTGGGCCTTGGGTTCCAATTCGCGGACGGCGTCGTGCGACCCGACATCTACGGCGGCTTCTTCCAGCGATTTCCCCGCGAGACATTGCGCGATGGAGACGGGGACGCTGAACGCCGCTATGGTGGCGTGGTCCGGCCAGACGTCTCCGGAGCCGTGCGGGGGCTCCAAGGCGACCTCAAGGCACTCGGATATTTTTGTCCGCCGGATGGAGAATACGGGACCGTTACCGCCATGGCAGTCCGCATGTTCCAGCAACGCGTCTTCAGCGGAACGCGGCGGATTGGCAGGCCGGATGGTTTCAACAGCGGCGACGGCCGTTTCGACCTCTCGACGGCGCATTATCTGAAGAGGGCCCACGGGGAGACCCGGCGCGTTTTCGGCGAAGCTGACGCCCCGTCCCGGCAAGGGGGACCGCCCAGGGCGCGGACCGGACGGCGAGGAACGCGGAAAGCATCAGCCTCTATTATGCTCCTTGGATTCGGCGCCTTAATGCTTGGTTGCGCGTTGATTCTCGCGGGCGGCCGACGCGAACGACAGCACCCAGAATAGCGCCGCTCAGAATTTCTGGTGGTCTGATGATGCCGGGATGGGAGAATTGGCGTGGACCTCATGGTGCAATTTGATGGCGCGGCGGTCGGCAGCGAGGGGGGGGCAGCGTGGACCGGTGCGCACCAGGCGGTCTCCGCCCTAGGGTGTTCGTTGCGCGCGGTCCATCCGGGCACCAGCGACCCGAACCTGAGGCGATGGTTCGCCGTGAGCGTCCCCGACGCCGGCCAGGCTGCGCGGCTCGCGGAAGCGCTTCGGGTGCGTCCGGAAGTAACGGCAGCCTACGTCAAACCGACCGACGAGGCGCCCTGAAGATATCGCCTGTGGACACGCTCGCCGAGACGTTCCAATGTTGCGCAAACGGAGGTTTTAATGGCTGGGGGAACTCAACAAGGCGGGAGCGCGCGCTACCAGGCCGAGCGTGAACTCATCGTGTTCGTCCCACCTGCGGTCGCCGGCCTTGAGCCCTCCGGCGACGTCGCGGAGGGGGCTCCTCCGGGTTTCGCCCGGGCCTTCGACGAGGTCCTCGGGCGATACGGCGCGTCGGTCGCCCCTTTGTTCGCTGCCTCCCAAGAGACCGACGCTCCCTCTGCTTTTGAGGGGGCAAGGCCGCTCTTCCACAGGGTGAGGGCGAAGGAGGACGGCGCCCTGGACTCCTTGGCCAAGGAGCTCTTTAGCGTACCCGGGGTCGAGGCAGCCTACGTCAAGCCGCCGGCCGAACCTCCCATGCTCAATGACATGGCCCCGACGCTCGCAGAGCCGCCGGGCGCCACGCCGGATTACCGCCCCAGGCAGGTCTACCTCAAGCCAGCCCCGGAAGGTGTCGACGCGGTCTTCGCATGGGAGCAGCCCGGAGGGCGAGGTGAAGGCGTCACGATCTACGACGTCGAGGGCGGTTGGTGCTTCGAACACGAGGACCTGGTGCGCAACAGCCTGGGATTGGGCGGCGGCATCGTAAGTGCGGACATGGGTTGGCGGAACCACGGCACGGCAGTCATGGGGGTTTTCGGCGGGGACCAGGAGGGTCGCGGGATCACGGGGATCTGCCCCGACGCCAAGGTCGGGGCAGTCGCGATCTTCGAGATCGGCTCGGCGGCCGCCATCCGCGCTGCCGCGGATAAGCTGCGTCCGGGAGACATTCTCCTCATCGAGCTACATCGACCGGGACCAAGGAACGACTACCAAGGCCGCCAGGATCAAGATGGTTACGTCGCGGTGGAGTGGTGGCCAGACGATTATGATGCCATCAGGTATGCGGTTGGGCGTGGCGTGATCGTGGTCGAGGCGGCAGGCAATGGCGCGCAGGACCTGGACGATCCGATCTATGACCAGCCCGCGCCGGGTTTTCCCAGAGACTGGATCAATCCCTACTCTCGGAAGGGCCGCGACAGCGGCGCGATAGTAGTAGGCGCCGGCGCGCCCCCTCCCGGGACGCACGGCAGCGACCACGGACCGGACCGCTCGCGCCTGGAATTCTCGAACTACGGGGCGCTCGTGGACGTGCAGGGCTGGGGACGCGAGGTGACTACCTGCGGCTACGGTGACCTTCAGTCGGGCCGCGAGGAAGCCTGGTACACGGACCGCTTCAGCGGGACGTCGAGCGCGTCGCCCATTGTGGTGGGTGCGTTGGGCGCTGTCCAGGGCATCTTACGAAGCCGCAAACTCCCGTTACTGACTCCCGCGCGCGCGCGCGCGCTCCTCCGCAACACGGGTTCGGATCAGACCGACGGACCCGATCGACCGCAAAGCCAGCGCATCGGACGCCGCCCGGATATCCGTGCGATGGTCGAGGCGGCGACGGCGCGGGACCAATCGTAGCCAAGGGCCGGACCCGGCCTAGCGCCTTCCGCTGCATTCCGCTGCATTCCGATCGGCGGAAGCGGATCGTCGGCGGAGCCGCAACCCCGTTTTACAGGCTTAGGAGGCCGGTGGAGAAAGGCGGTCCTCATGCGCCTGGGGCGGGGTCAGGCGCCTCTCGGTTCGATCTCATCCCAGAGGTCGGCGTGTAGCCCTTGTATGTGATGGCGGATTGCCATGATCGTTGTCCCGACGTTCACGTAGGCAGTTGTCCTTCCTTGGAAGTTGACCCCGGACACACTCCTGGACGCCTTGTGCAACGCCACAACCCGCCAAAAATCGTCGAGCACGGGCGAACCCGAGGAGCCGGAGCGGGTGTCTGTGAAGTACTGAACCTCGTCGCCTTTGACCTCGCGCACCAGGTTGTTACGTATCGCGAACTGCTTCGGCCGGCCCGCGGGATGCTGGACGATGTTGACCGGCACGTATTGCCCAGGCGCTGCCTGAAGCGGATCTTTGGCCAGGCGGAGCGGGGGACGTCCGCAGTCGTCTGGGATCCTCAGCACCGCGTAGTCAAGCACGGGGTCCCAGGCGAGGAGCTCGCTCGCCTGTATCGACACGGTCTGGGATCCGTCACTGTCGAAGTCGAATATGGCGGTGGTCGCCGCTGCCTGAAGCCTTAGATCGACCT
>NZ_BPRB01000271.1 GCF_022179685.1 Methylobacterium trifolii
CGGGCAGGTTCAGGTCGAGCAGGATGATGTCGTAATCGTAGAGTTTCCCGAGATCGACACCCTCCTCACCAAGGTCTGTGGTGTAGGTGTTGAAGTTCTCGGACTTGAGCATCAATTCGATGCTCGCTGCGACCGACGTGTCGTCCTCGATCAGCAGCACGCGCATACGAATGGTCCTTAAAAGGTTGTAACCTCTTAACCAACCATCGGCAACAAACCGTTAAGGCTTGGCTCCAGTGAGCCCACCGCGCTCCAGGTCGAGGTTCTGGCCCTGCATCGAGACGAGGGCAGATCCAACGAGCATGTCGGGATAGCGCCGTAAGAGGGTTTACCTCGCAATAGAAAAGCCGACACGTTTTCCCGACGGAAAAGGCGTGGTTTGAGATAGCTCGTTCCGCACGCTTGAGTGCCGTCGGGAAAACGATCGTTTGTTGGACACTGGGTGAAACGCATTATCACCCAGATGAACGAGGCGCACAGATTATCTGCTGTGAGAGGGGTTCCTAGGCCGATTTTTGATGCGCTAAATCTCGAGATGAACAAACCACACGGCGGCAATGCACATTTTCGATTTTTGAACGCGCGGCAAAATCTGACTAATGGCGGTAGCTTATCCCACGTATCATATAGTCGATTTTTGCTAATCTCTCAACTGTCTCATACAGTTCGTCCATAATTTCGCGGGGCACTATGTTTTCATTCATAAATGCACCTGAGATTTCAATCGAACCTTCCACAATTCCCTCTTTTTTGAGCAACTTAATAATATGTTTTGGTATTTGACTTAGATTAGAACTATGGCTTGAAGTACCATCTCTATTAATTACAGCCATCTGCTTGCCTCTAAAATAGAGATGTGTATGGTCTTGAGTGCGCTCTATATACTTTTTATCAGTTCGTGCACGCCAACCTTTGGGTAAATCGAACCAATCGTCACTTTCCTCGATCACTATGTTAGCAAGGCGTTCAGCTTCTGCATCCTCCTTGCGAACCAAGATAATCATGTCACTAACCCCTATGGACCGATCTGCTAGCCTTGGAGTTCTACATAATGCCCGAATGATGGAAACCGAGGTATGTGATGGCTGAAACCACTGAGGAGTTGATCGGTGAGCGGTTCACGCAGGGAGTTCTTGATGAAATCATCGATGCATTTGTCACGGCCGGCAAAGAGCCTTCTGAGCAATTTCTTGATGGATTGACGGTTCTCTATAGCAAAAGTCCAAACGAACTTCGACGATATTTTGCTATCAGGGCCAAATCGCAGGGAAGCAATCTTCTATCAGATCACTTACGCGATACTGATTGAGCCAACTAAGCTTTACGCCAAGCCGCCCCTTGCGCCGTTGGATATAACACAGGCGGGGGGCGGTTCAGCAACTTTGCGACATGGTGATACTACCATGCGTTGACGACATCCAGGTTTCACACCTAGACTAATTGCTAAGACAAATTCCGGTTCTGGCAGAGCCGCTTAGCAGGGGTGCAACGGCTCTCAATGGCAACCTTCTTCAATGAGTTTTTTGGCGTCAGCGCCGATGACGTAGACGAGTACGGCGCTTTTAACGTCTCACTCATCAACGACCTTCCCCTGTTCATTGATCCTTTCCTGTTATTCAACAGCAAAAATTCTGACTATGAACAGCTTCACGAGGATATTCTGAAATACATCATCTTTCTGCGCGAGGAAGTTGCGGCAGGCCGTGTTAATGATGATCTAATCAATGCTTGGTTCCGCTTTCCAGAAGTCAAACAAAATTGGCTTGGCTTTTCGATGGTCGGCAACAGCGGCTCCGGCCTAGGAAGTAAATTTGCCGTCGCATTAAGATCCAACCTGCAGACGGTCTTTGCCAATTTTGGCAGCGAGCAGGTGACGAAGGGTAGTCATCTGGAAAAGGTTTGTTTGGTCAGTGAGGGGGTCGGACGCGATAATATCAGCGATTTCACCCTGAACCTCATTCTCGATTTTATCTGCCGTTATACGCAGGAATTTGCCATACAACATATAGCGCCAGAGCTGCGTAAAAAGGTTTGGATACAGAAAGCCAAATTCAATTATGAGACTAAATCATGGCAACGCCTGCAATACGAGCTGCCGTTCATTGACGGCGATTATGTTCTACTTACTCCAAAGGACATTCTTACGCGGGACGACAACTGGATCAACAAAGGCGACATGGTGCACCAATTTGAGGAAATACCGGTTGCCATCCCTGACAATCAATTACGCGGGCAAGTGTTCGCTTATTTCGATAGCGTCCTAGCAAAGCCTCTTGATCGAAAGCCAAGCGCAGAGGAACACGCCGAAGCAGTTATTAAGACGTATTTAAAATTTCCGCAGCTGGTTGATTGGTATATCAAATACAAAGAGGACAATGGAGACAAAGCCCGCGATATAAGCTTAGAAAAGGTCGCTCTAACTAAGTTCATGTTTGAGCAACAGGTAAAAGATATTCAGGCGCAGCTTGGAGCTGAGACGGATTTTTATAAGGTGACCGGGTCAACCTATGAGGAGACCCATCAGCGCCTAGCATTTTTCAAGAGTGTCATTGAGGATAAAGGCGGCCACCGCATCTTCTGGCACGGCACCGAATGCATCCAGCGCGAAAGCGATCTGCAGATCCTATGCAAGTTCATCTGGTACGGCACCCCGTCAGATGCGAGCGCGGAGGTCAACGACGGGCGCGGACCGGTTGATTTCAAGATAAGCCGAGGAGCATTCGATAAAACACTTATTGAAATGAAACTTGCCAAAAATACGAAGTTGAAACAAAATCTAGAGAAACAATTACCAATTTATCTGTCCGCCAGTGAGGCTAAGAAAGGAATTAAGGTTATAATCTATTTTTCAGCATCCGAAGAAGCTAAAGTGAATGCTATACTGAAAGAAATGGGCATCGAAGGTCACAAGGATATTGTTTTGATCGACGCCCGGAATGACAACAAACCATCAGGCTCCAAGGCTTGAACGCTCAACAGCTCCCCCCGGCGCGTGGTGTAGCGCGGTAAATGAACCTCCGCCCGGAGTTGCCCATCCCCAATCCACCCCGGTGGCGGCGAACTGCACCCGATCCCGGTTATACCGGAGGTTGATCACGTCCACCGCCAGCATCGGCGCCACCCGGCGCGGATCGTCCGGCCGCAAGAACAGCGAGCCTTGCACGCTATCCGCCGGGGCGAGATCGAGCAAGAGAATTCCGGTTTTCTTGTAGCGGAACCCCGGCTTGTAGATACCGCGCAGGCCATGCGGCGCCGCATGGCCTGCGCGGATCAAGCGGATCACGCCGTTGGCTGCGAAGAAGCTGAGTTCGGTTGGCACGACGCGGTGATCTGGGTGGTCTAGGCGTGCTTAAACGTCGGCGGTAGTGGCAGGCTATGACGATCAAGCATCACGAGCTGGCCGGTGTCGATCTGAACCTCCTCGTGGCCCTCGACGCGCTGCTGACCGAGCGCAGCGTGACGCGGGCGGCCGGGCATGTCGGGATCGGACAGTCCGCGATGAGCAGCAGCCTGGCGCGCCTGCGCAAGCTGTTGGGCGACGAACTGCTGACACGCGCGCCGGAGGGCATGCACCTGACCCCGCGTGCCATGGCGCTTGTCGAACCCGTTCGGGCGGTCCTGCGCCAGTTCCAGGGCATCGTCCTGCGCGAGGACACGTTCGACCCGGCCACGATGGAGCACACCTTCACGATCGCCTTGCCGGGCAGCGTCGAAAGCTACCTCGTCCCGCGCCTGCTGGCCCTGCTGCAGCGCGAGGCGCCCGGTGTGCGCTTGACCCTACGCGCACTCGATTACGGCACGGTTCAAAACGAACTCGACGCCGACCTGATTGACTTCGGCATCGGCGTCATCACGGAGGGACAGGCCCATCACAAGCTTCGGGCCCTCTACCGCTTCGGCTACCTCTGCCTGTTCAATGCCGACCTGCTCAGCGTCCCCGCACCCCTGTCCCTCGACGACTACCTGCGGTTTCCACACATCATGACGAGCATGACGGGGACGGATCGCGGCCTGGTCGACGTGGCCCTGGCTGCCATCGGCCGGCGCCGCAGGCTCGCTGCGACGACACCCCGGTTCACGACCGTGGCCTTCCACGTGCAGGCCGCTCCGGTCATCGCGACCATGATCGATGAACTGGCGAAGAGCTTCGCCACGCAGCTCGGGCTCACGACCAGCCCGGTGCCGGTGCCGCTCGACGAGTTCACCTACTCGATGATCTGGCACGCCTCCTACGACAACGACCCCGCGCACCGTTGGCTACGCGGGGTCCTCGTGCGGCTTGGTCGGGAGGCGATGGGCGAGAACGCCGATGCGGCCCCGTGAGACGGGGCCGCGGGCGTCGGGCGTCAGAGGGCACCGAGCCTGACGTTGGTCGCCTGAGCTTCGCGCGTCGCCGGAGCCGTGGGCAGCCACCGCACCGCTCCCGGGACGGCAAAGCCGCCCTGGCGCAGGACCTGACCGGCGTTTGCCGCGATCCCGCGGGTCCGGTAGGCCTGGGTGATGGTGCCCAGCGCGGTGAAGGCATTGCTCACGGCGACCTCGGCGGCTGAAACCGGGCCGAACGTGGTGAAGATCAAGGCGAGGGCGGCGGCGAAGGCATTCATACGGTTGGACATCGTTCGATCCTCGGGAGTGACGGCGGGCCATCCCGTCGTTCGATGGACCGAAGATGCGCATCATGGTCTCATTGCTCAAACAGATGCTATAGATATCGTCAATTGATTTTATCAATTCAAATGCGGGTTGGATGCCATGTCAGGTGTGAACTGGCTGGGTAATGCACATTCTATGGTCGCCATTTGCCTGCACATGCCACCGGCAGCTCCGTCACCTGCGTCGTGTAGCGCGGGCTGCGCATCTCGAACTTCGTCGACCACGCCCGCCTCTCGACCAAACCGGCCCGCGCCGGCACTACGGCACCGCGGCCCCAGCGCGCGTTGCAGACATCGATTGCCGCCATCAGCGGGCCGGACCGCTCCCGATCGAGCTGGCCGATCAGCGCCCGCGGGCTCATCTCCAGCGGCACCAGGTCGACCGTGACCACGCCGGCCTTGTTGTAGCGCCAGGGGTGCGAGCCCGGCTCGCGCCAGGTCTTGGTCACGCCGAGCCGCGCCGCCTTGATCAGCGTAAGGCTGTCGTTCGTATGCTCGGGCAGGCGCACCGTCGTCGAGACCGAGCGCTGCGGCCGGTCCCGGTCGTACTCGCTCGTATGGTAGAAGACCGTGACGTGGTCGGTGCCCAGCCCATCGCGCCGCAGTTTCTCCCCGAGCCGGGTCGCGTGCGCCGCCACTGACTGCTCCAGCGTCGCCCGGTCCTCAACGCGGGACGCGAACGAGCGGGTCACGGCGCAGCCCTTCCGGCGTGCCGGCACCAGCTCCAGCGGCAGGCACGACAGACCGCGCAGTTCGTGGATGATGCGCTCACCCACGACGCTCAGGCTCTTGCGCACCGGCCGGGGATCGAGGTCGCGCAGGTCGGCGACGCTGTCGACGCCCATGGCCTCCAGCTTCGCGAGCGATGCCCGGCCGATGCCCCAGACCTCGCCGACATGCACGTGGCAGAGCCAGTGGTCGTAGGCCACTGGGTCGGTGAGGTCGCAGACGCCTCCCAACTCGGGGATCGTCTTGGCGACGTGGTTGGCGAGCTTGGCCAGCGTCTTAGTCGGGCCGATGCCGACGCAGGTCGGGATGCCGGTCCAGGCCCGCACCGTGGCGCGCAGGTCCAGCGCGAGCGCCATCCGGTCGCGCTCGCGCACATCGGAGAGGTCCAAAAAGCTCTCGTCGATCGAGTAGATCTCCACGTCCGGCGCGAAGGTCCGGTAGACCGCGTTGGTGCGGGCGCTCATGTCGCCGTAGAGGGTGTAGTTCGAGGAGAAGACGCGCACGCCTTGGGCCCGGCACATGTCGCGGATCTTGAAGTACGGCTCACCCATGCGGATACCGAGCGCCTTGGCCTCGGCTGTCCGGGCGATGGCGTTGCCATCGTTGTTGGATAGGACGATCACCGGCACGCTGGCGAGCTTCGGATCGAACACACGCTCACAGGAGCAGTAGAAGCTGTTGCCGTCGATGAGCGCGATGGCGCGCCCGCCGCCAATCCGATCGCGTAAGCGCGGCGCAGGGCCGCTCACGACAGCCGCGCGCGTGCGAGGTGCCAGCGGATTGAGAACCGCAGCACACCCCAGATCTCGACCTCGCCATACTCGTCAACGGCAAACGTCGGCATCTCGGGATTGTCGAAGTCGAGGCGCGCCCGATTGCCGACCACCCGATAGCGCTTGCACGAGAGCTGCCCATCGACCACCGCGACGACCACGGAGCCGTCCTCGGCCAGGAGGCTGCGATCGATGCAGACGAGGTCGCGATCGTAGATGCCGGCGCCGCGCATGCTCTCGCCGCGGATCTGCATCAGGAAGGTAGCCGGTGGGTTCGGTACGAGCCAGCGCGGCAACTCCAGCGCGCCTTCCAGGAAGTCGTCGGCCGGGCTCGGGAAGCCGGCGCACAGCGCTTGCCCGATCAGGGGCACGCGCACCGCATCCGTGCTGCCGAGGATCAGCTCGTCGACCGCGTAGGGGCTCACGCGGCGTCGCTCGCCGACGCTGCGGCCGCCCCGCCTCGAACGTAGCCGCGCGAGATTAGGCGGTTGCGCTGCAGGGTCCGGCGGTCCGCCTCCGCAAGGTCGGACAGTGCGTCCTCGACCGCCCGCACGAGTGCGGTCCAGGCGTCGCCGCGGCTGGCCCGCTGATAAGCGAGTGCGATCGTCTCGGCCTCGCTCAGCCGGATCTCCACAGGCGGTTCATATGGCTGGGGGTGCATCGCGGCTCCAACTTGTCCAAGAACATACAAGGAACAAACGGTGTGGACGATGGCAGTTCAACCAGACAGGCCGCGATTTTGAACGCGACGGTGAAGTGCTGTGGAGCGGAGGGTAAACCGCCAATGCCGACGCGGCTTTACCGCTTCCACTGCACCGACGGGCACGATCTCGTCGCCGACATGCGGGGCAAGCGGCTGCCGACACTGGCGCTGATGCGGCTTCACGCCGAGCGGGTTGCCCTGGATCTGATGCTACACGGTGACCGCCTCGATTGGTCGGCCTGGACCATCGAAGTCTACGACGCCAAGGGCAGGCTGCTGATGTCCAAGGCGTTCACGGCCGTGCGTGACGAGCTGCCAGCCTTGGGGCAGAGGGGGAAGCGCGCATGGGGATGAAGACGACCTTCGTGGTCCAGACGTTCATGACCAAGCGGAAACGCCTGGTACCCGGCGACCGCGAGGTGGCGCCGACGGAGAATGGTGCGCTGAAGAAGGCGGAGGCGATGGCTGGCCGGATGCCCGGCACCGCGGCGCTCAAGATCGTCGCCGACGATGAGACCGGCGAGCTGGAAAGCGCGACGATCCTCGGGCAGTTCGGCGAGGTGCCGGACGACTTCGCGGAGAGCCTACAGGGTGGCTAAGGTGTGAGGCGGCTCGGCCCCGCCGCCCGATCTGATCACGGGTCGGCGGGGGAGGTCGACTATCTCACCGGCAGTAGGCCGATACGCAACTTGGCCCAGGCGTAGGATGCCGGCACTTGGTTAGGAGCACGTCACTGCCGAGGGTGCAGACACGTGCCACAACGGGGCGCTGAGCGGCCTTAAGCCTTCTCAGGTACCTTCTTCGGGCTTTTGGTTTTCGGAGCCGCCTCGGACGCTTCTGCGGCCTTGCGCGGCCGACCGCGGGGCTTAGGCGCCTCAGAGATCGTCTCGTCCGTCTCCACAGCCTTTGAGGCTGCCTTGCGCCGCTGTTGGCCCAGGCCGAGCGAACGCGCCAGCTCGGAACGCTGCGCAGAGTAGGCGGGCGATGTCGAAGGATAATCCGACGGCAGACCGTAGCGCGCCCGGTACTCTTCGAACGTCATGCCGTTCGTGGTCAGGTGGCGCTTGAGGGTCTTGTACCGCTTGCCGTCAACGAAGCTGATGAGCGCGTCTGGCGTGATCGACTTCTTGATCTGCGCCGGCGTCGGCTTCTCGGGGCCAGCGGGCTCGGCAGACGTCGGGTTGGCAAGGCCCGCAACGGCAGCATGCACGCTGGCAATCACGCTAGGCAGCTCCGACACCGGCACGTTGTTGTTCGACACGTAGGCCGTGACGAGGTCGGCAGCGAGTTCGATGAAGTTGTTTGGCTGAGCTTCGGCTTGTTCGTCCACAATGATCCCTTTCATCTAGAGGGTCTATCGCTCTACCGCGCAGGATAAGACGTCAAGCCACGTCCGTGCAAAATACGCTGTCGAATGCTATAAAGCGAATAGAAATTTGTTGCTGCGCGTCGTTAGTGCGGAGGCAGGCAACAGCCAAATGCATCGCGCCTGACCTGGCGCCGCCGCGGAGCGCCCTGAAAAGCCTGGGCCGCCCTGACGGGACACCCCGGCTCACTTTTTCCCGAAACCATGTCCATCGTTCATGCGTACGGATCAAAACAGGCTCGCACGATTTTGTGCGAGCTACGCCTTGATTTGGCACGAAGTTCGGTAGATCTCACGCCAGAGGGGCACTCACAGGACAACCTAAGTGACTATGGAACACCAGGATCAGATAGCTGATACGCTCGGGCTGGCTAGCGAAATCGTTGCAGCATACGTTTCCAACAACCGAGTGTCGGTGACTGAGCTTCCGGGCCTGATTGGAAGCGTCCACGCGGCGCTCAACGGCATCAAGAACAGGACGGGTGCCGCGGCTACCGACGCCCCAGTCGAGGAGATCGAGAAGCCGACTGCGGCACAGATCCGCAAGTCGATCCGGCCCGACGGTCTCGTTAGCTTCATCGACGGCAAGGCCTACAAGACGCTGAAGCGCCACCTAACAAAGCACGGGCTGAACCCACACAGCTACCGGGCGAAGTTCGGCCTGCCAGCCGATTATCCGACGACCGCAGCCTCGTACTCAGCAGCCCGCTCCGCTCTCGCCAAGAACATTGGCCTAGGCCGGCCCGGCCGCTTGGCAGCCTGAGCGGTTCACAAGAGCCCGTCGCAATCAGGCGACGGGCTTGGGGCATCAACAGCCCTGTAGACGCCCTAAGCGTTTTTGTGACCGCGGATCTCACCAGTGGGGGGATCTGCGACCTTAACGGACAGCTCCAGTCGTCTCGACCTCGACCGGAGAGACAGCTGCTCTCGTTCTGGTCAGGGACGGCGTGGTGGTTAGATCAGAAATTGGACGAACGTTCGCTGTGGCACGAGCCTGCTCGCGGTAGAGCGGGGGGGTGAGATTGGTGCGTTCATCTGCCATCGCCGTACCAATCACGGTAGCAAATGCGAGGGCGCCAAAAACGACAGAACGGATGGACATGGTAGTGATCCCTCGAGAGTTTCAGGGGCATTGCCTTGTTTCGAGAGGGAATATACTTCGCACTGCAACATGGAACAAACAGATTGGATCGATAGCACGTATCGATTTCGTCAATGCTTCTAGCTGAGGATTAGACCGTCAAGGTAGGCCTGCCATCCGACGGCAGTGAACCGGACGTCACTCTGCACCGGGCCTTCGGCCTCGGCCAAGCGCCGTACCCAGTCAGTCGTGGCGAACCCTTCTCCAAGGTTGGCGTCGAGGAAGTCGAACCAACGGGACTTAGTGTCGAAGGGCTCGCCGCACCGGCCGGCGAGCCAGGCTTCGATCGCATCGATCCGGTAGTAGTTCGGTCTGCCGGTTGCCAGTCGGAACCAGGTGGCGGGCAACTCGGCGGGGCCGATGCCGCGGCATCGCCACGTCGCGAAGTTGCCCCGGTCGATCCCGAGGGTAGCCACCAGGGTGCGGGTGCTGATGACAGCCCACGGCGCCCGCTCACCGAAAGACGTCTCGGAGACCCGCGGGAGGCTGCTCAGGCCGGTCGCAAGTTTGCTGATAGTAGTGCCGACCCGACTGGAAGTGCCCAGTTCGTATTTCATCACTCGCCTCATTCATGCCCATCCACACCCTTGGTGGGCGCAGGCGTAGATTGATCAAAAAGTGCTAGTATTTTGGGGGAGGGGGTAACTTTCTCTTTCTCGATTTGTTTTATTTTCTCTTCTCAGAGAAGTTACCCCCTCCCCCTATTTGCTAGTACTTAGTACCGAGACCGCAACCCGATCACGGTCTCGCCCGCCTGCGCCGTCTCGATGGTGAAGCCGAGCTGCTTCAAGCGTGCGCCGAACTTGTCGAGCCCGAGCGGGTGGATCTGCTCCTGCATGCAGGCCGTGCGGTAGACCCGGTGGAGATCGCTCAGCGGCTGGGTGCCATCCCGGATGCAGCTCTCGTCCACGAAGCGTTCGATCCGACCGGTGGTGCGCCTCCAGGCCGCCGTCCGCTGGCGCACCACCTCCGGCACCTGGAGGCCGTCGCGGGCGTAGGCGCCGGCACCCTCGATCAGCCAGCCCAGGATGCCCTCAGCCTCTTCGGCCAACAGGGTCTCGACCAGTCTTGGGTCCCGCTCGGCCTCCGGCACGGTGAAGTCGAACGGGATGAGCGTCAGGCGCCGCCAGACCGCCTCGTCGGCCTCGTCGCAGGCCGGTAGGTGGTTGGCGAGCATCAGCACCACTCCGGTCATCTCGAACTCCACCATGGTGCGCCCGTAGGGTGCGCGGGCTTGGATGCCGTCCTGCCCGGTGAGGCGCTTGACTAGCTCCTTGTCGAGCTTGCGCCGGCTGTCCGGCTCGGGGACGAAGACGGCGCGTGCACCTCGGAAAGCCATCAGGTCGGCCCGCGGGGCGTTGCTGGTGATGTCCATGTCCGAGGCCAGGAAGGTCTCACCCGCCGGGCGGATGAGGAGCGGGCCGAGCAGTCCGGCCATCACTCGCGCGACAGTGGACTTGCTGTCTGCACCCTCACCCCGCAGCATGAAGAAGAGCTGCTCGCACGGGTTACCCATGACGCTGTAGCCCAGGACGCGCTGGAAGAACGGACCTAGTTCACCCGGCAGCGCCCGCGTGATCACCGCCTCCCAGCGCGGGCAGGCCATCCCGGGCGTGAAGGTGTACGGCGAGCCGCGGGTTGCCAGCTTCTCCCGGGCGTTCGGGTGGAGCACGCCGGTCGCCAACTCCACCATGCCGTTCGCGACTGGTAGGAAGCCCGGGAAGGTGTCGAGCTGCACCAACGTGACGACGATCCGCGGGTCTGTCTGCGCGACCTTGAGGGCAGAATTGATGCGTTTGTGCTCGCCCACCTGCTTGGCCCAGGCCACTGCCTTGTCCCGCCCGCGGGTCGCCTTCTTGTCATCGACCACCGGGATAGCTTCTGCCTCGGCGAGCATGGCCAAGGCCATTTCCAGGAAGAGCTGCACCACCCTGCCCGTCTCGTCGCGCTCCCAGAGAGCGCCGTTCCAGATGAGCCATTTGCCCTCGTCTGCGACGAAGCGGAGGTCGTCACCTACCTCGTCGATAAACCGTGCGGCCAGCCCGTGGTCGTTGCTGGTGTAGCGCGGCGCCCCAGCCGCCCACGTCATGGCCGAGCGCACGACCCCGTTGACCTCATCCAGGTCGAGCGGCGGCAGGAAGGTGCTGTTCTTGGCGATCAGGGCCGCGCGCACCTCGTCCTCGCCCGCCCCGCGCGCGCGCAGGCGCCCCGCCTCACGGGTCAGCGCGACGTTCCGGCCACCCGGCCTCATGCCCCCGCCCCCGCCGGGCGGCTTCGGCTCGGGCTTGAGGAGGACCGCCAGGAGCCAGCCCGGGATCTCTGCGATTTCCACATCGCCGGGTGCGAGACCGTCGAGCCAGCGGTAGGGGTTACCGTCACCGTTTACGCTGGGCTCGACCACGATCTGGCCCCGCTCGGACTTGAGGTCGAGGCCTGGCAGGAAGCCCGCCCGGTTCTTCAACGTCACACCGCGCACGCGGAACAGCATGTGGAGCCCACCACCGCCGGTCTGCTGCGTCGGGGTCTGCGGGAATGGTCCGTGATCGGCCTCCAACGCCTTGATCGTGTCGAGGCCGCCGTTGCGCGCGTCCACGTCGAGCGCGACGATCTCGTTGCCCATGAGGAGGCCGATGTTCTGGCGAAACCCCTCGGGGAAGAAGTCGGAGAGGGTGTCGAGGTCTGTCGTCGCCTTCTCCTGCCAGCCGGTCATGCTGGGGATCTTGCTCCCGAACTTCAGGGGGAAGGACCGCAGGTTGGCCCGGGCGTAGGCGAAGGCGAAGTCCCTGGCCGAGCAGACGTTGAATTCGGGCGAGAGGGTGTTGCCGAAGATCGGCGGAGATGCCATGTTCATGGGGTCAGTAATCCTTGTCGATGATTGGCGTAAGTCACGGGCTCAGCTCTGCTGTAACAGAGCTGAGCCTTTCTTTTTATTGGATGGGATAGTTGCTGATCCAGTCGCGCAATTCTTCGCCATCATCGCCGCCGCCCGGCGGCGGGTTCAGCTTGAGCCACTGGATGAAGTGTGGGGCGAGACCAGTGACTTCGTCCTCGGCGGGGATGAGGGGCCGGCCGGGGAACTCAGCCCAGTAGCTGCCGATCAGGGAGATCATGGGCACAACGTGCCCACGCAGGCCGCCCTTCTCGAAGTCGCGGCGTAGCCGATAGGCGATGTCCGCGGCCGTGCTGTGAAGGATCATTAGGTCGGGCTGCTTTGCGGCGGCCTCCCCGATCTTAGCCTCGACGTCCGCGACGCGGACTAGGACCCGGCGCCCGATCCGGGTGGTGGAGAGGTGGCGGACGACCGTTTTGCGGCCGACACCCAGGCGCACGGCTGCCTTCGTGGCGCTGATCAGCGCCCCGTTGGGGTACTTCATGGCTATTTTCCTTGTGAACACAGGAGAAAATTCTGTGCTTGAGCGCAAATGGGGCCTATTATCGAGACCCGCAAGGCCAGCCAGACCATCAAACAGACATTAGAAACAATTTACCCCGGCTATCTTCTTATCAACTTCCGGAGGCTGCCATCAACTTCCTGAAACTGACCCCGATCTTCTTAACCCGATCGACTTCGACCTTCATACGCCGAGCGTCTTATTCGCACTCCATGAAAAACCAAAACACGTAGCCACGTGAGCACGTGATCTTAAGGCATAGCAGCCTCGGGCGCTGCCATCACCGCTGATGGTTCAGACGAGTTGCAAGCGCAGGTTCAGGAGCGCGGGCAGATTTCCTGGTGTCGACCGCGCTCGGCAGCTTATGGTTACGGACCTGAGTGCCGCCAAGACACAACCCAACAGCAATAAGCAGCCCACAAAACGAAGGCTCGACCGGATCGACCCGTGTCCGGTCGCAGCGCGAGATGGGCAGAGCAGGAGACCGGGTATGTCGAGCTATTGGCTTACGTTCAAACCCCTTGGCCCTGGAGCGCCGAGAGGATGGCCAATCGAACATCTCCGAGATCTGATCCGGCGTGTCGACGCTGATCCCGATAGCACGACCGAGTGGTGGCGGATTGCCGCTCACGGATCGGCGAGCGCAGGCGAGCGCGTCTACATCTTTCAACAAGGGACTAATCCACGTGGCATTTTTGGTGTCGGTAGGATCGTGGGCAGCCCTAAAAAGATGCGCACATCAACCGACCCTGACGTGCGTCCACGGGCTCAGATAAGGTTTGAGCGACTGGTCGATCCGACAACGGGGTTCCTGCTCCCCTTAGAGGCAATCGACGATGTTGTGCCGGCAACGCTCGTTAACGCTTTTGCGAGCGGCTGGAAGGTCGCTGATGAAGTTGCCGATGAACTCGAGAAAAGGCTCGCTCCATTGCTGGCGCCCGTCGCTCCAACTGATAGCAGCGCGTTTGACCCCAGCAGCTCGACCGACGAGCGCGAGAAGCTCCTACGTCAAATTCATGCTCGACGCGGGCAACCTGAGTTCCGAGCAAAGCTACTGAAGGCTTATGGCGGATGCTGCGCCATGACTGGCTGCACGGTGGAAGCCGCTCTGGAGGCCGCACATCTGAGCCCCTATCAAGGACCTCAGACCAACCACGTCACGAATGGGATCTTGCTACGCGCCGACATCCATACGCTCTACGATTGTGGGCTGATTTCTATCAATCCAGAAACACGGGAAGTTGTCGTTTCCAGTACGCTGGCGGGGTCAGAGTACGCGACAATAGCCGGTAGACCTGTGAAAAACCCTGCGAGCCCCGCTGACAAGCCAAGTACGGAGAACTTGCGGGCATGCTTCAAGAGGTTTGAGACCTGTCCGCCATTCTAGCATATGACCCCTCTTAGGCGTCCTCACCACTAGTGGTTCACACCAGCTCCATGCGCAGGTTCAGGAGCGCGGGGCTGGCGAGCGTCCACCGGCGGTCACGTAGCCCCAACGAGAAATGCGCCAGCCTTGCCCAGGCGGTTCGGACTTCGAATGCTCACAGTGCCCTACTCTAGATCTATCTCAGTACCACAAACTTTGATAACCGATTTTATGCAGCCCTTAGAGCGATATAGCGTCCATCAACGGCAGCAGTTACGCGACCATACCGTGCGAGAGTAGTAAGAACCTGTGCGACCCGCTGCTCGATACGCTTGCCGCCCCGCTTGAAGCCGCGTGCCAACTCCGCGGCATCCATCGGTCGTCCGGCGGATAGCAGCAAGGCTTCGATCGCGAGCGGCTGTTCATAGCGGTCTGTCGGGAAGGAAGGCAGCGACTTATCAATAGCGACGACCATCTCATTGAGGTCGAGTTCACCCGTTTTTGCCGCGGCACCTTTGGAGAAACGCGGAATTTGATAATCTGGACGCAACCAGCGGACATACCCACCGGCCTCCTCCTGTGCACGTTGGGCGTTCAGCGCTACAAGCCTCTCAAGGATCTGCTCGTCTGTAAGATCATGGGGCCATCCGTAGGCTTCTGCAGTCAGACGATCAATCGCCTCGTGAAGTTCCTTCAGTATCAACACCGACCCGCGACATGAAACGTCCTCATCTCTTTCACTAAATTTTCCTTTCATTCGAGTTATTTCAAGTAAATTATATAGATCTGTTAGCGTAAAATCAGCATTTTCTGCACGAACACGTTTGCGTATAGCGTCAAGTTCTTCTCCAATTGACTGTAAATCTCTCCTTATAAACTCATTTAGGATAGGGAAAGGGAAAGGTTCAAAAACGAGGCTCTTGTTCCACCGTGGATCATCCCCTACTCCGAGCCAACCTCCAGCGCGAAGCGAGAATTTTACATGAATTTTTGAACTAAGTACTGCAAGAATTTCTGCGGCATCGGAAGCAACAACGACGATACCATCATCGACTATTATATCTCCATCTATGAATTCAAATATTCTATTTGGAGATGTATCAACTGTTCCAATGTACCTTTTAATATCACGTATGGCTGGCCTAAGTTCTGATCGAGGCTCGCCAAAAATCCACCAATTATCGCGGTACGTCGATCTGTTATTCCATTCACGACCAGTCTTTTGACCTCTACTATTCACCATAGGCTGTCCATCTGGACCAAAGTCATAGCGAACACGTTTGAGAAGATATTGAAATGCCTCTGGATACTGAACTCTAATTGTCTCCTCTTTAACGCCATAAAAATCTAAAACATACTTTATTCGATTTTTTCTTAGATCTCGGCCATTACAATATCTCTTAATATAATTTTCTAATCCGATGCGCTTATCGCCTCCCAGGAATTCTATTTCGCTTGGCTTAACAATAAAACCCTTGCCATGAAGCTTCACGCCGTCGTGACTAAGCCCTTCGTTTGCCAACAACTTGTTCATTCTTGTTACGTCTACACCAACAGTCAGATCACTGTTAATCTTTCCCTTAGTTTGCCGAAATACTAACTCAGGTTGATCTGTCGTTAGTCCAGTCTCTTTTAAGACCTCCAGCAGAGTTCCATTGGTGGAAGAACACTCCACCACGGTCATTGCAATGCGTACCGCAGCAGCATCTGGAGTAGATTTTGTCCATGGATGATTGTCCACGGCCCACACTAGGGAAATAGGTCGCTTCGCATTTAGCCATCTTTGTATTGTTCTTCGCTGAAATACTTGAGAGATCGAGTTGGTAGTGACAAAACCAAAACGACGAGTTAATGATTTAGCACTTGTTATTATATCAGCAGCTCTATCCCACCAGTACATTACAAAATCAGCGCTATCGTTCATCTCTGCGTGAACGGCCCAGAGTGCTTCTGCGTAGCCGTTACCAAACTCATCTCGTACAGCTTGCCCAGCAACGAATGGTGGATTGCCGACAATGAATTCCGCCTCCGGCCAAACAGGCCGTTTTGCATTAGGGTAGATCTTTTCCTGCCCATATTTTTCGGGTTGTCCGGGAACCGGGCATCCATCCCAGCTCAGGACTGCATCATAGCCCTGTCGCAGACCAAAATTGATGTTTTGAAATGCACGTAGGATTGGTTCTGCGGGGTGCCCACTGCGTGTTCGATAGTGTTGCTGTAGGTACCCGATCCAGACGACAAGTTCAGCGATAGCTGCGGCACGCGGGTTCAGCTCTAGTCCTAAGAACTGGTGGGGGTCCACTGTCTCGCGCTCTAGACCCATGCTCTCTGCTTCGCCAAGTTGTGCAAGAGTTTCCAGCACCTCACCTTCGAGCGTCTTCATCAACTCCAGTGACACATAAAGAAAATTTCCGGTGCCGCAGGCAGGATCAAGTACTCTGGTCGCAGAAAGCTGATGGTGGAATTCTCGTACGAGTGTAACCGCACGCCTTTCGTCACCATCTTCCTTGGCCTGTTGGACTTTAGTCAGCGTAGCCTGCCAATCGGCCCGTAATGGCTCCATCACAGTCACATCGACGAGGCGCTGAACGTAGGCACGTGGTGTGTAATGTGCTCCAAGCTTGCGGCGCTCGGTCTTGTCCAAGGCCTGTTCTAAAAGGGTGCCAAAGATGGCGGGATCGACTTCGGTCCACGAGGCTTTGGCTGCGGCTAGCAATTCACCGATTTCCTCGCGGCCAAGCGAGAACGCGCGCGCATCCTTGAACAAGTTGCCGTTAAAGTAGCGCAGCTTCTGGCGAAAAGCCGAGTAGAAGCGCTTGGCTTCCAGTGGCTCGTCCATCTTAGCCCATAGCTCTTCGAGGAGCGGCGCAAAAGCGTCAGGTCTCTCGACGCAGTCCTCCAAGAGCTTGGAGAAGGCCCCCTTTGGCAGAAGGTCTACGTCCTCGGCAAACATCGTGAAGATACAACGCATCAGGAAGTGCGCGACATCCTCGGCTTGATGATCTGCTTCTAGGGCTTTACTCACTGAGGCCAAACGCTTGGCGATCTCGCGGGTGACGCGAGCAGCTTCCTTAGTTGGGTCAAGCGTGTGCGGCTCGGTCCAGATCCTCGCAAGTCGCACTCTGATCTCGGGTTTCCGCAGATCCTCCAGATAAATCCGGAACCCTTTGCGGTCTGGGAATTGGCTGTAGGCGCGGCCTGTGCCAGTGAAATCGGCATAGACCTCTAGGGAGTGACCTACGTCGCACGTAAGAATGAACGGCGGTGCCGGATGGTTGGCGTCGAGCAGGAAGACATAGGTCTCAGCCTGCTTGCGTGCGTTCTGCATCATCACATCCCAGCCGCGCGCAATGCTGCGGCGCCCGAGTTGCTCTGGCACGTCGGGCAGCATGGAGAGTTGACCGGGAATGGCGTTCTTTTTACCCGGCAGGCGAGACTGCTTTGCCTCTAGGATGAAGGCGTTCTTTTTGTAGAGGTCGATGCGCTTAGGAGCAGTTAGGCTGTTACTCTCACGAGGCCGGACGGCGCGCTCGAAGACGTAGTCGTTTTTTGCTCGCTCAACGCCAGCTGGATCCGGTCGTGGCACGTCCAGTACGTCACACAGCTCCGACAGGAACATCTGATAGTTGGCACGTTCTGCGCCGCCTTCGCGAGCAGTCCACCGGCTGATGAACGCTTCTACGTCCATGCCTTCCCCCCAAGTTGGACGCACGTTCACTCCCTCGCAGGTTGTTCTTCATACCGTCCAGCCATATGCGTTAGATGCACGAGCTTCGCGGTCTCGGCCACCCGCTCCGGCCTTCGGATCACCATACCCGTGAATGCGATCCTGTCGTCCCGACAGCTTCTGCATCGGTTCCGCTGGTCGCTTCGTTGCCTTCCTAGAAGAACCTGTAATCGTGCCGGCTCCTCTCTGGCCCCCACCCTCCTGACGGGCCAGGCGCATCCATGTGAGCCATTCGCGCGAGACCACGGACACCCGGTTGGTGTCATTCCTGAAAGCCGAGACCCGGCGCACCTCGATCTTCACCAGCCCAAGGTCTCGGGCCGCGCGCATCGCTCGCTTCACCGAGCTGACGGACACGCCCGCGACCGCCGCCAAGTGAGCGTGGGCCAAGGTGCACCGCCCGTGTTTCACGCTCTCAGCCGCCACCACTGCCAGAACAGCGGTCTCCGCAGTGGTGAAGCGGGAGGCGAGACTCGGCGGGAGCCGCCCCGAGGCCGCCCAGCGGCGCCTCCGCTGGAGGCTTTCATCCGTCCGGGGCCTCGATCCCCGCCGAGCTAGCGTGGCCCGTGGCGGGGCTGGAACAGCCTTCCTGCCCTCGATCAGCGAGGACAGCGTCTCGGCCTCGGCCTCGGTGACACTGCCGGCGGCGAACGCCTTCCACAGGAGCGCCGACACAGCCGGCAACTCCACGCGCGCAGCGGCCTCGGCCGCCCGGCGAATTTCATCAGCAAACACTTACCTGCCCCTTGGTGGGGCCGCGTTAGGCACAAGCGATCTCGCACGGTACGAAACGTACCGCTTGACGGCCTGGGCCGCCTATGAGAGCCTGCGAACTGTCGGGTGTCGCAAGCACTCATCGATTTCAGAAGCCCTCCCGGTTGGCGCCGTGGGGGCTTCTCTCGTTTCAGGCCTTCAGCAGCTCGTTACGGTCATCTCCAGGCGCAGTGCGCGCCGTGATCGGCGAGCGTGGCTGTCTCGGCCTCACCCGTCAAGTTCGTGGTTAACGCGACGTGTGATGCACCTCCCCTCAGTGAGGAGGGCTAGCCCTTTGGCGTAGCGAGCAGACCTAGATCGCCTGGGAAGGCTGCCTTGGGATTGGCCTGCCAAACGAATGAAACTTCGACGGTTAGATTGAGCGCGGTTGCTAAACGGAAGATCGCCCGCCAAGCAGCATTTGCATCTTGCCCTTGGACAGATACGCCAGCCTCTTGGATAAACTTATATCCGCTTTCTTCTTTTTTACCGACTATACTTGGTACTAAAATTAGATCGTTGATCTCATCAGATGACTTTCCTTGCTTGGCCGCTTCCCGAATGCACTCAACCATAAGTGAATTCCAGTATGTTTCCTTAGGTGGAAAGCGATGACTTCCAAGCTTAACAGATCGAACCGTTGTAAACGAGAGATTTGGTGGCGCAGCCGGGTTAAAAGACCGAGGCCCATCCATGGGTTCTAAAGCTGCTGTTGTCTTGGATGCTTCCAAAGCGTCGAGCGCCCGGTTGACGACAGTATCAATAGTGTCGACCAACGGCACTGCCAGCGCCTGCAAGCGAGAGAATGTAGAGGGATCGAGCGAGACTGACGGTGCCATCGGCTTCTCCTACGGTATGACTCCTATAGCCGTATACGGCTTATAGGCGTATGGCAACCTTTATGGCCCGTGTAGCTCGTCAGGTCTCTTCTCGCCGGTCCATGTTGTCGAAGTTCAGGCCGCGCCGCTTGAACACCTCGCGCAACCCCTCCCCGTAGAGGTCCTGCGATTTCACGTCTCCAGCCTCCGCAATCTTGCGTAGCTCCCGAAGCACCGCCGGATTAGCGTTGGCGAATTGGCGAGGCTTCGCGATCCGCAGTTCGGCACCTAAGAAATTAACTATCCTGTGTTTTAGAAACACCTGCTAATTTGACGTCAAACTGGCGGATGATGGGCCTGTGGTTGAAGGGAAACTGACATGATTTTGATGGTCGGGAACACGAAGGGAGGGGTGGGGAAAACCACGCTGGCCGTGCAGCTTGCTATCGGGCGCGCGAGACAGGGCCGGCAGGTCTGGCTGGTCGACGCTGACACTCAGGGCACGGCTTCAATGTCGATCGCTGAGCGCACTTTGGGGCCTGGGATCGCCTGCTCCTCCTACATCGAGCCCAAGACCCTTCGCAGCCAGGTGAAGCAGCAGCTGGCCGGCTACGACGACGTGGTGATCGACGTCGGCGGCCGGGACAACGGGGTGCTCCGCACCGCGCTGATGCTGACAGACGTGGCCCTAGTCCCATTCGCTCCGATGTCGTTTGATCTATGGGCCATGCACAACATGGCCAAGGCCGTGTCGGACGTGAACGGCGAGCGTGACGGCCTGCGGGTCTTCGCGGTCATGAACCAGGCCGAGCCCCGTGAGAACTCGGTCGACAACGCCGAGGCCGCCTCGGCTGTTAGGGAGATCCCGGAGTTCGAGTACCTCGACCTACCGATCCGCAAGCGCAAGGCCTTCTCCGTGGCCTCGAGCCAGGGCATGGGCGTGCATGAGACGACGCCGCCTGACCCGAAGGCGGTGGCCGAGTTGGATCGGCTCCTAGCCGCCGTGTTTGTGCTGGAGGAAGTCTGAGATGGCGTTGAACACGAAGCCCAAGGCTCTCCGGGTAGAGCCTAGCGACGCAGCTTTCGACCGGGTGGTGGCGAAGGCCAGCGACGTCCGCGCACAGGCGCAAGCCGAAGCTGAACCTCGCAAGGGGATTTGGAAGGGCAAGAAGCGAGCGATCTCCCACACCATTGCGCCCGAACTGCTCAATGAAGTCGACGCGCTCGCCGCGCGTCGGCACCAGACCCGGACAGCCTTTATCAACGGCGCCATTTTTGACGCCATTGAACGGTCAAAATGACGTCAAATAAGTCTAAAATTGACGTCATAAAAATTGGAATAAGAGGTGTAGCTCACCTCTTCTGCACAGCGGTCCTACAACTTCTGCATAATGTAAATTGACGTCAATTTCATATCATAAGAGCTGGTAAAGTGTGGTTTCCACGTGGAAGTCACGTGGCCTCGATCCGCGCTAGCACTCGGCTCACAGCTGCTGCTGTCCAGGCCGATCCTCGGGCCGTACCGATCCCACGCGCATCGAGGCCGGCAGCGAGGTCACGGAGCGATGCCGCGCCCCTAGCCTGTAGCTCGGTGATGACGGGGGCGAGAAGCCGGGCTTGATCCGTTGCCTGCCGTTGTCGCACCAGGACACCGGCTTGGCGCGCGTAGGCACTAGGGATAGTGCCTCGGTTCCCCCCAAGCACCTTACCCCGAGCCTTCGCCGCGGCCAGGGCCGCACGGGTGCGCTGTCCGATCAGCCCGGCTTCGAGTTCGGCAACGGCCGCCATCTGTTGCAGCATGAACCGGCCGGTCGGACCTTCAAGCGCAGGCATGTCGGCGAAGCGCACATCGACCCCGCTCTCTAGAAGCTGGGAGAGGAATGCTACCGACCTGGTGAGCCGATCGACCTTCGCCACCACCAAGGCTGCGCGGCGAAGGCGACACGCATCGAGGGCAGCCCGGAGTTGAAGCCGATCCGCACGCTTGCCACTCTCCACCTCGACGTACTCAGTGAGTAGGCGCCACCGCCCGCCGTTCAGGTAACTCTCCACCACCGCCCGCTGCGCAGCGATGCCATGCCCGTCCGCACCCTGGTGACGGGTCGAGACACGCAGGTAGGAGATGAAGTCGCCAATCGCCATGCTTTGTCTCGTAAGTGTCAACGGACGTTGACTGTCATGATACACAGCACCGCACCAAAGCACTGACCGACCTGTGATGCAGGCACAGGGGAGCGTTATGCCTTACGACATCAGCTCGAACGGGATTAGGATCGGGGTTGGACGCGCTGGCTCGGTGAGGGGGTTGGTGTGAGCGGCGATAGGAAGAGTATGCCCTATCTCGGCAGTATAGTCAATGAATACGTGGGTACATTTCTACAAATACTTATCCACATGCCGACATACTATGTAATCAGCAGTCTTTTTAAATAATATGTAATCCTATTGATTATATCGCCAGCCGCTTCATATAGCACAATCTACGTAAGCAGACTTAATAACATATTTGTCAAATATATCTCCGATCCTAGGATTGCAAAGACACCTCTAGCTATCGTTTTCGAGGCATCTTTGCAGTTAAATATATTATAGATTTATATTATTCTAAATCAACGTAGATTTCAGTTGGCTGTCTTGCTCGACACTAGAGGCAAAGAAGGCAGCATCTCCGAACCGAAGGATCATCCGAGCTACGTCGGGACCGATAAGGAGTTCAACTCGTTTGCCCGTCTCACGCCGGAGTTTTTGGATCTCAGCATCGAATGCTTCAGTCGCAAAATCGGCGGTTGAGATTATCAGACCCATGTCCGCGATGGGATAGTGCTCAAAAGCGCGTTTAATATCTTCGACTGCTTGCAGATCCCAGTGCGTACCAGTGTAAGATTTTACCTGCACGACGCAGGTATGCTGACTTTGAAGGGATGGAATTGGCAGACCGCTCTCATATTCTACAATTAAATCGGCGCCGTGATCGCCGGCACCTCCCTGGCGCGTTACCCTCCTGACCCCTGGCATCAATTTGAATACCTGTTCAAGAAGAATTTCGAGATCGTAGTTTGGGTGCGTATGTTGGATCCGCCGAGTAATATCGATTAGAAGCGGCTCGATCTGGCGTCCGAGTAGAGCGGCACTTGTCGCCTGCGTCCGGGGTCGCGGTGTTATGCCAGATACTAGTGCTGCGCGTAGAAACTCGAACTCGTCCTGCGCGTAGATCCGCCACCAACGCCCCTGAAGGACGAGACGCGCACGAAGTGCAGGTTGCACGCTGGCATCGTTGCGGTCGAACTCCTTTACCGTGGTTGGGTCAACTCCAAAACGGTGATTGAAGTCAGGTGCTGTATGCTTCCAGTAGTAGCCTCTTGTAACTTGAGCCATTGTGCAACGCCCATAACTCGGAACGTTGATGTAAATTACCCAATCGCCTGGAACGAGACCAAGAAGAAATGCTTGGTTGCACTCAATCTCTAGGGGAGTTAGGCTGTCGCGGCCGGACTGTTCAATTTTTGCAGCGATACGTTCCAAATCGACGTCATCATGACCCTCCTCTAGATAGCTCCAGCCAAACCGGCCTTCGCCAGCGTCAAGAGATTTTCTGATTTCATCTACAAGATTTGCCTTTTCTGAAGGACCTTTAAGCGCATAAATTGTTGACATAGACCACTCCATAGAAAGTTACATTTGATTATATTAAATCTAATCGACCGCCCAGCCAGCATTAATAAGGGCGTCGACATTTTTGTAGTCCGAAAACAGCTTGGATTTTGTATCAACGAGGCGGATGACACCGCGATCTAGTTCGTAGCTTTCGATTGTTGAGAACCTACCATTTAGATGCTTGAGGCGAAGCTTCCCCCACTTTTCGATGTGCGGCCAGAAGTTGGCAACGGCCTCGCGGGTTTGGTCCTTGAGGTCATCGGACCAATCCACAACGGGATCGGCATCCTTCGGATCAGGTGACGCAAACAGGGGGATTACGTCCTCCTCATTGTACATATCTGCCCCTGCACAAATCGCCTGAATGGCTAAATCGAAGAGGCAGTTAGGCGCCGTCCAACCGCCGCCGGAATACATGAAGATGCCTCGCATTAAATTCGCCGTGTAGGGCCCGGCTGGATCTGGTTCTTCTCCGTTCCGGGTCGCTCTACAGAACAACTCCCAGTCAGCCGTCAACGCGCGCCGTTCGAGAAAACGTAGGACTACATCTACGGAATTGGTGAGGTCGAGATCTGCAGCCTCTATCGATGTATCGACGTCATCACGCTGCAGAAGGTCGCTTGCCTTCTGCGCCTCCGGCGTATCAGGAAGGAGTACGGTGATGATCTCGTAGCCGAGCCGACGATCGGGGCCACGGGCCTGATTGAGACGAGTACGGAGGACCGCGATGCGATCATAGTCGATGTCGTTCATGGGACGCCTCTTGGTTTTTGCGTCCATGAACCCCGACAGGGCCGTTAGTTCAGACCCTCGCCAGCAATTTTTTCGTCGCCTTTAGCGCCTGCTGTCATGGCGCCTGCCGAATGGGCATTATGGAGTATCACGGCTGATCCTACCCGGCCATAGCCCGCATCTCAGGAGCGCCTTCATGGAGCACGTAGCCGCGGCCCC
>NZ_BPRB01000272.1 GCF_022179685.1 Methylobacterium trifolii
GGCCCTCGTCGGCGACGGCCTCGTGGCGCGCCTGGGCGATGGACGCATCGCCGCCACCCCACGGGGCGCACCGGTACTCAACGCGGTGGTGGCGGCGCTGGCGGCCTGAGCGGTCCGGTCAGGTCCCGGACTTCGCCAGCGCCCGCGGAGCCGGGCCGACGATCGTCGCGCCGTTGTTGCGGATCTCGTAGACGGCGAGCGAGCGGTCGGTGAGGCCGTCGGCGCGGAAGCGGAATGTGCCGTCGATGCCGGCGAACCCGCCCGCCTTGGTCAGGGTGCCCTCGGCGAAGCGCTGCGAACCGTATTGGCGGTTCAGCGCCACCGAGAGGGAGACGGCGTCGTAGGCGAGTGCGGCCACCCGCGGCGGGCTCGCCCCGAAGCGGGCTTGGTAGCGACTGGCGAACGCGGAAAAGCCCGCCGGGTCGGGGGCGGCGAAGCGCCCGCCCTGGAGGGCCGGCAGGGCGAACAGGCGCGGCTCGTTCCACAGGGCGGTGCCGACCGGCCGGACGCGGGCCGGCGAGAAGCCGGCCTTGGTCAGGGCGCCGGCCACGACGGCCAGGCCGTCCGCGGTCTCGGGGATGAACAGGGTGTCGGCCTGGGCAGCCGGCCCGGTGATGACGCCGGCCAACCGCTCGATAGCTGGCCCCGGCGCGCCGGCCGGATAGCGCTCGATCCCGGCGAGCCGCGCGCCCTTGCGAGAGACCGCCTCGCGGAACTGGGCCTCGACGGCGTTGCCGTACGCGGTCTCGGGGATGAGCGCGGCGAAGGAGCGGCGCCCGCCGGCGACCGCCTCCTCGACCACCCGGTCGACCTCCGCCTGCGGCAGGAAGCTGAGGAGGTAGATCCCGCGGGCGGCCACCGTCGCATCCGTCGAGAAGGCGACGACCGGCTTTCCGGCGTTGCGGGCGGGCACCGCGGCGGCCTGGACGTTGGCGGCAAACAGCGGCCCGAGCAGGATGTCGGCACCCTCGGAGACGGCGGCCTGCGCGGCCTCGCGGGCGCCGTCTGGAGCCCCACGGTCGTCCTTGACCAGGATCTGGAGGTCGGGGGCCTGCGACTCGTCGTAGGCGAGTTCGGCCGCGTTGCGCATCGCCGCGCCCAAGACCGCGCCCTGGCCGGTCAGTGGCAGCACCAGGGCGAGCTTGACCGGGCCGTTGCCGATCTTCGTGCCGGCGGAGCCTGCGGACACCGGTCCTCCGGGAGCGGGGTCGACCGGCGGAGCGAGGTCCGCCTGGGGCGGGGGGGCGTTGCGGACCGCGCGGGGCGCATCTGGTCCGCCGACGCAGGCACCCAGCGCCACGAGGAGCGGGCCGAGCATAGCGGCAGCGGCGCCGGCCCGCGCGATGCGGGCTCGCGAGCGCGTCAGGGGCGCCATCGCAGGTCTCCTTCGGCCGGAACGATGCAGGCTTAAAGTCTGCACCGGAAAAGTAAACGCGCCGCACCGCGACTTGCCTGGGCAATCGCTTGTAAGCGCTTGCCCAGGCTTTTTTCTCGGCCTCAGTCGCCGGCGCCCGCATCCGCGGGCTCAGGCTTTCGCTTCGCTCTGTGTTTTCCGGGACAGTCGTCCCGAAAAACCCGCTCCGCGGGGCGCTCTTCGCGCCCTGAAGTCGCCGGGGCGACTTCGAGCGATTGCCCTGCCCACCTTGCGAAATTCCGGCGGCCCCGTCGCCGCGCAAAGGTCGTCATGCCAAGGTCGCCGGCGATGACCCAGCGATTCGACACGCCGCCCCGCCCCACTGCCCGCGTGGCGACCTTCACCGCCTTCGGGCTCGCCAGCGAGGCCGAGCCCCTGGCGCCGGGCCTGCACGTGGTGGCGACGCCGATCGGCAACCTGCGGGATGTGACCATCCGGGCGCTGGCGACGCTGGCCGCCGCCGACGCGGTGCTGGCCGAGGATACCCGCGTCACCCGCACGCTGCTGATGCATTACGGCATCACCACGCCGCTGCTCGCCTATCACGAGCACTCGAACGCGGCTGTGCGCGAGCGGATGGTGGCACGGATGCTCGCCGGCGAGGCCCTGGCCCTGGTCTCGGACGCGGGCACGCCCCTGGTCTCGGACCCCGGCTTCAAGCTGGTCCAGGCGGCGATCCAGGCGGGCATCGCGGTCACGCCCATCCCCGGCCCTTCCGCCGTGATGACGGCGGTGGTGGCCGCCGGCCTGCCGACCGACCGGTTCTTCTTCGAGGGCTTCCTGCCGCAGAAGGCGGGTGCCCGCCGCAACCGGCTCTCCGCCCTCGGCTCGGTGCCGGGCACGCTGGTGCTGTTCGAATCCCCCCACCGCCTGCCCGAGATGCTGACCGACGCCGCCGAGGTGCTGGGGCCCGAGCGCCCGGCCGCCGTGACGCGGGAGCTGACCAAGTTCTTCGAGACAATCCGGCGCGGCACGCTCGGCTCCCTCAGCGCGGAGTTCGCGGCGGAGGGCGCGCCCAGGGGCGAGATCGTGGTGGTGATCGGCGCCGCCCCCGAGACCGAGCGGACCGAGGAGCAGGATGCCGGCCTCGACGCGGCCCTGCGCGCGGCGCTCGCCCGCCACTCGATCAAGGACGCGGCCAGCCTCGTCTCCGACGAGACCGGCCAGCCGCGCCGCCTGGTCTATGCCCGCGCGCTGGCCCTCACCCGGCAGGACGATGGCGCGGCTTGAACCCGGCACCGCGGCGCGGCGGCGCGCCACGTATCTGCGCGGGCGCCGGGCCGAGTGGCTGGCGCTGGCTGCCCTGATGCTGAAGGGTTACCGGCCGCTCGCGGTCCGGGTCAGCCTGAACGGCGGCGAGATCGACCTGATCGTGCGCCGCGGCGCCACCGTGGCCTTCGTCGAGGTCAAGGCCCGCGCGCGGCTGTCCGAGGCACAGGAGGCCATCGGCGCGGACAAGCGGCGGCGCTTCTCGCGGGCGGTGCGGGCCTGGGTCTCGCGCAACCCCTTCGCGGCCGGCCTGACCCTACGGGCGGACGCGGTCTTCCTCGGCGCGCGCGGCTGGCCGGTCCACCTGCCCAACGCGTTCCCGATCGAGGGGTTGTAGGGAGTCAGCCCTGGGCGGCCTTCACGGCGCCGGTCAGGGTGCGCTTGAGGTCGGCCTGGCTGAAGGGCTTCTGCACCACCGGGCGGTCGCGGAACGGCTCGCGGATACCCGCCCCCCCGTAGCCGGTGGAGAAGACCAGCGGCAGGCCGCGGCGGGCGATGGCCTCGGCCACCGGGTAGATCGGCTCGCCGGCCACGTTCACGTCGAGGATCGCGACCGTGTAGGTCTCGGCCTCGGCCATCTCCAGGGCCGTCGAGAGGCGCGCGGCCGGACCGACCACGGTGCAGCCGAAATCGAGCAGCATGTCCTCGAGCAGCATCGAGATCGCGGCCTCGTCCTCGACGACGAGCACGCGGATGCCGGTGAGGACATCGTCGTTGGTTTCCGCAGTCACGCCGGGCTGTCTTCCCTTCAGAATCCGCTCCGTCGCCGGGAGCGCTGCCATGCGGCTTGGCCCCGTCGCGGAGCGTCGTGTCCGGTGCGGCCCGCCGCCCGGAACTACGCCCCGCAGCGGCCTGTCGAAGGCCCGCGGGACTTCTGAGGCGTCGCCCGTAAACCCAGGCGTGTCAAGCACGCGAGCGGGGTGCAGCCGAAGGCGTGGCGTCGCAATGTTACGAGGCGATACATTTTTCCGGCCCGATGCGGCAACCGTGCATCTGCCAAGCTTGGATGCCCGCAGCGCGGCGGCTCACTCGTCCTTGAACGTCACCTTCGCCCCGCGCGACACGTGCATCGCCAGTTCGCGCACGGCCCAGTTGGTCAGGCGGATGCAACCGTGGGATTCGGTCTTGCCGACCTTCTCGGGCTCGGGCGTGCCGTGGATGCCGTAGCTCGGGATGGCAAGGTCGATCCAGACGAGGCCGACCGGGTTGTTCGGGCCACCCTTGATCGAGAACTTCTCCCGGCTCTTGACGCCCTTGAAGGCGTATTTCGGGTTGTAGGTGTAGGTCGGCTCGAAGGCGACGCTCGTGACCTTGGTGTCGCCGCTGGGCGCCGGCTTCTCGCCGCTGCCGATCGAGGCGGGGTAATAGGCGACGAGCTTGCCGTCTCGGTCGAAGGCGCGCAGGTCGCGGCTCCCCTTGTCGACCTCGATGCGCTGGACCTTGGGCTCCCGCGGCAGATCCTTGGCGGTCGGCTTGTCCGTGCCCATAGGGGTCACGGCGGCCACCAGGATCACTGTGCCGGCCTTGTCCAGGGGCTTGTCCGGGTTGAGGGCGGAGAGGAGGTCGCGGCTCATGTGGAAGCGCTCGGCCAGCATCTCGCGGGCGTTGGTGTAGCCCAGGCTCTCGAGATCGGCCTGCTCCTCCATCTTGGCCGAAATTTTTTCGACGTAGGGCCCGGCGGCGTCAGCCTCGGTGATGGTGTAATCGGTCACAACCGGCGCCGCGTCGGCCTCCTGGAGCGCACGGACCAGTTCCGGGCTCAGCCCCTTGCCCGGCGGCAACCCCCGCGCCGCGGAAAAGGCTGCGAGTGCCCCCTTGAGATTGTCGCCGTCGTGCCCGTCGATCGCCCCGGGGGAGAACCGGGCCCGGTCGAGCAGGACCTGGACCTTGATCCGCAGCGGGTCCGGGCGCGCTTCTGCCTGCTTGCCGCCCCTCTTGCGCGAGGCGGCTGCCTCGGGCTTGGGCTTGCCGTCCGGGTCGAGGCTCGCGCCGTTGATCGCCTCGGCCGTGAGGGCCGCGGGCGCCGCCTCCGCCTTCCTGTCAGAACCCTTGCCCGGCTCCTTGGCCGGCGATTCCTTGGCTGCCAGCCCCGCGCCGCCGAGCCAGAGCAGGGCGAGGAGAGCCGAGCCCGCCCGCATCGAAAACCTACGCGCCATGACGGCCTTCAGCCTCTGGGGCCGGTCCGGCCCCTGCGCTCAATAAGCCTCTGGCCCGCCTTCGCGTTCCGGCGGGCCACGCCCTATTGGCAGAGCCGGTGGCCGCCGCTGCGCTCGCGCTCGTCCAGGTGGAAGTGGTTGGCGTGGGCCGCGTTCGAGCCGGGCCCGAGCACGGTGCGGAAGAAGCCGCAGGACCTCGCGCGGGCGTCGTCGAGGAAGCGCCCCTCGGGGGTGCCCTCCGGCATCGCCTTCACCGGGATCGAGGGCCGCCCAGCGAGGGCAAAACCCATCACGTCGACCCCGTTGGCGAAGGCGTGCTCGCTGAGCTTGGCCTCCACGTCGTGGTTCTGGCCCCGGCACTCGTAGGAGGTGCCGATCTCGATCCCCGTGACGGGCGTCTTCAGCTCCCGCTCGGCCGCGACCTGGACCTCGGTGGCCCAGCGCGCCAGGGCCTCCGCGGCGGTGCAAACCAGGATCGCCGGCTGCGGCAGCGCCACCCCGTCGGCCAGCGCCGTCAGCTTCAGGGGCAGGGGCGCGCCGCACTGGCCGCTGGAGAGCGGCGGCAACGGCTCGAAGGCGACGCCGAGGCGCTTGAGCCGCACCCGGCAGGCGGTGTCGTCGGGGGGCGCCACCTTGAGGGCGAGCGCCGCCTCGCCCGACAGTTCGGGTGGGCGGGCAGGCGGCGTCGGCGGCGGCACCGGCATCTCGGGTTTTTGGGCCTCTTCGGGCTTCTGGGCCTCGGCCGAGGGGGCGGGCGTCAGTTCGGGCGGGCGCTCCGGGGGTGTGGGCGCGCCCTGCAACGGCTGGCCCGGGGCAGGGGCCGGCTTGAGTTCTTCGGGCCGCGCGGGCGGCAAGGGGACCGTGGCCTCCGGAGGTCGGTCCTCACGCGGCGTGGCCGGCGCACCGCCCAGGGCCAGGAGGAGGGCGAGCCCGCTTGCCGCGGGCAGGCTGTTCTTCGTCCGACGCAGACGCATGGTTTCCTGCCCTTCACCGCGGCGCCCGGCACCCGGTGCGGGCGCCACGATCACGGGGTCCGCGCCGTTCGGCAAGGCCATGTGGGCAACGCCCGGCGGCCTTCGCGGCTTGCGGGGGCGCCACCACCCCATGGTAGACCTCGTCCCAGGAACGCCTTTCGGGGGGCCTCAGTCGACCCCATCTCGACGCCGGACCCCGACAACGCATCAAGGACCGGAATGAGCGCCACGATCGACGCCGGGCTCGACGCCCTGCCCGCCGACAACCCCTTCGCGGAAGCCGCCTGGAGCACGCCCCACGCGCTGCCACCCTTCGAGCGCATCCGGCCCGAGCACTACATGCCGGCCTTCGAGGCGGCGCTCTCGGCCCACGACGCCGAGATCGCGGCCATCGCCAACGACCCGGCACCGGCCGGCTTCGCCAACACGGTCGCCGCGATGGAGCGGGCGGGCCTCGCCCTCGATCGTGTGGCGGGCGTGTTCTACAACCTGACCGGCAGCCACACGAACCCGGACCTCCAGGCCGTGGAGCGCACGATCGGCCCGCGGCTCGCCCGCCACGGCAGCGCGATCTACCTCAACCCGGCCCTGTGGGCGCGCATCTCCGCCGTCGACGCCGAGGCGGACGGTCTCGGGCCGGAGGAGCGGCGGGTGCTCGACCGCTACCGCACCCGTTTCCGCAGGGCGGGCGCCGACCTCGACCCGCAGGCCAAGCTGCGCATGGCCGAGATCGCGGCCCGGATGTCGGAACTCGGCACGCAGTTCAGCCAGAACCTGCTCGCCGACGAGAGCGGCTTCATGCTGCCGCTTTCAGGCGAGGACGACCTGGCCGGCCTGCCCGGCTTCCTGCGGGCGGCCGCGGCAGACGCCGCGCGGGAGCGGGGCGGGGCCCACACCCACGTCATCACCCTGTCGCGCTCGCTGATCGAGCCGTTCCTGGTGTTCTCGACGCGGCGGGACCTGCGCGAGCGAGCCTACGAGGCCTGGATTCGGCGCGGAGAGAACGGGGGCGCCACCGACAACCGCGGACTCATCGCCGAGATCGTGGCCCTGCGGGCCGAGCGGGCGCGGCTCCTGGGATTTGCGAGCTTCGCCCACTTCAAGCTCGACGACACCATGGCTGCCACCCCGGACGCGGCGATGGACCTGCTGCGCGACGTCTGGACCCCGGCCCACCGGCAGGCGGCAGCCGAGCGCGACCGGCTCCAGGCCCTGGTTCAGGCGGAAGGCGGCAACTTCGCGCTCCAGGCCCACGACTGGCGCCACTATGCGGAGAAGCTGCGGCGGGCCGAGCACGACCTCGACGAGGGCGAGATCAAGGCCTACCTGCCGCTGGACGGCGTGATCCAGGCCGCCTTCGACACGGCCTCGCGCCTGTTCGGCCTGACCTTCGCGGAACTGGCCGAGGCGCCGCGCTACCACCCGGACGTGCGGGTCTGGCGGGTGGGCAACGCCGACGGCTCGGAGGTCGGCCTGTTCCTGGGCGACTATTTCGCCCGCGCCTCGAAGCGCTCCGGCGCCTGGATGAGCGCCTTCCGCTCGCAGGAGCGCCTCAACGGCACGGTGACGCCGGTCATCGTCAACGTGATGAACTTCGCCCGTGCCCCGGCCGGCGAGACTCCGCTCCTGTCCTTCGACGACGCGCGCACCCTGTTCCACGAGTTCGGCCACGCCCTGCACGGGCTCCTGTCCGACGTGACCTACCCGCTGCTCTCCGGCACCGCCGTCTCGGGCGACTTCGTGGAACTGCCCTCGCAGCTCTACGAGCATTGGCTGGAGCAGCCCGAGGTGCTGCGCCGGCACGCCCGCCATTTCGAGACCGGCGCGCCGATGCCCGAGTCCCTGCTGAAGAAACTTCTGGCCGCCCGAACCTTCAATCAGGGCTTCTCCACCATCGAGTACACCGCCTCGGCCATCGTCGACATGACCCTGCACCTCTCGGCCGAAGGGGAGGGCGGCCTCGACGTGCTCGCCTTCGAGGCGGACGCGCTCCGGCGCATCGCCATGCCGGCCGAGATCAACATGCGGCACCGCTCGCCCCACTTCGCCCACATCTTCTCGGGCGACGGGTATGCGGCAGGCTACTACAGTTACCTCTGGTCGGAGGTGCTCGACGCCGACGCCTTCGACGCCTTCCGCGAGGCCGGCGACATCTTCGACCCGGAGACGGCCGCGCGCCTGCGCACCTACGTCTACGGGGCGGGCAACCTGCGCGACCCGCGCGAGGCCTACACCCGCTTCCGCGGCCGCCTGCCCAGCATCGACCCGCTGCTGAAGAAGCGTGGGCTGGCGGCCTGAGGGGCCTGAACGGGTCCTGATGGACTGCGATCCGGGGTAAATCCCGGTGCGCGCGTCGCCATCCCGCCTCTGCGGGCTGGTGGATTGACACATCGCTTTCAGGGATGAGCCACAGCCTGACCGCGGGGCCTCTCCTCCCCCTTGTGGGGAGGAGCCGGAGGTGAGGGTGGCGCAGGAGGCACCGATACGCTTCATCGTGAACCACCCCCACCCCTGACCCCTCCCCACAAGGGGGAGGGGAAATCGCGTTCCGGAACAGAGGCTTATCCGGC
>NZ_BPRB01000273.1 GCF_022179685.1 Methylobacterium trifolii
GAGGGCAAGTTACAAGGGACGCGCGCCATGACAGGCTTCCAGGATTGGTCTTGCGAACCTCTCGCCCGCCCATAAAAAAAGCCGCCCGTGAGGGCGGCTGTGGTGAGTCGTTCAGGGAGGCATCAAACAGAGTGGACGGAAGTCACACTCGACATCCAGACATCTGGACTGCCCCCTTCATGCCCCGGAAACCTTAATACGCGGTTAACCCCGTTCCCGGTTCAAGCCGCGAGGCTGTCGAACAGCCCACGTCCGTCGGTGCCGCCGACGAGGCCCTCGACGAAGTTCTCCGGGTGCGGCATCAGCCCGAGGACGTTGCGGGTCTCCGAGTAGATCCCGGCGATGGCGTTGAGGGAGCCGTTGCGGTTGGCGGCGGCCGTGACCGCGCCGTCCGCGTCGCAGTAGCGGAAGGCCACGCGATCCTCGCCCTCGAGCCGGGCCACCGTGTCGGGATCGGCGAAGTAGTTGCCCTCGCCGTGCGCGACGCAGACATCGATGACCTGGCCCCGGGCGTAGGCGCTGGTGAAGCGCGTATCGGTGCGCTCCACCCGCAGGGTCTGCCGATGGCAGATGAAGCGGCGGTCGACGTTGCGCATCAGCACACCCGGCAGCAGGCCCGATTCGCACAGGATCTGGAAGCCGTTGCAGATGCCGAGCACGAGGCCCCCCCGGCCCGCATGGGCCCGGACGGCATCCATCGCGGGCGCGCGCCCGGCGATGGCCCCGCAGCGCAGGTAGTCGCCGTAGGAGAAGCCCCCCGGCAGGACGGCGAGATCGGTCCCCGCCGGCAGGGCGGTGTCGGCGTGCCAGACGCTCGCGACCTCTGCGCCCGCGAGGCGCAAGGCACGGATCACGTCCGCGTCGCGGTTGGACCCGGGGAAGACGACGACGGCCGCGCGCATCACGCGATCTCGATCGCGTAGTTCTCGACGACCGTGTTCGCCAGCAGCTTCTCGCAGGCGGACTTCAGCGCCGCCTCGGCGGTGGCCGCATCGGGACTGGCGACTTCGACGTCGAACACCTTGCCCTGGCGGACACCCTCGACACCGTCGATCCCGAAGGACTTGAGGGCAGCCTCGATCGCCTTGCCCTGAGGGTCCAGCACACCGGTCTTCAGGGTGACGATGATGCGGGCTTTCATGATCCGGGACTCACAGGTGGACTGGGCAGGACAGGCGCACACGGCGTCGATGTACGGGTCGTCCCCGCGGTTCTAACCGAACCGCTGAGCCGATGTCGAACGCGTTTCAAGCAGCCGATCGCGATAGTCATGCGCCTCGGCCCGCCCGACGTTCATCCATGCGTCCAGAGCGGAGGAAAGCGGCCCGTCCGGAGGCGGTGGACCTCAGCGCCTGCCGGTCGTCGGCATCGTCCGGAGGGGTTCGATGCTGACGGCCCGGCGCCAGAGCTGAAGCATGATCCAGGCGGCGAACAGGCTGAACACGCCCATGAGGACGTGCCCGACGTGGTCGCCGAGATCGAACAGGCCCGCCAGCGCCCATCCTGCGGCGATGGCGACGGCAAAGACCTCCGTCCCGACCAGCACCATCATGCTCAGGATCGTGATCAGGTTGCGGGTATTCAACGGATCGGGCCTCCAGGGCATGCCGGATCGACCGGCAGCCGGGTTTCCCGCCTGCTAGCGCGATTGCCTGCCGGGACGCAACAGCGAAGCATCGCTGCCTGCGCCCGGCGGGCCGCCCCGCGGATCAGCGCGGGGCGCGCTTGGCCAGGATGCGCTGGAGGGTGCGCCGATGCATGTTGAGGCGGCGCGCCGTCTCGCTGACGTTGCGGCTGCACAACTCGTAGACCCGCTGGATGTGCTCCCAGCGGACGCGGTCGGCCGACATCGGGTTCTCTGGCGGGTCGGCACGCTCGCCCGGCTGCGCCATCAGCGTCCCGTGGATCTCGTCAGCGTCGGCGGGCTTGGCGAGATAGTCGAACGCGCCGAGCTTCACCGCCGTGACCGCGGTCGCGATGTTGCCGTAGCCGGTGAGGATGACGCCGCGGGCTTCGGGCCGGCGTTCCTTCAGGCGGGCGATCACGTCGAGGCCGTTGCCGTCGCCCAGACGCATGTCGATCACGGCGAAGGCCGGGGCGCGGGCGTCGACCGCGGAGACGCCCTCGGCCACGCTCTCGGCGACCTGCACGGCGTAGCCGCGGCCCTCCATCGCGCGGGCGAGGCGCGTCGAGAACGGCTTGTCGTCGTCCACGATGACGAGGCTGCGGTCGGCGAAGGCCGCCAGCGGATCGCCCTCGTCCAGGTGGATGCTCTCGGTGGAGGGCGCTGCGGTTTCGATGTGCGTCAACATGGACGCTCCTTCAATTTCGGCCTGCCGTGTCAGCACCTTATATAGGCGCGGGATCGACCGAGGGCAGGGCCGGAAGCGTACCGAGTTCCGGAGAATGTCGTGGCGCCGCGCCCCTCTCGAAGATGTGACGAGCCCAGGACACCCGTACCACGGCCCCGAGGCCGGCGGCGTTCGACAGGGTGAGCTGTGCGCCGGAGCGCTCGATCAGCGTCTTGGCGATGAACAGGCCGAGGCCGAGGCCGGCCCCCACCGTGTCGCCGCCCTGGCTCCGCTCGGTGTTGCGGGTCGTGACGTAGGGCTCCCCCGCGCGCAGCAGCACCTCGCTGGTGAAGCCGGGCCCGTCGTCGCGGATCTCCAGCCAGACCCGGTCGAGGGTCCAGCGCGCCTCGACCACGACCCGCGCGTCGGCGAAGTCCACAGCGTTGTCGAGGATGTTGGCGAGCCCGAACATCACCCCGGCGTTGCGCCGGCAGGCCGGTTCCGGGCCGTCCCCCTGGCTGGTGACGGCGAGCAGGATGCCGAGCGCCCGCTGCGGCGCCACCAGTTCCTCGACGAGGTGGCTGAAGCTGACCGTCTCGAGGAAGCCGGCGCCGTCGCCGTCGAGCGAGGTCAGCTTCGAGAGGATGCCCCGGCAGCGGTCGACCTGCTCGCGCAGGAGGTTGAGGTCGTCGGCCACCGCGGGGGACGCGGTCGGCCCGAGCTGGCGGATCAGCTCCTTGGTCACGAGCATGATCGTGCCCAGCGGCGTGCCGAGTTCGTGGGCTGCGGCGGCGGCGAGCCCGTCGAGTTGCGACAGGTGCTGCTCGCGGGCGAGCACGAGTTCGGTCGCCGCCAGCGCCTGGGCGAGCTGGCGCGTCTCCTCCGAGACCCGCCACGCGTAGACGCCGGTGAAGGCCGTGCCGAGCAGGATCGCGGTCCAGACGCCGGAGACGTAGAGGAAGGGCAGTTCGATGCGCCCGTCCGAGAACCACGGCAGCGGCCGGTGCAGCAGGGCCAGCAGCGTGGCGAGGCCGACCGCCAGCAGCCCCAGCGCCAGGGTCCGCTCCGGGGGCAGGGCGGTGGCCGAGATCAGCACCGGGGCGAGGAAGAGCAGGGAGAACGGGTTCTGCAGGCCGCCGGTCAGGAACAGCAGGGCCGCGAGCTGGATGATGTCGAAGGCCAGCAGCAGGGCGGCCGAATCGTCGCTCAAGCGATAACTCGCCGGGAAGCGGATGCGCAGCGCCAGGTTCAGCCAGGACGAGGCCGCGATCACCAGGAAGCACCAGCCGAAGGGCAGCGCCAGCCCGAGGCCGAACTGCGCGCCCACCACCGCCGCGCTCTGGCCGGTGATCGCGAGCCAGCGCAGCCGCACGAAGGTGTCGAGCCTCAGGTGGCGCGCGGCGCGGACGAGGCCGTTCGGATCGCTATCGGGCATCACCGGAAACGATAGGGCGCTCGGCCCCGGATGGCAGGGCCGACGGGCCGCGGGAGCCTGTCTTGCGTGACAGGCGGGCCGTTCGGGAAAGGTTCAGGTTGGAACATTCCCAATGGAGGGACGGTTTCCTGCTTCCGTGAATGCGCGGGTTGAACCGGTGCAGGCAAGGACGCTCGGGATGGATTTGGCCTACATCTGGTATGAGAGTGCACGGCTCATGATGGGCCCCGCGCGTCTGGCCGCCGACATGACGCGGCACAGCCTCCAGAATCCCACCAACCCCCTGGCCTACTCGCCCTATGCCCGATCGATGGCGGCCGGCTGCGAGATGTTCGAGCGCGTCACCCGCCGCTACGGCAAGCCCGCCTTCGGTCTGAGCGAGACGATCGTGGACGGCGTGACCGTTCCCGTGACCGAGCGCGTGGTGTGGGAGCGCCCGTTCTGCCGCGTCATCACCTTCGACCGGGGTTTCCTGCGCCAGCCCGCCGAGCCACAGCCCAAGCTCCTCCTCGTCGCGCCGATGTCGGGCCACTACGCGACCCTGCTGCGCGGCACCGTCGAGGCCATGCTGCCGAACCATCAGGTCTTCATCACCGACTGGTCGGACGCCCGCATGGTGCCGATGACGGAAGGCCGCTTCGACCTCGACACCTATGTCGACTACCTCAAGGACCTCTTTCGCGACCTCGGGCCGGACCTGCACCTGATGGCCGTGTGCCAGCCCTCCGTGCCGGTGCTGGCCGCCGTCGCGGTGATGGAAGCGCAGGGCAGCCCGAACGTCCCGGTCTCGATGACCCTGATGGGCGGCCCGATCGACACGCGGCGCTCGCCCACGGCCGTGAACTGCCTCGCGCAGGAGCGGGGACAGGCCTGGTTCGAGAAGAACACCATCAGCCTCGTGCCGCCGATCTATCCGGGGGCGTGGCGCCGGGTCTATCCGGGCTTCCTCCAGCTGTCGGGCTTCATGTCGATGAACCTTGACCGGCACGTCGACGCCCATTCGGACATGTTCGAGCACCTCGTGACCGGGGACGGCGATTCGGCCGAGAAGCACCGGGACTTCTATGACGAGTATCTCGCCGTCATGGACCTGACGGCGGAGTATTACCTCCAGACCGTCGAGACGGTGTTCGTCAACCACGCCCTGCCGAAGGGCGAGATGCGCCACCGCGGCGAGCCGGTCGACCTCTCCGCGATCCGGCGCTGCGCCATCCTCGCGGTCGAGGGCGAGAACGACGACATCTCCGGCGTCGGCCAGACCCTGGCCGCCCTCGATCTCACGCCGAACCTGCCCGACGCGCGCAAGGCCTACCACCTGCAGGAGGGCGTCGGGCATTACGGCGTCTTCAACGGCTCGCGCTACCGCTCGATCATCGCGCCCCGCATCGGCGCCTTCATCCGCGAGATGCAGGCATTGCCGGCCGCCGGCGTGCCGTATCTGCGGCAGGTGGGCTGACCGCGTGAGCCGCCGCACCGGACGCATCGGCGCGGATATTTTCACGCGATGAGGCATGCCTGAGCCTGGAGGCCGTCGCGCGGCGGGGTTAGACTGGCGGCATGCCCATCGCGCTCCTGCGACGACCCGACCCGGACCATCTCGAGATCGGCCATGACGGTGAGACCTTCCGCATCGCCGTGCGGCGGCGCCCGACCGCGCGGCGGCTGACGCTGCGGGTCTCGGCCGCGACCGGCGAGGTCGTTATCACCCTGCCGCAGCGGACCGCGATCAGCACCGCGCAGCGCTTCGCCACGAGCCATGGCGGCTGGATCGCGGCCCGGCTGGCGCGGGTGCCGGAGCGGGTGACGTTCGCGCCGGACGCCGTGCTGCCACTGCGCGGCGTGCCGCACCGGATCGTGCACCGGGCCTCATCCAGCGGTGCGACGCGCGTCGAGCCGGCCTCACCCGATCCGGCGATCTCCGTGTCCTGCGGGGAGGCCCACGTCGCGCGCCGGGTGCGCGACTACCTGAGCCTGGAGGCACGCCGCGACCTCCTCGTCTCGGTGGAGCGCTACACCGCGGCCCTGGGGCAGGGCCCGAAGCGCATCACCGTGCGCGACACGCGCAGCCGCTGGGGCTCCTGCACGGCGCGGGGCGAGCTGAACTTCTCCTGGCGCCTGATCCTGGCGCCGCCCCTGGTGCTCGACTACCTCGTCGCGCACGAGATGGCGCACCTGCGCGAGATGAACCACTCCAACCGGTTCTGGACCCTGGTCGGCGACCTCTGCCCGAACGTGGACGAGGCGGAAGCCTGGCTCAAGCGCAACGGCGCCGCCCTGCACCGCTACGGCTGAGCCGAAGCGACCTCAGCCCTTCGAGCGCAGCACCGGCTCGCGCAGGACGCGCTCGGCCGGCCAGGTCGGACGCGGGTCGATCTCGCCCGGCGCCAGGGTGCGCGGCGCGACGCTGTCGCAGAGTTCGCGCTGGCGCACGATCGTGGGCTGGCCGAAGGCGTCGCGGCGGCGGACGTAGCCGCCGTCCCGGCAGAAGCCCGCGATGGCCGCATCGTTGCCGTTGCGGCGGCCGTAGGGGTTGCGCGCCACCGGCGGGTGCTCGACCGTGAGCAGGCCGTCCCGGTTCAGGGAGCGCTCGATGTAGGTGGTCTCGCCGACCGGCAGCGGCTGCGCGCTCGCATGGGTGAGGCCGGCGCCGAGGAGGAGGGCCGTCAGGGCGAGCGAACGCATGGCGTCAGGTTTCCTGTGCGAGACGAAACGCGGCCGATGTCCGGGCCTCGATTCCGCGCCGGCCGGACCAGCCGTGCTGCGGGAATTCGATGCGCGACCAACGGATTTCATGCCGCGTGCCTGATGATGTCCCCTTGCCAGCCTGCTTACGGCGTGGCGAAGGCTTGCGATAGCGCAATATGGCAACAATGAGCCCGTGCCGGTCGCTTGACAGTGCGGGGCCCCGCATGGTCGGAACGGCTCGGTTTTTCGGCGCCCGCCCGTCCAGGGGCGGGGCCCGCTCCGGAAGGAATGATTGGTGCGGCTGCCCGTGAGGCTCGATCCTGTCCGGCGCCGGGTTGCGGCGCTCGCCCTGTTCGCGCTCGCGGCCCTCGGCTCCGCTCCCGCGCAGGCGCAGGGGATGGTGCGCAAGACCTTCGAGGACTGGCAACTGCGCTGCGAGACGCCGGCCGGCGCCAAGGCGGAGCAATGCGCCCTGGTGCAGTATCTCGCGGCCGAGGACCGGCCGAACCTGACTCTGGTGGTGATCGTCCTGAAGACGGCCGACAACCGCGGCTACCTGCTGCGGGTGGTGGCGCCGCTGGGCGTCCTGCTCCCCTCGGGGCTCGGCCTGAAGATCGACCAGACCGACGTCGGCCGCGCCGGCTTCGTGCGCTGCCTGACCACCGGCTGCGTCGCTGAGGTCGTCATGGACGACGGCCTGATCAAGCAGTTCAAGGCCGGCACGCAGGCGACCTTCATCGTGTTCCAGACCCCGGAGGAGGGCGTCGGAATCCCGCTGTCGATGAAGGGGTTTGCGGCAGGCTTCGACAGTCTCAAGTAGGTTCTTCGGGATCGCGCGATGATCGGACGATGGGCTGTGTGCGGATTGGTCGTTGCCGGCATGCTCGGTGCCGGCGGCGCGTGCGCGGAGGAGGGCAACATCTTCTCCAACCTGCTGAAATACGGCGGCACCACCGTGCCCCCCTCGCAGCCGAAGGAGACCGAGGCCGCCTATTGCCCGACCGTCGACGTGGCCGAGGGCCGGGCCGCCATCCAGGCCCAGGGCGGGGCCGGCGGCGTGCGTTCCCAGACCACCTTCGGGCAGATCGCGCGGGAATGCTCCCGGCTCCAGGACGGCTCGGTCTCGGTCAAGGTCGGCGTCGAGGCCCGCGTGCTGCTGGGCCCGGGTGGTTCCCCGGGCCGGTTCGAGGTGCCGCTCTCCATCGCGATCAAGAACGGCGACAAGGTCGTCACCTCCCGCGCCAAGCGCTTCACCGTCGTGATCGAGTCCGGCCAGGCGCAGGGCTTCGCCACGATGGTCGAGGACGGGCTGATCGTGCCGCCGGCGCTGGCGGCCGATTACGAGATCGAGGTCGGGCTCGGCGGCGGCGGTGCCAAGGCCGGCAAGCCGAAGCCGCGCCGCAAGCCTCCCGTCGCCACCACGGCCCCCGAGGGCGGCGAGCCCGGTGCCGCGCAGTGACGCGGTCGTTCCCGGCGTCACCCACCTGACCCCGCCGCCGGCGCATCGGGGCGTTCGACCCGGCCGCGAGACGGCCTTCCGCCTGGAGCCCGTAGACGATCCGGTCTTCGACCGCCGCCTCGTGTTGTCCGAGGACGGGCGCGGCGCATGGATCGTGCTGCGGTTCCGCTGCGATCCCACCATGCCCCCCGAGCGGCCGGTCCTGCGCATCCTGCGGACGGGCGGCCAGACCCAGGACTTCGTCCTGCCGGGTGCCGGGCAGGGGCGGGCGCAATGGCTCGGCCTCGTGCCCGGGGATGCGCGCGAGCTGCGCCTGGCCGCCGGTCCCGGCCTCGTGCTGGAGGGCGTCGGCCTGCGCAGCCACGCCGATGTCCTGCTGGAATGCCTCGCCCGGCGCCCATGGCGCTGCGTCTCGGCCCTCTACGAGCGCGCCCGCGGCGACGGGCGCCGCTACCGGGACATCCTGCGCGGGGCCTGCGCGGTCACGCCGCTGACCCGTTACCCCGAATGGGCTGCGGCGCGAGCGGGCGGCGGGGCCACGCTGCACGCGACGATGCCCGTGACGGTGCTCGTGCCGGTGCGGGCCGGTCGGACGGGCGGTCTCGCCGACACGATGGCGAGCCTCGTCGGGCAGACCCACCGGGACTGGCAGGCCCTTGTCGCCTGGGAGGGCGGCGTCCCCGCCGAGGCCGTCTCCCTGGACGCGCGCGTGTCGCACGCGACCTGGGACCCGGACCACTCCCTGACCGATCTCCTGTCCGGCGCCGACGCCGTCTGCCTGCTGGAGCCGGGCGACGCCCTGGCGGGTGACGCCCTAGCGCTGCTCGCGACCGCCGCGGCCGACGCGGACCTCGTCTACGCCGACGAGATCGGCGCGGACGGCACCCCGCGGCTCAAGCCGGACTGGAGCCCGGACTTCGCCATGGCGCAGGGCTACCAGGGCCGCCCGCAGCTCCTGACCCGGAGCCTCCTGTCCCGGCTGCCCAAGCGGCCGGCCGGCGCCATCGCCGACTTTTCCCTCGCCCTCGCTCTTGCCGCAGCCTCGGCCTGCGAACGGCCCCGCCACGTCCCGCGCGTCCTGGCGCGCACGGTCGCGGCAGAGCCGGACGCGCAGACCCGCATTGCGGCCCTCGGGGCGCATCTGGCCGCCGTCGGTTCCCCGGCCAAGGCCGTGCTGCGGGGTGGCGTCGCCGACCTGCTCTGGCCCCTGCCGCAGCCGGCCCCGCTCGTGAGCATCGTCATCCCCTCGCGCGACCGCCTCGACCTGATCGCGCCGGTCTGCCGGGGCGTGCTGCACGAGACCGCCTATCCGGCGATCGAACTCGTCATCGTCGACAACGGCTCGACCGACCCTGGCGTGCTCGCCCATTACGAGGACCTGCGCGCCGATCCGCGCGTAAAGATCGTGTCCTATCCGGAGGCCTTCAACTTCTCGGCCATGGTCAACGCGGGCGTCGCCGCCGGCACGGGCGCGGTGGTCGTGCTGCTCAACAACGACGTGGCCGTGCTGGAGCCCGGCTGGCTGGAGGCGATGGTGCGGCAGGCCTGCCGGCCGGAGGTCGGCGCGGTCGGCGCCAAGCTTCTCTACGGCAACGGCACGCTCCAGCACGCGGGCGTCGTGGTCGGCTTAGGGGGCCGGGCCGGCCACATCCTGCGCCGCCGGCCGGGCGACACGCCGGGACATCTCGGGCAGTTGCGCGTCGCCCACGAGGTCTCGGCCGTCACCGCCGCGTGCCTCGCCGTGACGCGCGCAAAGTACGATGCGGTCGGCGGGTTCGACGCGCAGGCCTTCCCCATCGACTTCAACGACGTGGACTTCTGCCTGCGGCTGGGGGCGGCCGGCTTCAAGACGGTGTGGACGCCCGCGGCCACCCTGGCCCACCTCGAATCCGTGAGCCGTGGCCCGTCGGTCGGCGCGGCCCGCGCCCGGTTCGAGGCCGAGGCGGAGCGCTTCTCCGCCCGCTGGCGCGACGCGATCCGCCACGATCCGTTCTATCACCCGGCCCTGTCGCTCACGACCTTCGGCGAGGACCTGGAATAGTGGAGCGGGACGAGTCCCTCGACGCGCTGCGCTTTGCCCGTTCATCGCACCCGCGCCGTCTCGGCCCTGCCTTGCGGCAGATGCTGCGCCATCCGGGGCGGGCGTTCGCGATCCTGCGCGCGCGTCTCAGCGGAAAACGCCTGCGGGCGCGCCAGTCCCTCGCCGCCCTCGTCGGCATCGACCATCGCCTGACCTTGCCATCGGAGATCCTCGACCGGTTTCCCGCAGCCGCGGCCGGCTGGAGCGACGCCGGCATCCACCTGCTCTGCCCTCCCGGCCATAGGCTGGTGGAGGGTGCGCAGGCCCGGATCGTCGCAGCCTTCGCCGACCCGTCCCTCCAGGCCCTCTACGGGGACGCCCTCGTCCAATTCGAGGCTGGCGGCCCAGTGCTGCCCCTGCTGCGTCCGGCCTTCGACCCGGTCCTGCTCTTGGGGGTGGATTACATCGGGCCGGTGCTGGCCGTGCGCCGCACCGCCCTCGCTGCGTTCGAGACTCGGCCCGCGCTGGAGGTCGTCTTCCGCATCACGGAACGGTTCGGCGGGATAGCGATCGGGCACCTGCCGGAGGTCATCTCGCTTTGGCGGCCATATTCGGCCGTGTCCGAGCCACATGGCCTCTCCTCCCCCTTGCGGGGAGGAGCCGGAGGTGGGGATGGTGCAGAAGGCACCTATGAGTCTCATCCGGCACCACCCCCACCCCTGACCCCTCCCCGCAAGGGGGAGGGGACCCGCGCCCCGGATCGAAGCGAGGCGCTCTCGACGCCCTCCCGCGTCGGAATCGTCCGCGCCCATCTCGATCGCACTGGCTTTGCCGCTTCCCGCCTCGCCTTCGGCCCGGAGGGCGTGATCGACATCGCCCATCCGCTGCCCGACCCGCTGCCGCTCGCCAGCATGATCGTGCCGACCCGCGATCGGCTCGACCTGCTGCGGCCCTGCATCGCCAGCCTCTCGGCCCGCACCGACTGGCCGGCGTTCGAAATCCTGATCTGCGACAACGACAGCCGCGAGCCCGAGACCCTGGCCTATTTTCGCGCGCTCGAGGCGGAGGGGAGCGCCCGCATCGTGCCCTGTCCCGGCCCGTTCAACTTCGCGGCCATGAACAACCGGGCGGCAGGGCTGGCGCGGGGCCGGCTCCTGGTCTTCGTCAACAACGACGTGGAGGCGTTCGAGCCGGACTGGCTCACGCGCTTGGCCCGCGAGGCCCTGCGGCCGGACGTCGGCGCGGTCGGCGCCAAGCTCCTCGACGGGGAGAGCCGCATCCAGCATGCGGGCATCGTGCTCGGCACCGGCGGCCTCGTCACCCACGGCCACCGGCACTTTCCGACGGACGCGCCGGGCTACCTGTCGATGCTGCGCGCCACCCACGAGGTCTCGGCGGTGACGGCCGCCTGCCTTGCCGTGGAAACGGAGAAATTCGCCGCGGTCGGCGGCTTCGATCAGGACAAGTTCGCCGTCGACTTCAACGACGTGGACCTGTGCCTGCGCCTGAATCGGGAGGGATACCGCACCCTGCTGGTGCCGGGCGCCGTGCTCCACCACCGGGAGGCGGCGAGCCGCCGCTGGACGCCGCAGGCCCGCGCCCGCCACGCGGCCGAGGTCGCCAACCTCAAAGAACGATGGGGGCCGCTGCTGGCGCAGGACCCCCATTACCATCCGGGCTTCGACCCGGACCTCTCGACCCACGCGCGCCTGCGCGGGGGCCGCCTATGGCAGGGCGCACCGGGCGTGGTGCGCCGGAGCCCTCACTGAACCAGGCGCGGGCCGCCGGTCTGTACCTTCTCGTTCTCGGACATGATGCCGAGGCGCTTGGCGACTTCCGTGTAGGCCTCGATCAGCCCGCCGAGGTCCTTGCGGAAGCGGTCCTTGTCGAGCTTGTCCGAGGACTTGATGTCCCACAGGCGGCAGGAATCCGGGGAGATCTCGTCTGCGACGACGATGCGCATCATGTCGCCTTCCCAGAGGCGCCCGGTCTCCATCTTGAAGTCCACGAGCCGGATGCCGACCCCGAGGAAGAGGCCGGACAGGAAGTCGTTGACGCGGATCGCCAGCGCCATGATGTCGTCGATCTCCTGCGGCGTCGCCCAGCCGAAGGCGGTGATGTGCTCCTCGGAGACCATCGGGTCGTTGAGCGCGTCGTTCTTGTAGTAGAACTCGATGATCGAGCGCGGGAGTTGCGTGCCTTCCTCCAGGCCGAGCCGGGTGGAGAGGGAGCCGGCCGCGACGTTGCGCACCACCACCTCGAGGGGGATGATCTCGACCTCGCGGATGAGCTGCTCGCGCATGTTGAGGCGGCGGATGAAGTGCGTCGGCACGCCGATGTCGTTCAGGTGCTGGAAGACGAACTCCGAGATCCGGTTGTTCAGAACGCCCTTGCCGTCGATGATCTCGTGCTTCTTCGCGTTGAAGGCGGTCGCGTCGTCCTTGAAATGCTGGATGAGCGTCCCTGGCTCCGGCCCCTCGTAAAGGACCTTCGCCTTGCCCTCGTAGATGCGACGGCGGCGGTTCATAGGCGTGTACCGTGGTTTGAGGAAGTCCATGGGCCGTGACTCCTGGGCGATGGCGACGATGCGGAATCCGCGGCGTGACGACCTGATGCGGGGTCGTGACGCCGGGACGATCGTTGCCGAAGGCCCCGGCGGTCGGCGGGCAAACTACCCGAAGCAGGCTGGCAGCACAACGCGTTAGCCGTGCGGGGGCGACTGCGCAGACCCGCGCGGGGCAGCGCCCGCGACCGCCGTTTCCGGTGGACGAATCGCCCTCGTGCCAAGCCCCGCCGCGTCAGGCGGTCTTCATCGGATAGCGGCAGAGGTCGGCGATGGGGCAGCGCGGGCATTCGGGGCGGCGCGCCTTGCAGACGTAGCGCCCGAACAGGATCAGCCAGTGGTGGGCGTTGAGCAGGAATTGTTCCGGCACGATCGCTTCCAGCCCGGCCTGGACCTTGTCGGTGGTCGCGGCCACCACCAGGGGAATCCGGTTCGAGACCCGGAAGATATGGGTGTCGACGGCGATGCGCGGCACGCCGAAGGCGACGTTGAGCACCACGCTCGCGGTCTTGGCGCCCACCCCCGGCAGCACCCGCAGGTGCTCAAGGCTGGCCGGCACCGCGCCGCCGTGCTCCTCCACCAGGATGCGCGAGAGGGCGATGACGTTCTTGGCCTTGGTGTTGAACAGGCCGATGGTGCGGATGAAGTCGCGCACCCGCTCCTCGCCGAGCGCCAGCATCGCCTCCGGCGTGTCGGCGATGGCGAACAGCGGCGCGGTGGCGAGGTTCACGCTCCGGTCCGTCGCCTGGGCCGACAGCACGACGGCGACCAGGAGCGTGTAAGCGTTCCCGTAGTCCAGTTCCGCCCGCGGCTCCGGGTTGGCCTTCGCCAGGCGGGAAAAGATCTCCAGCCGCGTCGCGGCGTCGACCGGCGCGGGCGCCGTCTCGACCCGTGCGACGATCGGTCGGGCCAATGCGGCCCCCACGGAGGCCGGATCGGATGCTTTCGTCTTCCTGGGAGCCATCGGCGCGTTATATTGGCCGGATGGCGAGCGGCAACCTCTCCGTCCACCCCGACGGCCTCGATCCCGACAGCATCGACCGTCCCGTCTTCCGTGCGACGATCCGGCCGCACCAATCCTTGAGCCGGACTGGCTTCCGGGTGGTGATGACGGGCTGCTGCCTCGTCTCCCTCGTCATCTCGGTCTGGTGCTGGCGCATGGGCTTCTGGCCCATCGCCGGCTTCTTCGGCCTCGACATGCTGGCGGTCTACGCCGCCCTCAAGGTCAGCTTCCGCCGCGGCCGCTCCTTCGAGGAGGTCGCGATCACGCAGATCGAGATCCTGCTCGCCCGCGTCAGCCATCGCGGCGAGCGGCAGGAATGGCGCTTCAATCCCCTGTGGACCAAGCTGACCCAGGTCGAGGACGAGGAATACGGCCTCCAGCGCCTGACCCTGGTCTCCCGCCGCGAGCAGGTCGTCGTCGCCCGCGACGCCTGCCCCGACGAGCGCGCCCGTATCGCCCGCGGCCTGACCCGCGCGCTCACCCAGGTGAAGAAGGGGTTTTGATTTCTTTTCGGTTTGGGAGCCTGCCTCAGGCGCCGGCCACCATCTCCAGCCAGTCGTCCTCCGAGATCACCGTCACCTGATGCTTCTCGGCATCCTTGAGCTTCGAGCCCGCGCCGGGCCCGGCCACGACAAGGTCGGTGCGGGCCGAGACCGAGCCGGAGACCTTGGCGCCCAGCCGCTCGGCCACCGCCTTGGCCTCGTTGCGGGTCATCTTTTCGAGGCTCCCCGTGAACACGACGGTCTTGCCGGCAAAGGCCGTCGCGGAGGCTGCCGCCGCCATCGGCTCGGCCTCCACCTCTGCCAGGAGGGCCGCCACCGCGTTCGCGTTGTGCGGCTCCGAGAAGAACTGGATCAGCGAGTCGGTCGCCACCGGGCCGATCTCGCCGTCGTCCGCGAAGACGCGGTAGGCGTCGCCCGGCCGTTCGCCGGCCGCCTGCGCGATGGCCGCACGGACGGCGGCGGCATCCCCGTAATGCTTGAGCAGGCTCGCGCGCTGGGTGACCGTCAGTCGGATCTTCGTCTCCGGCGCAGGCTCCCCCGCGTCCTCCGCATCGGAGGGAAAGCCCACCTCCAGCAGCCGGTCGCGGGTGGTCGGGCCGATGCGAGGCACGGCGGAGAGTTCGATCCAGTGCGGACCGCCCTGTCCTGCCGCCGCCGCGTCGAGGGCCGTGATCAAGGTGGGCATGGTCGGGAAGCGCTTGGCCAGGGCCTTGGCCGTCGACTCGCCGATATGCGGGATGCCCAGCGCGAAGATCAGCCGGTTCATCGGCAGGCTCCGCCGTACCGCGACCCCGGCGAGCAGGTTCTTGATCGCCTTGTCTTCCTCCTCGCCCTTCTTCTTGGCCGCCTTCTTCGCCGGCTCGGCCGCAGTGCGGCCTTCCGCCCGCCGCTCGGCCGAGAGCGCCTCGCGCCGGGCGACGACGGCCGCCTTCAGCGCGTCGAAGTCGAGGCGGAACAGGTCGGCCGGCTGGTGCACCAGTCCGGCCTCGAACAGCACCTCGATATAGGTCTCGCCGAAGCCCTCGATGTCGAAGCCGTTGCGCGAGACGAAGTGCTTCAGCCGCTCGACGCCCTGTGCCGGGCAGATCAGCCCGCCGGTGCATCGGCGGATCGCGTCGGGCTTGCCCGTGCGCGGGTTCACCGCCCGCACCGCCTTGCTGCCGCAGGCCGGGCAGGTCTCGGGGAAGACGTAGGGCACCGCGTCCGCCGGGCGCTCGTCGAGCACCACGTCCATCACCTTGGGGATGACGTCCCCGGCCCGCTGTACGATCACCGTGTCGCCGACGCGGATGTCGCGGCCCTCGCGGATCGCCTCGCCGTCGCCGCCCACGCCCTTGACGTAGCCCTCGTTGTGGAGCGTCGCGTTCGAGACCACGACGCCGCCCACCGTCACCGGCCGCAGCCTCGCCAGCGGGTTCAGCGAGCCGGTGCGCCCGACGTTGATGTCGATGCCCTCGACCACCGTGAGCGCCGTCTGCGCCGCGAACTTGTGGGCGAGCGCCCAGCGGGGCGAGCGCGAGACGAAGCCGAGGCGGCGCTGGAGGGCGAGGTCGTCCACCTTGTAGACGACGCCGTCGATGTCGTAGCCGAGGCCGGACCGCTGCGCCCCGATTTTTTCGTACTGTGCGACCATCGCAGCAGTGTCCGCGCAGGTGATGGTGAGTGGATTGACCGGAAGCCCCCAGGCGGAAAACCTTTCCATCACCCCCGCTTGCGTGCCCGTGAACGCCGGCTGCACCTCGCCCCAGGCATAGGCGAAGAACTTCAGGGGCCGCGCGGCGGTGATGCCGGGATCGAGCTGGCGGAGCGACCCGGCCGCAGCGTTGCGCGGGTTGGCGAAGAGCGCCTTGCCCGCCGCTTCCTGCCGGACGTTGATCGCCGCGAAGTCGGCATGCGACAGGTAGATCTCGCCCCGCACCTCGCAGACGTCCGGCACGTCCGCGCCCGTCAGCCGCTCCGGGATGTCGTGGACGGTGCGGGCGTTGGCGGTGACGTTCTCGCCGACCTCGCCGTCGCCGCGTGTGGCGGCCGTGACGAGGCGCCCGCCCTCGTAGCGCAGGGACAGGGACAGGCCGTCGATCTTGGGCTCGGCGGTGAAGGCCAGGGCGTCGTCCTCCGGCCAGGCGAGGAAGCGGCGCACGCGGGCCACGAACTCCTCCACCTCCTCCGCGGTGAAGGCGTTGCCCAGCGACAGCATCGGCACGGCATGTCGCACCTTGGCGAACTTCTCCGAGGGCCTGGCCCCGACCGAGGTGCTGGCCGAACCGGTCCCGGCTAGATCGGGGAACCGGGCCTCGATCGCCTCCAGCCGGCGGCGGAGCGCGTCGTACTCCGCATCCGTGATCTCGGGGGCGTCCTCCTCATGGTAGAGCCGGTCGGCCTCCGCGATCCGCTCGGAGAGGGCCGCGTGCTCGGCGCCGGCCGTCTCCGGGGTGAGGTCGTCCAGCGGGGCGTCGTGTGATGCGGGCATGGTCGCGAGCTTCTATGGGCGCCGGGGGCTGAGTGCACCTCACAAAACTCCCGAGCACCGGGAGCGCTTCCTCTGGCCGCGACGGCGCAGCGGGAATTTTGTGAGCGACACTAAATTCCAGCCGATCCGGAAGGACGGAAGTATGGCGCCGGATGGGTTTCCGCCGCTTGAACAGGGGCGCCCGCGTTGCGCGTCACGGCGGGTCCGCCGACCCCGCCTCCCGCCATCGCGAAAAGATCAGGTCCGGGCGCCGCACCAGGGCGAGGCTCCCCAAGAACACGAGGGCGACGGACCCGGCGACGACGGCCAGCGGCAGCACGGGCGCCAGAACGCCCGAGGCCGCGCCGCCGCAGACCGAGCCGAGGTTCATCACCGCCATGAACACCTCGAACTGCGTGGCCGCCCCGGCCCGACCGCGGCTCGCGCGCATCAGCGCCGGCACCAGGGCGACGACGAGCAGGCCCGGCAGCACGTTGGTCAGGCCGAGGATCGCCGGCCCCGCCGCCCCGCCGAGGCCGGCCGCGATGAGGCCGCCGGCCAGGGCGAAGGCCCCTGCGCTGGCAAGCAGCAGGGCTCGCAGAGGCGCCAGCGGCCCGGCCCGGTCCGACCACAGGCCGATGCCCAGCGCGCCCAGGGTGCCGCCGGCGAGCGCCAGCCCGGCCTGGAGGCGCGACAGGGCGTCGGCCTCCCAGCCCTGCCGCTGCACGAGGTCGATGCCGTAGGGCAGTTCGAACAGCGCGATCGCCCCGTCGAGTGCGAAGCACAGGGCCAGCAGCCGCAGGGCCTGGGGCCGGCGCAGGCCGATGGCGAGGCGCTTCAGGAAGCGCGGCAGCGGCAGCGGGCGCGCAGTCCCGGCAAGGGGGCGCCGCGCCAGAGAGAGGAGCGCGTCCTCCGGCCCCTCGCGGATCAAAAGTATCGGCAGGCTCGCCAGGATGCCGGCGGCCAGGAGCCAGCGGACGCTGGTGGCGAGGCCGTGCGCGGCCAGCATCCAGGCGAAGACAGCTGCCCCGAGGCTGGTGCCGGTGACGAAGCCCGCCCGCGTGCAGGCGCTCATGCGCCCGAGTTCGCCCTCCGGCACGTGGTCCAGGATCATGCGGTCGCAGGCGGTGTCGAGGAGGGCGGCAAACAGGCTGTGGCCGAGGAAGACGAGGCCGAGCCGCCCCAAGGCCGCCTCGCCCGGAACCAGGAGCAGCAGGGCCAGGGCCGCATGACAGCCGAGGACCGCCAGCACGCTCCAGACCCGGCGCCGGCCCATGGCCGCCCCGCGCGCCCGGTCCACCACCGGCCCCCACAGGATCGGCTGCAGCGTCCAGGGCAGGCCGGCCACGGCGAAGTGCAGGCCGACCTCGGCCGCCGAGACGCCCTGCCCGGCGAGGTGGTTGGCGAGTGCGGTCAGGGAGAAGCCGGCGATCAACCCTTGGTAGAGGTAGGTCGCGAAGAACACGCCGTAGCGCGCGCCCCGGCTCCGCAGGGTCGGCAGGTGCACCGCCACGAAGGTCTTGCTCATGCCGGCCGCCGCTTGCGGCGGCGATCCGTCCGGCCGATCCTGGCCGTCCCCTGTCCGTCGAGGCCGGCCATTGCACGCCCATCCATTCCCCGGCCCCGGTCTTAGCTGCCCGGACGCCCCGCCGCGAGCCACCACGTGAGCGGTGCGGACTGGCCCGTGAGCGAGCCCGGCCCGCTCTATGGCGGCCAGGTCTGGACCGTGGACCTCGCCCTGTCCGAGGCCGGCCGCGCCCGCTGCGCAGGGGTGCTCTCGTCCGAGGAGGAGACCCGAGCGGGTCGCTTCCTGCGGGCCGAGGACCAGGCGCGCTATCGGACCAGCCACGCCGCCCTGCGGCTGATCCTCGGCTTGGCATTGGACGCCGACCCGCGCCGCCTCCGCTTCACCACAGGCCCCGCCGGCAAGCCGGCCCTGGCCGGCCCCGACCGTGGCCTCGCCTTCAACCTCTCGCATTCGGGCAGCCGCGCCCTTGTCGGCCTCTCCCGGCAGGGTCCCATCGGCGTCGACGTGGAGGCCGTGCGCCCACTGCCGGATGCCCTGCGCATTGCCCACGGCCATTTCGCCCCGGACGAGGCCGCGTCCCTCGCGGCGCTGCCGGCCGGACAGGTCGAGGCCGCGTTCTTCGCCCTGTGGACACGCAAGGAGGCCGTGGTGAAGGCGCTCGGCGCCGGATTGTCCCTGCCGCTCGCCGATTTCAGCGTGAGCCTGCCGCCGGACCCGCCCCGCCTCCTGCGCATCCTGGGCGGATCGCCGCGGGCCTGGACCCTGCGCCACCTCGAACCGGGGCCCGGCACGGTCGGCGCGGCGGCGATCGCATCGGCCGAGGCGCGTCTCTCGCTCCACGCCCTGCCTGCCGGCTGGCCGGACGCCCTTCCGTGACGATGAAACGGCCGGGACCGCGACGAGTCGCTTGCGGCTGGGGAAACCCCCGGCTATAAGCCCGCTCGCCGGCCCAGCCGGCATGTCGGAGTGTAGCGCAGTCTGGTAGCGCACCACGTTCGGGACGTGGGGGTCGCAGGTTCAAATCCTGCCACTCCGACCAATCTTTCCCGCTCTTCCAAGTCAGCAGAACCGTCGATCGAGGCCCGCTTACCGGGACGGTGTCGGCTTGTTTTGCATCTGAGGAGCACGCTCCGACCTCGTGCGCTTGCCGAGGTACATATCGCTTTCAAAACGGACCGCGTCTCTCCTCCCCCTTGTGGCTACGGCCTACACAGGTTCGGATCGACTGCGATCCGGAGGAAATCCAAGCCCGCGCGCCACCCTCCCCCCTCTGCGGGGGAGGGTGGCCCTCGCGTGAGCGAGGGGCGGGAGAGGGGAGCGC
>NZ_BPRB01000274.1 GCF_022179685.1 Methylobacterium trifolii
TATGCGTCAGTGCACTAGCGCCCGCAGGTGACGGCGACGACCGCCTTCCCGACGACCCCCGCGACGGTGCCCAGGGTGCCGTCGCGAAGGGCGGCGGGCGGGGCGGCCATGATGCCGTTCTCGCCCAGGAAGGCGGCGACCGTCCCGCCTGGCACCAGGGCGAAGCTCGTTGGCGGCATCACGCCGGCGATGAGGCGCGGGGCGGAGGGGAAGCGGGCGACGAGCCCGGCGAGCCCGCCCGTCCTGTCGAGGATTGGCGCCCCCGCGGCGCCGGGCTGGAGCGGTGCGAACACGCCCCCCGCCCCGCTGCCCGAGCCGGGCGCCACCGCGATGCCCTCCGCCCCGGCCGCCACCACGACCAGGTTTTCCTCCGAGGCAAGCGGGTTTGCGCGAACGCCCGGCACGGCCGGCGCCGGCAGGCCTGCCGCCTCCACCAGCGCGAGGCCGCGGGCCGGATCGCTCTTCAGCACCCGGCCCGTACCGCCGCCGATCCGCAGGCCGGGGCAGGTCTCGACCACGGCGGAGGCCGTGAGCACGCGACCGGCCGCGACCACGAGCCCCGTCCCGGCCGGAGCCATGGGGCCGGGTGCCGCCGCCATCGCCGCCTGCGTCGCGGGCGGCCGGGCTGCGGGCGCCGGCGGCTTGGGCATGCCCTTTGTGGCGGATTCCTTGGGGGCGTCCGCCTTCGCCTCGACCCTGGGCGCCTCGGCGGCGGGCGCCGCACCGGGGAACGGGACGAAGCTGTTGGCGATGGCGATCACCAGGCGGTCGACCTGCGCCGCCAGCGCCCTGTCGTAGCCGAGGGCGAAGCCCCGGATGCCCTCCGCCCCCGAGGCGTAGCGGACGTAGGACCGGCCGGTGCCGGTCTCGGCCGTGACCACGACGAAGTCCGGCCGCTTCAGCTTGTAGGTCACCTTGCGGTCGTTCAGCGGCGCGGTGGCGCGCTCGAACAGGGCGTCGAGGTCGGTCTCGCCCTGTGGGAATGAGCGGCTCTCCAGGGTGACGCGCCCGTCCGCGCTCTGCCATCGGGTTCCGCCGGGCAGCGCGCTGCGCCTGGTGAGCAGCCCCTCCGGCACGCCCATGACGACCCCGCTCGCCGGATCGGGCTTCACCGTGAAGCGCGCCGCCTTGCGCGCGGTCTCGCCGGCCGCGAGGAGGGCGGCCCGCATCGCCGGCCCGAGCACGCCCCCCTGCGCGCCGGCGCGGGCACGGAAGGCGTTCAGGGCCTCGAAGGTGCGCCGGCCGAACCCGCCGGTGACGACGCTGTTGTAGTCCCCGCCCCAGACCAGGGCGTCCTGGATCGCCTTGCGCTCGGCCTCGGGCAGGGCCTCGAAGGCGGTGCGCATCGCCTCGAAGGCGGGGTCCGGCACTGTTGCGGGTGCGGCGGCGGGGAGTTTGGGCTTCAGGGCCTGGGCCTGCGCGCTTCCCGCGGCCAGGATGGTGAGCGTCGCGAGGGCGAACGACCGGGTGCGAGCACGACGCAGCATGGAGCATGAATCCCGTCGTTGAGGCTGCGCGAAACTGGCAGAGGGTCCGGGGAAATGCCAGAGCGCGGCCGTTGCTGCCCGCATTGCGGCGCCCACCGTAGATGATACGGTCCCGCCCGTGCCGCTCCGCACCGCGAATCGCCCCGCTCGGGGCGATGAGCCGGGGGGTTGGTCAGAACGGGGCGGGTCATGGCGGAATCCTCGAAGTCCGGGCGGCGGTTCGGGCTGCTCGCGGGCGGCCTCCTGGCGGGAAGCCTGGCGCTGGCGGGATTGTCCGAGAGCCCCGCGCAGGCGCAGGGGACGCCCGCGGCCCGCACGGCCCCGAAACCCGTCCCCGCGCGGCCCTCCCAGAAAAGCTTCGTCCGCGAAACCCTCGCCAGTGCCGCCGTGCGGCTGGAGACCGCCCTGAAGGCGGAAGCCGGCGGGCCCCTGAAGCCCGCCGCGCAGTCCCGGCGCGAGGGCGAGGGGCTGGTCGCCGGCCTCAGGCCGGCTGCGGCCATCGCGCCGCTGACCGCGGCGGTGGCCGCCGACCCGGCCGACTTCGCCAACTGGCTCGCCTATGCCCGCGCGGCCGACGCGGTCGCGGGCGACGAGGACAACAAGGACTACCAGCTGCGCGCCAGCTTGCGTGGCCGGGCGACGGCCGCCGCCTACCAGGGCTACCAGCGCGCGCGTAATCCCGCCGACGAGGCCTCGGCCCTGGCGCTGCTCGGCCAGATCCAGGGCGGCCGCTCCGAGTGGCGCCCGGCGCTCGAGGCCTATGCCGCGAGCCTCGCGCTGGCCGACGTGGCCGAGGTGCGCGAGACCTACGAGGAGATGCGCGCCGAGCACGGCTTCCGCATCCTCGACTACAAGGTGGATTCGGATGCGGCCGCACCGCGGGTCTGCTTCACCTTCTCGGAGGCCCTGGCGGCCAAGACCGACTTCGCCCCGTTCGTCGCGATCACCGGGGCCACGAACGCCGCGGTGACGGCGGAGGGCTCCCAGGTCTGCGTCGACGGGTTGAAGCACGGCAGCCGCTACGGCTTCGTCCTGCGCCAGGGCCTGCCCTCGTCGGTGGGCGAGAACCTGCTGGAGGCGGCCGACTACGAGGTCTACGTCCGCGACCGCGCCCCCCAGGTGCGCTTCACCGGCCGCAACTACGTCCTGCCCCGCACCGGCCAGGCGGGGGTGCCCCTGGTCTCGGTCAACGCCCCCAAGCTCGACGTTGAGGTGCTGCGCATCGGCGACCGCGGCCTCCTCCCTTCCCTGCGCTCCGAAGAGTTCCTGAGCCAGCTGAGCGGGGCCACGGCCAGGACGATCGCCGACCAGAAGGGCGTGCGGGTCTGGAAGGGCACCCTCGACACCGCCAAGGCCGAGACCAACCAGGAATCGGTGACGGCCTTCCCCGTGCTCCAGGCGGTGGGGCAGCTGGAGCCGGGCATCTACATCATGCTCGCCCAGGCCAGCGGCACCGCCCCGGCCTCGGAGGGGGAGGACGGCGGCTACGAGCAGAAGGCGACGCAGTGGTTCGTGGTCTCGGACCTCGGGCTCACCGCCTTCAAGGGCCGCGACGGGGTGCACGTCTTCCTGCGCTCGTTGGCCAGCGCCGCCGTGGTGCCGAATGCCGAGGTCCGCCTGATCGCCCGCAACAACGAGGTGCTTGCGACGAAGAAGACCGACAAGCAGGGCCACGCCGCCTTCGATCCGGGCCTCGCCCGCGGGGAGGGCGGCATCGCGCCGGGCCTCGTGGTGGCCCAGGTCGGCGACGATTACGGCTTCCTCGACCTGAATCTCGCCGCCTTCGACCTCTCCGACCGCGGCGTGAAGGGCCGTGCCGATGCGGGCGGGATCGAGGCCTACGTCTTCCCCGAGCGCGGGGTCTATCGCTCCGGCGAGACCGTGCAGGTCACGGGTCTGCTGCGGGATTCGAAGGGCGCGACTGTTGCCGGCCTGCCCCTGACGCTCGTGGTCAAGCGTCCGGACGGCGTCGAGTACCGCCGCGTCTCGCTGCCCGACCAGGGGCTCGGCGGGCGCGTCCTGTCCCTGCCGCTCCTGTCGGGGGCGATGCACGGCACCTGGCGGGTCACGGCCTTCACCGACCCGAAGGCGCCGGCCATCGGCGAGGCGAGCTTCCTCGTGGAGGATTACGTCCCCGAGCGGCTGGAGGTGAACCTCACGCCCGTCGGGCCGGCGCTGCGCAAGGGCGAGGCGGCGGAGGTCGCGGTCGCGGCCCGCTACCTCTACGGCGCGCCGGGCGCCGGCCTCGACGTGTCGGGCAGCGTCACGGTGCAGGCGGCCTCCACCAGCGGCATCAAGGGGCTGGAAGGTTTCTCCGTCGGCCTCGACGACGAGGCGGTGGAGGCCACGAGCCAGGAGATCGAGGCCCGTTCCACCACCGACGCCAAGGGCAACGCCACCGTCACCGTCCCGATTCCATCCGTGCCCGCGCCCCGGCCCCTGGAGGCGAAGATCACGCTGGCGGTGGGCGAGCCCGGCGGCCGGGCGCTGTCGCGCAGCCTCACCCTGCCGATCCTGCCCGAAGGCCCGGTCCTGGCGATCCGCAAGGGTTTCAAGGACGACCTGCCCGAGGGCGGCACCGCCACCTTCGACGTGGCGATGGCCGCCCCCGACGGGCAGCGTCTGGCAAAGTCCGGCGTGGCCTGGACCCTGTCGCGCCTCGACCAGACCTATCAGTGGTATCGCGCGGACGGGCGCTGGTCGTTCGAGCCGGTCAAGTCCGTCCGCCGCGTGGCGGACGGGCAGGTGGACCTCAAGGCCGACGCGCCGGCCAGGGTCTCGGCCACGGTGGGCTTCGGCAAGTACCGCCTGGAGGCGAGCGTGGCCGGCCAGCCGGCGGCCACCGCCAGCGTGACCTTCCAGGTCGGCTGGGGCGGCTCCGAGACGGCCGACGTGCCCGACCTCCTCGACCTCACTCTCGACAAGGCGGCCTACGGGGCCGGCGAGACCCTGCGGGCCCGGATCGCCCCGAAGTTCAAGGGCGGCGCGACGCTGGCCGTGGTCAGCGACCGGGTGCACGAGGTGATCGACGTGGCCGTGCCCGAGGGCGGCACCACGGTCTCGATCCCGGTCCGGCCCGAATGGGGCGCGGGCGCCTACCTCGTCGCCACCGCCTACCGCCCCCTCGACCAGGCGGCCAAGCGCCTGCCGGGCCGGGCGCTCGGGCTGGCCTGGTTCTCGGTGGACCGCGACAAGCGGGCGCTCTCCGTCTCGGTCCAGGCCCCGGAGAAGACCCGCCCGCGCCAGGATCTCACCCTGCCGATCAAGCTCGCCGGGCTTAAGTCCGGCGAGGAGGCGCGGGTGACGGTGGCGATGGTGGATGTCGGCATCCTCAACCTCACCCGCTACGAGGCGCCCAACCCCGTCGCCTACTTCTTCGGCCAGAAGGGGCTGGGGCCGGAGATCCGCGACCTCTACGGATACCTGATCGACGGCATGCAGGGGACGCTGGGGGCCATCCGCTCCGGCGGCGATGCGGGGGCGAGCATCAACGGCGAGGCCCCCCCGGCCCAGGCGCCGCTGGCCCTGTTCTCCGGGATCGTCCAGGTCGCGGCGGACGGCACGGCCAGCGTCACCTTCCCGCTGCCGGCCTTCAACGGCACCGGCCGGGTGATGGTCACGGCCTGGAGCGGCGACCGCGTCGGCCAGGCCCAGGCCGACGTGATCATCCGCGATCCCGTGGTGCTCACGGGCACCCTGCCGCGTTTCCTCAACGCCGGCGACCGCTCGCGCTTCTTCGTGGCGCTGGACAACGTCGAGGGGGCGGGGGGCGACTACGTCGTGGACCTCGACCTCGCCGGCCCGGTGCTGGTCGGCGCCGAGGCCGTGCGGAAAAGCCTGCGGCTGGAGGCCGGCGCCAAGGGGCAGCTCGTCATCCCGATCACGGCGGCGGGGCCCGGCACCGCCCGCCTCGACCTGACCCTCTCGGGGCCGGGCCTGCCCGCCGGCATCGGCCAGAGTTTTTCCCTCGGCGTCTCGCCCGGCACCGGGGCGCTCCTGAGGCGCAGCGTGCAGACCCTTGCGCCGGGCGCGAGTCTCCAGGTGTCGGCGGACATGCTCGCCGACATCCTGCCCGGCACCGGCACGGTCTCGGTGGCCGCCTCGGCGCTGCCGGGGCTCGACGTGCCGGCCCTGCTCCAGGCCCTCGACCGCTACCCCTACGGCTGCTCCGAGCAGGTGGTGAGCCGGGCGATGCCCCTGCTCTACGTCAACAGGCTCGCCGCGATGGACCGACTGGCGCTGGACGACAAGGCGGACGAGCGCATCCGCGAGGCGATCGAGCGGGTGCTGTCGCGCCAGGATTCGAGCGGCGATTTCGGCCTGTGGTCGGCCCAGGGCTCGAACGACCTGTGGCTGGCCGCCTACGTCACCGACTTCCTGACCCGGGCCCGCGAGCGGGGCTTTTCCGTCCCCCAGGTGGCCTTCTCCCAGGCGCTGGACCGCCTGCGCAACGCGGTGGCCAACACCACGGAGGTCAAGGAGGGCGGCACGGACCTCGCCTATGCCGCCTACGTGCTCGCCCGCAACGGCCGGCCGGTGATGGGGGACCTGCGCTACCTCGCCGACACCAAGCTCGCCGACTTCGCGACGCCGCTCGGCCGCGCCCAGATCGCCGCGGCGCTCGCCATGCTCGGCGACAAGGCGCGGGCGGCCAGGGCGATGGACTCGGCGCTCACTGCCCTCAGATCCGAGCGCGACCGGCAGAGCTACCGCGCCGATTACGGCTCGCGCCTGCGCGACGGCGCCGGCCTGCTGGCGCTGGCCGCCGAGTCGGGCCTTGCCCGCGAGGCGCTGACGCCCGTGGCCGCGGTCATCAGCGAGGAGCGGGCCTCCGGGCGCACCACCAGCACCCAGGAGAACGCCTGGATGGTGCTGGCAGCCCAGGGGCTGAGCAAGGAGGCCGAGGCCCTGTCCTTCACCGTGGACGGCGTGGCCCAGACCGGGGCGCTCGCCCGCAGCTACCGGGCGGCGGCCCTGGAGGCCAAGCCCGTCGCGATCACCAACACCGGCCGCGCCCCGGTGCAGGTGTCGCTGGGCATCAACGGCAACCCGGTGACGCCCGAGCCCGCGGAATCCCGCGGCTACACGGTGGAGCGGACGTTCCATCGCCTCGACGGCAGCGTGGTCGACCCGGCCCGCGGCGTCCGTCAGAACGACCGCCTCGTGGTGGTGCTCAAGGTGACGGAGGCCAAGGCGAGCGCCGCCCGGCTGCTGCTGGTGGACCGCCTGCCCGCGGGGCTGGAGATCGACAACCCCAAGCTCCTCGATTCGGACGCACTCACGGGGCTCGCCTTCGCCAAGACCGACGTGGCCCCGGTCCACACCGAGTTCCGCGACGATCGCTTCGTGGCCGCCTACGACCGGACGCCAGAGCAGTCGGCCTTCTTCACGGCGGCCTACACCGTGCGCGCGGTCTCCCCCGGCACCTACGTGCATCCCGGCGCCTCGGTGGAGGACATGTACCGCCCCGAGCGCTTCGGGCGCACCGGGTTCGGCACGGTCGAGATCGGGGCGGCGAAGTAGGGCGATGGGCGGCCGGGCGCCTCTCCCTCCCCCCTCTGCGGGGGAGGGTGCCTGCGGAGCAGGCGGGAGAGGGGAGCGCCGTATCCGGAGAGGGCGCTCCCCTCTCCCGACCCTCGCTAACGCGAGGCCCACTCTCCCCCGCAGAGGGGGGAGGGAAACGCCTTCAGGAACAGAGGCTTGTCGGAGTACCGCGCCGATCCAAGTCGAGCCCGAGACTTG
>NZ_BPRB01000275.1 GCF_022179685.1 Methylobacterium trifolii
GGTCAAGCCGACGGGATAAATTCATTGATAGGTTTGATGTAGGGCACATTATAGGCTTGCCCTACACAAAAACGTCCACGTTCGAGTGATTAAGCCTGTTGAAAGTGGCTTGAACTCAGAGATTCTCCTAGGTAAATGCAATAAATCAAAATCATATACAACGAATTTATATTGAAAGATGAAGCTACTGCTAAGTGAGAATGTTGTGTACACGTCGCCTTAAGCTTTCCAGCGCCCCACTAATTCCAAGCGGCAGTGTTTTTCACGACAACGACAGGAACTCAATAAATTTCGTCAGGGTATACCCCCGCGTGACGTAACCGCCCGGGCGCTCGTCCTTGTAACATCAGTGTCGTTTCGACCTTATGTGACGCTCGGCGCGTCGGGCCTAAGGGCTGATGTTACGGTGGCGGCGGCTGTGGCGGCTGCCTTGAGGCAAACGGTCGGGCTGGTGAGGGGCCGTTGGGCAGCAGGTAACAGGTTGCTGGCCTCCGCCATCGAAGCTTGCGCCAGTGCGACCCGTGTCGCCCCGCCTCGCATGGCGTCGTCGGAGGCTCGGGCGACCATGGCCAAATAGCGATCCCGGTCGCCAGCCTTGAACGCTGCCCATGCACCAGGAACCAGACACACTGACACCTCTGCCCCGGTCGCCTGTGCCGCCGCTTCGAACAGCCGCCTCGTCGGCTCCACCGTCGTCTTGACGGCACAAAGGACCATGACGCTACCTCCATCCTTGACGGCCTCGGCCGCCAAGGCCGCATCGACCCGTATGATCGGGATCGACGCATCGTCGGCGGCGATTTCGGCAACTGGCCCCAAGGTCGAGCACGTCAGGAGAACGACGTCGGCCCCGTCGCACAAGCATCGCAGCGCCTCGGCGGTCCGCTGCGCGATCTGCTTCGTTAGCCCACCCTCGCGCTCTGCTGCGGCGAGCAGGTCGGCGCGCACCTCGTGGTGCAGCGTCACCCCGGTTAAGGCGGCTGCCGCAAGGGCGACATCGAAGACCGCAACGTTGCTCTGAGCCGTATGAAGGCAAGTGATTCGGGCCATGGCACAGCCTTTCAGCGCACGGTGTCGCGTCGGGAGGTATCACATCGGCCCCGCCTTGGTGGGCGCACTCGCGGCGCTCCGTTGACAGCGACTATTGCGGGTGTGGTGTGTCGGGTGGGCCTAGCACCCTGAGGTGACACCCCATGGCCCGCATCGGATACGCCCGCGTTTCAACCCTTGACCAGGATCTTGACGGGCAGGTTGCCCGCCTCACTGCCGAGGGCTGTACCCTCATCCGCTCGGAAAAGTTGTCGGGCGGCTCACGCGAGGGCCGCGCCGAACTGGCGACCGTCATCGAGTTCCTCCGGGCTGGCGACGAGCTTGTGGTCGCCCGGCTCGACCGGCTCGGGCGCGACACCCGCGACGTGCTGAACATCATCCACGAGGTCGAGCAGCGAGGGGCGTTTGTCACCGTGCTCGACCCACACGTCTCGACGCAGGGCTCGATGGGCCACGTCATGCTGACGGTGCTCGGCATGGTCGCGCAGATGGAGCGGCGCTTTATCCGTGAGCGTCAACGTGAGGGTATCGAGCGGGCTAAGGCAGCTGGCATCTACGTTGGCGGCAAACGCCGACTGGACCATGAGTGGATCAGGGCGCTGCACGCCGAGGGCAGCGGACCGGCCGCCATTGCCAGAGTGGTCGGGTGCTCACGGATGCAGGTCTACCGGGTGTTGCAGGAGATGTGATCAATAGCGGCTCACCCTGCGTCCTAATCGCCGCTACCGAACGGCTGCTTGGGGTGGGTTTTTACCGGCCCGGTTTCGTTGGCAAAATTGAAAAGCGGACGCTCACTCCGAAAACCGAGCCAGGTAGCTTTGCGTTATCGAACTCAGCCGCTCTCGCGGCAGGGGCGTCGCGTGTCGGTCGCGGTACGGAGTGACGGCCGGTTTGTCGAGAGGGACTGCTACTCCTGATGCCGCATGGAGAACTCGTCCAACGACAGCGTGAGCGTTATCGGCCCGCCTATCGGATTGCAGGTGTCATACGCGAACGCGGTATGGCCCAGGCCATCTCCTATGTGGATTGTCGGCGATACGCGAGCGGACTCGTCCCGGTCGCTCGACGGAAAGCCCGCGAAAAGTTGGACTGGGACGAAAAGCAACAAGCAAGCGCGATTTCTGCGACACCGAGGTGCCCGAGTGCCAGGAGTGACTTCGCCCGTTCATGCCTCATGCCGGCGAGGTATCGATGCGGCGGCGCTCCCATGCGTCGTGTGAACATGCGAAGGAAATGGAACGGGCTCAGGCAGGCCACTGCTGCCAGGTCATCCAGGCTGATGTCGTCCCCGACATGCTGAGCCATGTATTCCAACACGCGGCGCAATCGCCGTTCGTCGAGCTGGTGCTGCCGCGCTTGGCCCGAAGAGCCAAATCCCGCAGCATAGCGCTCGGCGATCCGTGCCGTCAGCCGGTGACCTAGGCTCTGGACCAGAACCTGCGCAGCCGAGGTCGGCTCCCGCATCTCTGCAAGAAGCGCCCAGCCGACCTGCCGAATCTGATCGTCTCTGAGACCGGCGAGATAGCGCACGGAGCCCTTTGCGACCAGCGATCCGCCATTCTCGTCGCCATGGCGCGCGAAGCAGTCTGCAGGCAGATAGAGGTGGAGGATGTCGTGCCACTGCGAGATCCGGATATCTTCCTCCTGCACCCCACTTGGGCAGAGCCAGGCGATCCCAGGTTCGACACGGGTGCGCTGCCAGACGCCCTGGCCGCGCCGTGTCACAACACAGTCGCCGTGGCACGCCACGGCAATGCAGATTTCAAGGTCCTTGGGTTCGAAGGGCGGCAACTCGGCCGCCTCGTGCCGGCGCAGGTCCGCAACCAGCCCAGTCCAGGCCAGTCGCCGGGACGTGGTGATGACGTCCAGCCCACCGTATTTGCGGAGACCGTCAGCTTCCAGATCCATGGAGCGGCCTCCCGGGGGGCAAGGCGCATGGACACCCTATCACGGGAACGAGATAGCATCGACGCGAAAACAGCAATCTGGGAACGGACGGCCAGCGGCTCGCGTGGGAACCTAGCTTCGTCTTCACTTCCGGCGAGGAGCCTACAATGCCCGCACCCCTGGGGTGGATGGCGGTGGCCATTCTGACGAGCATGCAGGCCGCCGGCACTCTCTTAGGAGGATCAGCCATGGCCGGGACGGACGGACCGGATCTTCCGGCGCAACTGGTCAAAGATTTTCACGGTGCGTTCGGAGAACACCACGCCCGCGCCGTTCACGCCAAAGGCGTTATATTCGAAGGCCAGTTCGAGCCCAGCCGCGAGGCCCAGGCCGTGTCGAAGGCCGAGGTGTTCACCGGCAAACGGCACGTCACTGTTCGTTTCTCCGATTTCACCGGACTTCCCGATATCCCGGACACGAGCGGCGATGCCAATCCGCGCGGTCTGGCCATCAAGTTCGACCTGCCGGGTGAGGCCACCTACGATATCGTTGCGCACAGCTTCAACGGCTTCCCGGTGGCCACGGCCGCCGAGTTCAGCACGCTCTTGCAGGCGCTTCCGATGAGTGGTCCCGGTGCCGCCAAGCCGACAGCGCTCGACCGGTTCTTCGCCGACCATCCACGGGCGCAGGTCTTCTTCACCACCCAGAAGCCGCCGCCGGAAAGCTTCGCCACCACGGCCTACTTCGGGGTGAATGCATTCACCTTCACGGACGCAGCCGGGCGGCCCCTGACCGTCCGCTACCGCTTCGTGCCGGCCGCTGGAGAGCACTACCTCGATCCGGATGCGCTCAAGACCCGCTCGGCCACCTACCTGGGCGACGAGATCGGCCCGAGGGTGGCGGGGCATACCGTCGCCTTCACGTGGCAGGCACAGATCGCGGAGCCCGCAGACAGGGCGGACGATCCGTCGACGGCGTGGCCGGACAACAGGCGGCTCATCACGCTGGGCATTATCACCATCGACCGTGCGGTCGAAAACACGTCCGAGCGCGACCGTGCGCTTCTTTTCATGCCGGGCAATGTCCCGCCCGGGATCGACATAGCCGATCCGATGCTCGCGGTCCGCAACGCCGCCTATCCGGTGTCTTTCGGTGAACGGCAGTAGGCGGATGGTCTTAGTCGCAACGATCGTTGGGGCCGGGATCGCAGCACGGGGCGTGCTTGCGTCGCCTGCACCGGCTGAAACTCTGCGACCCCTGGTCCGGGAGGCACTCCCAGACGTACCAGGATACGGCCTTACAGCGGCTGAGGTCAGCTTCCCACCCGGCGCGAAAGCAGTTCCGCACCGTCATGGCAAAGCCTTCCTGTTCGTCTACGTACTTGCCGGTTCCGTGCACAGTCAGATCGAAGGCGAACCAGTACGCACATTCAGGACCGGCGAAAGCTGGACCGAAAAGCCCGGCGATCATCACGTCCTCACTGAGAATGCCAGCGCCAGGGATGTCGCAAAGCTGCTCGTCGTCTTCATTGCCCCCAAGGGGGACGCCCTGAAAGTTGATGACTCGCCCAGCGAGCCCTGAACGAATTGGAGTTCTCCATGAGCCAGCGTCTCGATTACGAGTCCCAGTCGCCAGACGGCCTCAAGGCGCTCGGCGGGGTTTACGCTTATGTTGCCAAGTGCGGGCTCAACAAAGCCTTGGTTGACCTCGTCTATCTCCGCGCGTCCCAGATCAACGGCTGCACCTACTGCATCGACACGCATGCCAAGGACCTGCTTAAGGCGGGCGCTCCGGCCCAGAAGCTGCTGTTGCTGTCGTCCTGGAGAGAAGCGAGCCCATGGTTTACTCCTCGGGAGCAGGCCGCCCTGGCATGGACCGAGGCCGTCACCGAGGTCGCGAAGAGCCATGTACCCGACGACGCCTTCCAGGCCGCGAGTACACAGTTCGACGAAAAGGAAATGGCCGACCTGACCATCGCCATTGGTCTAATTAATACTTACAACCGCATCGCGATCGGCTTCCGGCGCGGCCCCGCTGCGCCTCCTGAGAAGTAGGGTTTCGCCCCCATCGTCACCCGAGCGTCATAGGTCGACACCCATCTCGCTGCTCCTCGACGGGCCGGCCGCCGCGATCTACTCGGCCCCGGCGTAGTCGCAGGCGAAAACAGGCGCGGCGAAGGTGCACGGTTGCCCGACTGTGCAGCGCGGCGCGGCGACTCCGGCGGCAGCGGTCGGGATGGTCGGCGGTTCAACGGCCCCAGCGCCGGTCAAGACGGCCGCAGTGAGGATGATCGTAGCGGCCGTGCCCGTCAGGAGCCTGTGCAGCCCGTGCGGGCCGTGCAGCGTATCGTCTCATCTCATGCCGATGCCCTCACCCGCACCCGTCGCAGGACGTCCGCCTTCAGGTCGATGAACTCGGGCTCCGACAGGACACCGCTCGCCCGCAAGGCGCTCAGCCGCTCGATCTCGCCCACGGCTGCCAAGGTCGTGAGCGCTGCGGATGCCGGCGTGCCGCCCCCGGCTCCGGTCGCGAGCGGTGGCCCGACGAACCGCACTGCTTTGGGGTCGTTGACGAAAAGGTTGAGCCCTGACTCGCCCCCGTATGAGCCGCCGGCCTCGTTCGGGATGTGAACGGCTCCCAGCGCCCAGACCAGCGCGCCGAGCCAGCCGATCCCCGTGCCGCCGAAGGCGATGTTGATCACGAGGATCGCGAACCGGTTCGGGTGGCGGCGGCGGAAAGCGATGATCGAGGGGATCGCGTAGATCAGGAACGCGACCGGGATCATGCCGAGATAGATGACGGTCAGCAGTGCCTCGGTCTCGCCCGTGCTCACGCCCGGCTCGCCTGTCCGAGGGCCTGCGCCTTCATCACCTCGAACTCGGTCTCCGATAGTGCACCGCTCGCTCGAAGCTGCGCCAGCCGCTCGATCTCCGCGATCACGTCGCGTTGGGCAGGAACGGTGGATGTCGGCGGCACAGGCGATCCGAGAACAGGCTCGGCGACCGGCGCGGCGGCCTCTGGCTCACGCCCAAGCGGAGCAAGCCCAAAACGATTTGGCCACGGCGTACCCGGCCGCGTGCCCCAGATCACCAGCCCGGCCAGGGGGAAAGGCACGATAAAGCCGAGCGGTATCAACGCCAGCAACGCCCATGCACCGGAATGATCCATGTCGTGCAGGCGGCGCACCATCAGCGCGGCCCACGGCACCACGTGTGGCAGGATGACGAGGAGGAAGAACAGGATCGGCCAGACTGAGCGGCTGCCCATAGCTGTCCCGTCCCCGAGGAACGGCAGCCCGAATACGCCGAACGATAGGACAACGAGGGGCATGAACACCCACTGCGCCTGGAGGAAGTCGCGGTGCGAGGTCCGACCCTTGAAGGTGGCATAGCTGCGCATCGCGTCGCGGTAGCCGCTCATGACGATCTGATCTCCGGGGGACGATGAGGATCGGCGTGGGGATGATCCACAGCGCTCAGGTTGCAAATTAAGGGACTGTTGGTCCGTCGATTGTCAAGCCGCTGATCTGGCCCTGTGCAGGCATGGACGCGCGCGCGATCATCGGCTGGAACCTGCGTCGCCTGCGCGTCGCGCAAGGGCTGTCGCAAGAGCGGCTGGCGCTCGCGGCTGGCATCGACCGCGCCTATGTCGGCCGGGTCGAGCGGGGTTCGGAGAACGTCACCATCACCACCCTGGAGGCGATAGCCATCGCGCTCGCCGTACCAATTGCTGACCTCCTCACCGTCCCGCCCGAGGGGGCGGCGCGGCCAGCGCCAATGCCGGCCGGACGGCGGCGCAAGGCCGACACCGCCCGCTGAGAGTGGCGGCGAACCGACAGGCGGGACAGCAATCGGGGCCGACGCGGGCGTCGTCACGATCCGATCTCGAGGTGCGGCGTGACCCGCACGAGCAGCTGCCACGCTGCGTCCTGGGCCTCACGAGTGCCGAGATCGAGGTCGTGCCGTGTTAGGGCGGGGCTGGTGAGTAGCCGCAGCAGCGCCGCAGCGAGTTCCGGGGCGGCGGCCATCAGCCGGGCGTCGGCCAGCCGCTGGATGCCGGTGGCGAGGTGTAGGAGGCCATCGCCGGGGGCGAAGATCCGGTCCTGCCGTATGAGGTAGGGCCAGCCGCCCGGTCGGTCGGTGGTCGCGGGCTCGACGCCGAGCGCGGCGGTCTCCGGCAATGCGCCCGGCTCGGCCTCGCCGCGCACGAGCCAGGGGCCGGGCGTCGGCACCCGGCTCGCCGGGATGGTGGGCCGGGCCACCTCAATACTCCTCGGCCAGCATGATGGTGAGGACCTTGGTCGTGACGGCGAGGTCGGCCGAATCGGGCGAGTGCTCGCGCAGGTCACGGTCGTAGGCGTCGATCTTCCAGAACACCCGCGCGCCGTCGGCCTCGACCTCGCCGAAGTCATGCTCGCCGAGGGGATCGTTGTCCGGGGTGAAGGCATCGAAGGACCGCACCGCCGCCAGCACGGCGGCGCGGGTAGTCTCGGGCAAGGCCGCCACCCCGGCGGTCACGACCACCTGCCCGCCGGTGAGGCTCCGGCGGAAGGCATCGTTGAGGGCGCGAACCCGCGCCGGGTCGAAGAGGGTGGCGATGCCCGCCATCGCCGCTACTCCGCCGCCTCGGGGTGGAGCAGCGCTAGCGCCCGGCGCGAGCGGCCGAACTCCGGCAGGTCGGGGTATTCGGCCCATGTGAGGACAAAGGCATCGTCGGCCTTCGTCGCGATCACCTTGGCCGCGTAGTAGCCTTCGTCCTCCTCATCGTCACCCTGCGCGAGGACGAGGCTGCCGATACCGATCTGCGAATGGTCGGCCGGGGCCTTCGCGCCTGCCCGTGTTGCCGGTGGGTCGCCAGCGCCTGATCCGCCTGATGCGCCACCGGGCTTGGCCCCAGCCCCGCCTCCGGCTTCAGCGAACTTGCCAGCGGCTTTTAAGGGGCGTGGGGCATCGGTGATACCTGCCGCAGCGAGTAGCCGGTCGTAGAGCGGGGCCGAGGTGAAGGGCACGAAAGCCTTGCCCGAGGCCGGGAAAAGGCGACCGACCGCAAGTTTCGCCGCGAGGTCACGCAGGGCGTCAGTCTCAGCGACGACAAAAAAGAGGTCCATCGCGTCGGCGGCGCGTTCGAGCGCCAAGGTGTCTCCTCCCACGAAGCAGGCGGCGTGAGCCCGTCCGCGCTGATCAAGACCGAACAGGATGATCGGGTTGGGGCTGGTGGACGCTGCCGGCTCCTTGTCGGCGACAGCCTTCGGCGCGGTGACCTTGGACCGCGCAATCGGGGGTGGTGCGATGGGGGCCGGCACCGCACCGGGCGCGGGCAGCACGATGGCTGTTTGCATCATATCTGGCTCCTGAAACGACGAAGGCGGCCCGAACGGGCCGCCTTTTGGTGGGAGAGGTGCGTGCCACCCGGTCGAGAGCCGGGGCGCGGCATCGGCGACGGCGGTCGCGGTCGGCAGCAGCATGGGCTCATCGGGCACCTCGCGGTGTGAGTGCCGCAGGGCGCGGCCCAACGAGTATATCAGGATTTTATTCTTAATTCAAGCTAGACCGTTTTTGCGACAGTGTTTGCTCTCGGTTCGGGGTAGTCGTCAGGACTCCGATGAGCGCCACCGGCTCATCGATGGGGAGGCAAGCTTTTGCGATCCGGGTCCAGACTGTCCGAACGCTGGTTCAACCTCGTCCTCTGGCTCGTGGCGCTGGCCTTCGCCGGCTTCCTCATCGGCCTCGGATCCCTCGTCGTCGGCGACCTGCCACAGGTCGAGCATCGCTACACGCTGGAGCAGTTCCTCGACGGTACCCGGTCAGGCGTTGCGACCGACGCCCTTAAGCAGATCCGCCGCGAGCAGGACGACAACCGGCGGCAGGCTGAACAATCGCAGCTCGCCCTCGATGCGGCTCGTTCGGCTTCCGAGGCGGCGCGCGAGACCTTCGCGAACTGGCTTAAGACCCGCGATGCCACGCAGCGCGTCGATCAGGATCCGGGTCTGGTCGCCCGCACCGAACGCCTTGATGCTTTGAAGGCCGCCGAACGCACGGTCGAGGAGCGGCTGGAGGCGCTGGCGAAGGTGGGGCTCGAGCTCTCCGAACGCGAAGCGGCGCAGGCGAGCATCGATGCCGATCTGCGAGCGGTGGCACAGGAGAAGCTTGACGCTGCTGACCGCGGTCAGGAACTGCGGGTGTTCGGGTATCGCCTTGCTCTGACCCTGCCGCTCCTAGCGCTCGCGGGATGGCTTCTGCTGAAGCGGCGGCGCACACGCAACTGGCCATTCGTCTGGGGCTTCGCGCTGGCGGCAGCCTTCGCCTTCTTCGTCGAGTTGGTCCCCTACCTGCCGAGCTACGGTGGGTACGTGCAGTATGGCGTAGGCGCGGTGGCCACGCTGATCTTCGGCCGCACAGCCATCAACGCGCTCCATACCTACAACGAGCGCCAGAAGGCGGCCGAGCTCCGACCCAATGAGGAGCGGCGGACCGAGATCGCAACAGATCAGGCGCTCCAGCGGCTAAGTAAGAAGGTCTGTCCAGGCTGCGAACGTCCCATCGACCTTGTAAATCCGGCGGCGAACTTTTGCCCGCACTGCGGTATCGGCGTCTTCGAGCGATGCCCGGCCTGCGACCACCGGAAGAGCACCTTCGAGCGTTTTTGCTACGCTTGCGGCAAGGTCGGACCGGCGGCCGCCGCAAGCTAATGGAGGAAATCTGACGCTTGGCACCCTGCTACTGACGCCGCTTTCGAGCCAGTGTTGAGCTACAGTCCGACGCTGCCACTCTTATGTTTCTCCGGTTTCAAGATGACGCCAAGAGGCGTTAAACAAGAAGATGTCCATATTCCTAAGCGGGCTATCCGCCTTCCCCATCACGCCTGCCAATGCGGAGGGTCGAGTGAATGTGCCTGCCCTACGCAGGCTCCTCGCCCCTCTTTGCATGGCAGGCGTCAACTCGATTGGCCTTCTCGGAAGCACGGGCACGTATCCCTTTCTCTCGCGCGCAGAACGCCGCCGCGCTCTGGACGCGGGCTTGGAGGAAGCGGGAGCCTTGCCAATCGTCGTTGGGGTCGGCGCACTGCGAACTGATGAGGCTGTGCGCCTTGCGCAGGACGCCCAGGCAGCCGGTGCCGCCGCTGGTCTGCTCGCGCCCGTGTCTTACACTCCACTGACCGATGACGAGGTGTATGAGCACTTCGTCACGGTAGCGCGCGAGAGTGGCCTACCGCTCTGCATCTATGATAATCCGGGGACAACGCACTTCCGATTCAGTCTCGCGCTCGTCGGTCGCCTAAGCCAAATTCCCGGCGTCATCGCGATCAAAAGCCCCTCCCCAGAAGCGCAAGCTGCATCTTCGCATCTGGCCGAGCTACGCCTTGTCGTGCCGGATGGGTTCTCTCTGGGCTACAGCGTTGATTGGCTCTCGATTGAGCCGATGATCGCGGGCGGCCATTGCTGGTATTCGGTGATCGGAGGCATTTTTCCGCAGATTGGCATGTCCATCGTACGCGCAGTAGAGAACGGACACTTCGATGAGGCGCGGCGGCTGAACGCGCATCTGGAACCTCTATGGACCTTGTTTCGTAAGTTTTCGAGTTTGCGAGTTGTCTACGCATGCGCTGACGTGATGGGCATTTGCAGTGCTGAGCCGCCCCGTCCGATATTACCTCTCACCGTCGGTGCTCGGCAGCAAGTGGTCGATGCCCTAGAAGAGATTAAACTAATCTAAGTCGAGGGTCGGCAACAGTACCAGATCCTGTGTAAACAATACGTCTGGTACGCATCGGCTGAGAACCGTGCGTCAGGTTGTCAAAACGAGGCGAGCGGTAGAGCCTCGAACATGGCCAGCGCTTTGGAGTGTTCTTCGGCATGGACATTACCGTACATAACGGATGTTCGATTTATGAATCAGAGATCGTAGGCTATCAAATCTGAAGGTCCGACATAGGTCGTCTTTGACATTTTATATCTGCGAACCTATGAAGGAGGATATTGAAAAGGCTGCGCTATGTCTGGACCTCAGATCAAGGCTCGCCTCGCTTCACGCGAACTGTCTCAGGACCCCGCTGAAGCCGTCAAAGCGCGACTATCGCAATGTCTTAGCAGTGATGCACAAAATATTCGGCCAAAATTGAAGGGCGGGTCAGATGGAGAGCACGTCCGCGTGCTTCAAAGGGCTTTGAACAAAATAATCGACAAGATTAAGCTAAAAACTCCTGAGCTTGATATACCGAAGGTTCCTGAATCAGAGATAGTAGCGGGAACCTATGGATCAGGTACGCAATTGACGGTACGCAAGTATAAAGCCTTCAACGCCGTACAGCGCCAGGGCCAGCAATTAGATGATATTATTGGTCGTATGACCATCACACAGATGGACAACGATCTTATTAATAGCCCCAGCCCGCCGGGACCCTCACCGGATGTTGTGATTGAAGTAGCGCAAATCCGAATTTCATCGACATTAGATGAGCTTGATAAAGACGATCTCCAATTCGGCTCAGCAAATAATTCTCAGCTTAGCGGCAAGGAACTCACACTCATCGTCGATATGAGTCGAAAATCGACTCAGCAGTTGCAGAACATAATGTTGGGCGAGCTACGAACAGGAGATGCCAAGTTTGGACCAATGCTTGCAAATGCCTTTTTTCTAAACGCGCATCCACCGCGCGGAAACAACGCTATTGTTCACCAAAACGGTTCTGATTTCTCAAATATGATCTCACGAACCGCCCTATGGAGAGCAACGTCCATTGCATATAAGGCTGATCTTGCGGCCAATATTGCACTGCGAGCTCAATTGCCGGGGTCGGTTTTGCCGCGAGATATTGTAAATCGTGTTGCCGCACCAAGGCCGTCCTGGAGTCCACATGGCGTCAGTCAACTTTTGGCAGTGGGGATTGATGCAATAACCAGCCTGCTTTCGCCCGGCAATTCGAATTTCGCTGGCGAACAAGCGCGTATGCTATCTCTGGTAGGATCTTTTCAAGGGGGACAAGTCTTTCTTCGCGATTTCAAGCTCGACAGAACCAACAGATCATTCGAAGGTACATTGATTTTTGAATTGATCGATCATTTTGGTGTGGACACATCCGACATCACTTTCGACAGCAAGGGGCATGGAACAGCCGGTCAGGTAGCTTTTTGGGTACTTCAACACGAACGTCATAATCCTCCTGGCAATTTCCCCTATCGATTGCGTGTCTTGATCAACGAGTCTTTTGGCGGCCGGTTTTAGCACTACTTTGGCGATCTTGTCCGGCGCGCTTGCGCACACTACCTCACTGAACATGTTCCGTGCCGACGCCAGGGACACTATCGGCGTGACCGATTACGCCTTCGGTTTGGCGACCACACCGATAGATATGAGGTGTACGTCCGCCTAACCCACATCTGTCGCTACCAGCACGAGGTTAGAGCACGACGACCGAATCAGTTCGGCCGAGCCTGCCGGGCACAACTCGACACGGACAAGCACGGTAGCGGTGGTAGCCTCCTGTGGAGGACTTGATGCATCTGACCGGCCTCGTCGTCGCGGGCGGCGGCAGCTTCGGCCATGCGCGCTAAATCATGGACCATGAATCGCACCTTCACTCTGACGCGCGCCGCCGGGCTTGCCCGCCTCGGCACCGTGACGCCCCGGCTCGGGCGCACCTACGCCGCTGAGCGCAACGCTGATCCCGGACCGGATGCCGAAACCTCGACCACGGCGCTGTCCCCCTATCTGCGCCGCCGACTCATCACTGAGGCGGAGGTCGTGGCCGCCGCCCACGAAGCGCACGGCATGGCGGCCGAGAAGTTCGTATCGGAGGTGTTCTGGAGGACCTACTTCAAGGGCTACCTCGAAACGCACCCAACAATCTGGGCAGACTACCTGCGCCTCGTCGCCGAGGGCGAGGCACGACTGGCAGCCAATTCGGGTCTGCGCAGCACCTACGAACGGGCGGTCGAAGGCCGAACCGGGATCGAATGCTTCGACAACTGGGCTCGCGAGCTGGTCGAGGACGGGTGGATGCACAACCATACGCGCATGTGGTTTTCGTCGATCTGGATCTTCACCCTGCGTCTGCCGTGGGCGCTCGGCGCGGCGTTCTTCCTGCGCCACCTCCTCGACGGCGACCCGGCCTCGAACACGTTGTCCTGGCGCTGGGTGGCGGGGCTGCACACGCGCGGCAAGCACTACCTCGCGCGTGCCGGGAACATCCGCCGGTATACGGAGGGCCGCTATGACCCCGCCGGCCTCGACGAGGGCGCTAGACCGCTGAGTGAAGATATGGAAGCGCGGCTCGTGCCGCTGCCCTTGGCAGATCCCACCCCGGATGGTCCCGTCGCGCTCCTTCTACACATCGACGACCTTCATCCCGAAAGCCTACCGCTCGGATCCGCGACCGTGGAGCGCGTCGGTGGATTGGTGGCCCACGTGCCGGGCGCAGATGGGCGGGTGCGGGCAGCCGACGACGCGGCGATGGCGGATGCGCTGGCGCGGGCGGGCGAGCACTTCGGCTGTCCGGCCGACCTCATTGCGCCGGAGTGGGCTGGCGACTTGCCGGTGGTGTCGGCATGGGCTCCAGTTGGCCCTAGCGCAGACGCGCTACCACTATGCGTGCGGGTGCGGCGACCTTGGGACGAGGTGGCATGGCCCAATGCCACACGTGGCTTCTTTCAGCTCCGGTCTGCTATCTCAAAGGTGCTTCAGTCAGTGAGCTCGGACACGGCTTGAAGCTATCTACGTGACGCCTGCAGGAGACATTGTCTGCTTAGCGAGCCTGCCAGAAGCAGCCTCAAATCATTCTCTCACTCGGCAGTTCCCTTCGGCAGTCCAGCAATCTTCGCCGCCGCGTGTAGAAGCTCGACGGGCAGCATCGCGATGATCGTGCTGTTATGCTCGACGCCGATCTCGGTCAGGGTTTGCAGCCGCCGTAGCTCCAGTGCACCCGGCGCAGTCGCAATCATCGTCGCTGCCTCGGCCAGCTTCTGAGCCGCCTCGTTCTCGCCCTTGGCCTTGATGATGCGCGCCCGCTTTTCGCGGATGGCCTCGGCCTCGCGGGCGAAGGCGCGCTGCATCTGCTCGGGGATGTCCACGTCCTTGATCTCGACAGCGTCGATTTCGATGCCCCAGCGCCCGGCGACGGTCGCGAGTAGCTCAAGCAGGCGCTTGTTGATCGCAATGCGGTCCTTGAGCATCTGATCGAGGTCACTCTGACCAATGGCGTCGCGCATGCCGGTTTCGGCCGCCTGGATGATCGCCAAGCGCCACGACTCGACAGCCGTGACAACCCGAGCGGGATCGACTGCCCGATACCAGAGCACCGCGTTCACTTTGACGGCGACACCGTCTCGGGTGATTGTCTCCTGGGTCTCAAGCTGAACGGTAATCGTTCGGATATCGACCTTCACGACGCGGTCGATGAATGGGATCAGCCAATACCAGCCCGGTCCCTTCGTAGTCCCGAGACGGCCCAGGCGGAACAGGACCGCCCTCTCGTACTCCTGATTGATGCCGAGCGTTTTGAGGGCAAGCCCCAGCAAAAAGACCGCTGAGGCAGCAACTATCGCGTAATCCATTAGACGCCCCGGCCTACCACGGTTGCCTGCCGTATCAGGGCACGCTGGACCTTCGATGCCGGAGCGGCAAGCGAGCTGTCGCTTCGCAAGGCAAGTGGGCACCCTGGTCGTACTACGCGCCCTTCACTTGTGGATCCGTTCGGCCGATCACCGCCCAGAGCGGGTCGCTGAGGCCGCCCTCTGGCACCACGGCATAAGCTTCGACGGTCGAGAACCTGGCGTGCCGCAAATAGAGATCGATGAGCCGCGCTTGATCGTCCCCGCCCAGAGCGCGCCAGATGGCCACCGCCTTGGTCGGAAAACACCGATTCGAAAACGAGATGATGACGGCGGCATTCGGCACCAGCACCCGCGCGACTTCTCGCAGGACGGCTACCGGGTCCTCCAGGTACTGCACTCCGACACAGATGAGGGCGGCGTCGATGCTGGCTGTCTCGAGGGGCAGGATCGGATCGGCGTTGAGGTCCTGTACGAAACGCTGCGTCAGGCGCGGGTTGGCGGCAAGCTCGCGCTCGTTCAGGCCATGACCGATCACGGCCGCGTAGGCGGCCTCCACAGGCAGGTGGCTGACCCAACTCGACATGAGGTCGAGGATGCGACCGCCCGGCGGCAGGTGCGTGCGGTAGAGGTCGGTGATGGCTTCGATGGCTGCGTCGTCGATATGGGTGACGAAGCGCGGATGGGCGTAGAACAGGGCGTCCGGCGTCCGATCCTGCTTGGCGAAGGCTTCAGGGGGCAATCCGGGAAGGGCCGTCATGTTCATCCGTGTTTGCCTGCCTCACCGCCCGGCGCGATACGCGCGTCGGAGGAAGTCTCATCAGCTGCGCATTCCCGGTATCTCGGTCGCGGTCGTCGGATTTGGCCTGGGGGCGATGGTCGCGCCCTGCTCGGAGGCAGTGGTAGATATCTGACGCTCGGCATCATACCTGAACGCCTCAGAAGGGTGGGGAGGAGACCTTAGCCTTTCGTCCTGAAGCAGACGTTCAGCATCCGACCGAGTTTTGTCGCTGACGGCATCCGATGTCACACCCGAAAGCGGTCGTTCGTCGCTCCGGATGTCGCTTACGATACAGTGCGTGGATCGACGTACTGCTTCAGCACGGCGAGGTCAGCGACGGGAGCAGGCCACAGCACGATCCGGTAATGATCGTCGCCATCGAGGCCGTCTTCGCTTAAGGTACCCAGGCCGCCATGATAGGTCCGAACCCGGTACGTGCCCGCCGAGACCGCCAGGACATCGACCGATCCTCCGGTGCATTCGTGGATTTCAAGCCTGCCTGACGGTAGGTCGAGGCTGGCCTCGGCGACGTGATCCCATGCGTCAAGGTCGAGGTCCGGCGGTGCGTCCGTAATCTCAAAGTCGACCGGCACATCCATGTTGCGTTCGGGCTGAACGACGACGACGAACGGCCCCGTCTTGATGCGGCGGACCGTATCCTCTTCAGTGTACCCCGTTGGCGCATCCGGACTTGCCCCGTGATCCCACAGGTAGAACTGATGGTAGTCGGCGAAGATACTGTAGCGCTTGATCATGCTGCTCACATCCGATCCGATTAGAAGAAAGCCTACATGGGCTTGTTGACCTAAAGCGTCCGGTACAGCCTATCCCTGAATCTTGCCGTCCAGAATGACTCGGACCTCGCTGCTATGCCTGTTTTGATGCAGCCGCTTGCCGGAAGCAGACAGCCAGGAACGAACCCGGCCCGGACGGAGGTCATTTTCCACCAAGGTGCCGCGTAGCGGACTTTCCTAGGGTCTGTGAAGGGTCGGGAGCGGACCCAGGGCATGGGATCCACTCGTTCATCCTCGTCCACAAGGCGGTTTCCTAGGCGTGCACGGCCTGCGAGCCAGCGGAATGCGCTTCGCCCCTCAATGGGCCTTAG
>NZ_BPRB01000276.1 GCF_022179685.1 Methylobacterium trifolii
GAGGCGGCGTGCCCGCCTCAATGGTCGTGGTTGCAGCCGGGGCCATGTACGTGGGGCGCATGTCCGTGGTCGTGGCCGTGCTTCGGGGCATGGTCGTGCCCGTGATCGTGGTCGGGTCCATGCGCCGCGTGATCTTGCCCGTGGGAATGATCGTGCGCATGGCCGTGGTCGTGATCGTGCCCATGATCGTGGGAATGGTCGTGGCCGCAGGTGCTGTGGTCGTGCGCCTCCCGCTCGGGGCGGAACGCCCGGCGCACGGGCGTGGCCGCGCAGCCCTGGCCGCGGATCAGCTCGGCGGTCGCGGCCGAGGCCGGGACGTAGAGCGCCTCGGTGCCGACCTCGACGGCGACGTGGCTGCCGCCGAGCTGCCAGGCGAGGCGCAGCAGGCGCACCGGGTTCTCTGCCCGAACCTCCAGCAGGTCCTCCTGCGCCGCCCGCACCAGGACGAGGCGGCCGTCCTCGAGGCGCAGCGCGTCCCCGTCCTCGAGCGTCGCGGCCTTGGACAGCCCGAGCTCGAAGGTCAGGCCCCCCTCCGCTTTCAGGCTGCCGCCGGCGCGGCTGCGCCCGGCATGGTCGAGGCTGACCGTGTCGACCACGGCCTCCGTGCGCACGGCGGGCCTGCGCACGATCGTGGTGGCTCTCTGCATGGAATCCTCCGGGGCGCCGACGGGCCGGCCTCTTCCGCGTCGTATCCGCATGTTGGTGCGCGGATGCAACAGGGGAAGGCTTCCGTGGAGCGTCTCCGGGTCCGGACGGAACCTTGGCCGTGCGGCGTGCATTCAACGGTCGTAATAGCTAAGCTCGAACCGCACCATCACCACGGCGAAATGCCGGACCGGATGCACAAGGGAGTTCCCGACCCATGAAGAAGCTCATCGCAGCAGCGCTCGCCGGCACCCTCGCCCTCTCCGTCGGCGCCTGCAACACGCCCCAGGACCGCGCGCTCGGCGGCGCCGGCCTCGGCGCCCTCGCCGGCGCGGCCATCGGCGGTGCGGCCACCGGCCGCGCGGGCGGAGCGCTGGCCGGTGCCGCCATCGGCGGCGCCAGCGGCGCCATCGTCGGCGCCTCGACGGCCCCGCGCTGCCCCTACGGCACCTACCGCGACGCCTACGGCGACGTGTACTGCCGCTGAGCCGGCCCGGCCCGCGCGCGGGCCGCACACCTTCGCATGCGTCGAGGGCCGGGGCATCGTGCGCCGGCCCTTCCGCGTTCGGGGCGCAGGAGGTATCCCACCGGGCTTCCGGGACGGATGCGCCCGCCGCTCGCGACCTCGACGCCGATGACCGTTCCGACCAGAGACACCGCCCGCCCCGTCTCCGGGCGCCGCCCATGACCTCCGGCATCTGGGGCAAGCTCGGCGGCGTCGGCCTCGGCATGGCGGTCGGCGGTCCCCTCGGGGCCCTGGTCGGGGGCGTGGCCGGCCACTTCCTGATCGACCGCGAGGGCGCGCCCTTCGGCCCGACGCCCCGCGACGTGGTCTTCACCACCGGCCTCGTGGCGCTGGCGGCCAAGATGGCCAAGTCCGACGGCGTGGTGACGCCCTCCGAGGTCGAGGCCTTCGGCAAGGTGGTCACGGTGGAGCCGGCCCAGCGGGCGGGCGTCGAGCGCCTGTTCGACCTCGCCAAGGGGACCACCAGCGGCTTCGAGGCCTATGCCGGGCAACTGGCGGCCACGTTCCGCGACGAGCCGGCGCTGCTGGAGGACGTGCTCGACGGCCTGTTCCACATCGCCGCCGCCGACGGGGCGATCCACGAGGCGGAGGAGCGCTACCTGCGCGCCGTCTCCGGCATCTTCGGCTTCGAGGAGGCGGCCTTCCGAAGGATCGCCGCCCGCCACGTCCGGCTCGCCGACGACCCCTACCTCGTCCTCGGCCTGGAGCACGGGGCCGACGACGGCCTGGTGAAGGCGCGCCACCGCGCCCTCGTCTCCGAGAACCACCCCGACCGCGCCATCGCCCGCGGCCTGCCGGCGGAGGCGGTGGTCATCGCCACCCACAGGCTCGCGGCCATCAACGCCGCCTACGACCGGATCGCGCAGGAGCGCGGCCTGAAATGAGCCCCGACAGCCCGCTCGCCGCACGGGTCGTGCCCTCGCCCAACCACGGCGAGCGCCGGGGCCCGCGCCCCGACATGCTGATCCTGCACTACACCGGCATGGAAAGCGCGGCCGCAGCCCTCCGGCGCCTCGCCGATCCCCTCGCCGAGGTCTCGGCCCATTACCTCGTCTTCGAGGACGGGGCGGTGGTGCAGATGGTGCCGGAGGCGCGCCGGGCCTGGCATGCGGGCCTCGGCGCCTGGCACGGGGAGCGCGACGTGAACTCCCGCTCGCTCGGCATCGAGATCGCCCATCCCGGCCATGCCGGCGGCCTGCCGCCCTATCCGGAGGCGCAGGTGGAGGCGGTGATCGCGCTGTCGCGCGACATCGTCGGGCGCTGGGGCATCCCGGCCGAGCGGGTGCTCGGCCATTCCGACGTGGCCCCCGAGCGCAAGGAGGATCCGGGCGAGGGCTTTCCCTGGGATCGCCTCGCCCGCGCCGGTGTCGGGCACCACGTGGCGCCGGCCCCGATCCGCGACGGCCGCTTCTTCGCGATGGGCGATGCGGGCCGGCCGATCGAGGCGCTGCAGGCGATGCTCGCCCTCTACGGCTACGACCAGCCCGTCACCGGCCGGTTCGATGCCCGGACGCGGGCCGTGGTCACGGCCTTCCAGCGCCATTTCCGCCCGGAGCGCGTGGACGGGGTGGCGGATGCATCCACCATCACCACCCTGCGTGACCTGATCGCGGCCGTCCCGGCCTGAATCACGCTCGGCCGCGGGCCTCCGCCTCCCGCTCCATCCTCGCGTCGCGCTCATCCACCACGGCCTGCTCGCCGCGGGTGCGCCACAGGCTGTAGACGACGCCCGCCACCAGCAGCACCACCGTGACCACCAGGGAGACCCACGGCGGCACGTCCACGAGGTGGAAGGTGTCGGCGACCACGATCTTGGCCCCGATGAAGATCAGGATGAAGGCCAGGGCTGTCTTGAGGTAGGCGAACCGGTCGACCATCGCCGCCAGGGCGAAATAGAGAGCGCGCAGCCCCAGGATCGCGAAGATGTTCGAGGTGTAGACCACGAAGGTGTCGGTGGTGATCGCGAAGATCGCCGGCACGCTGTCGACGGCGAAGATCACGTCGGCGCCGTTGACCAGCACCAGGGCGAAGGCCAGCGGCGTGAGCCACAGGGCCTTGCGGCCCGTGGCCGGATCGGTCTTGCGCACGACGAAGCGCTGGCCGTGCAGCTCGGGCGTGACCCGGAACGCCTTGCGGGTCCAGCGCACCCAGGCGCTGTCCTGGAAGTCGCCCTCCTCCTCCGCCCCGGAGACCAGCATCTTGAGGCCGGCATAGATCAGGAAGGCGGCAAACAGCGATAGCACCCAGTGCGCCTGGTGCACCAGGGCGGCGCCCAGCCCGATCATCAGGCCGCGCAGCAGCACGGCCGCGAGGATGCCCCAGACCAGGACCCGGTGGTGGGCCGCCCGCGGGATGCCGAGCGAGGTGAGGATGACCGCGATGACGAAGACGTTGTCCATCGACAGCGACTTCTCGACCACGAGGCCGGTGACGTATTCCTGCCCCGCCTGGGGCCCGAGATACCACCAGACCCAGGCGCCGAAGACCAGCCCGAGGCTGAAGTAGAAGGCGGTCAGCAGCAGGCTCTCCCGGATGCCGATCTCGTGCTCCTTGTCCCGGTGGAGCAGGCCGAGGTCGAAGGCGAGCAGGGCGGCGACCAGGGCGTGGAACCCGAGCCACATCCACACCGGCTTGCCGAGCCATTCGAGGTACAGGAAATCGACCATCTGCGGGACCGCGATGCTCCTTTGCGAGGAAAGCGTCGGCTCCGACATCACGGAAGCTTGAAAGCGTCCCGCCAGAGGGGCCCGCAGCCGATGGGCGCGAGTTAAGGGGGCGATAGAGGCGAATCAAGGGCGTGGCCGCGCGGGGCGGCCCTGCACGCCCCGGCCGGGGCGGCGTGATCCGGGGGCTCGGGACCGTGCCGCGGACGGCGGCGCGTGGCGGCGATCGCGACGGGCGAAGCGGGGCGGCGTCGGGCCGCGCCCTGCCGAACGACCCGGAATCCCAAGGCTTCCGCAGGGGAGCGCAACGGGATCGCACGCGGGACGAGGACGGGCCGCCCGCATCGCGATTTGCCGTGGGGCCCGGCGTCCAGCTAAGCCGTCCGCTGCCGCTCGCAGGTCTGCGTCGATAAGGGCCTCCAATGCCGAACTCGTTTGGCCTCAACCGTTCCCTGGGGGGCGCCATCGCCGCCATCGCGGTGGTGTCGCTCCTGGGCAGCGGCGTGGTCCTCGTCACCCTCGGCCAGTTGCACGAGGCCACCGGAGCGCGCGGCCGCTCGAGTCAGGTCATCCGCGCCCTCGGCGAGTTCCGCGCGGCCATGCTCAACCAGGAGACCGGGCTGCGCGGCTACCTGATCACCGGCCGCACGAGCAGCCTGGAGCCGTATCAGGCGGGCCGGCCGGCGCTCGACGCGGCGATCGGCCGCCTCGACGCCCTGATCGGAAGGGATGCGGACGCGTCGCGCTGGCTGGCCGACGCGGTGACGGCTGCCCGCACCTGGCAGACGGACATCGGCGAGGCGGCCGTCCGCGGCGCCGCCGATCCGGCCACACGCCCCGAGGCGGTCCGCATCGAATCCGAGGGATCGGGCAAGCGGCTGTTCGACGTCTTTCGCGAAAGGCTCGCCGCCATCGAAAGCGTGGAGGAGCAGGCCCGCGTGACGCAGAACGCGCGTCTGGCGCAGGCCGAGCGCAACGCGAGCCTCGCCCTGTGGGGGGCCGCCCTGGTCACGCTCCTGATCTGCATCGGGATCGGCATCGCCATCAACCGCCTGATCGTCCGGCCGCTCGGGGGGGTGATGGGGTTCGTCGAACGGGTCGGCTCCGGCGACCTGACCGGCCGTATCGCCCTGACGAGCCGTGACGAGATCGGCCGGCTCGGCATGACCCTGAACGCGATGGCGGCGGGGCTCGCCGACCTCGCCCGCACCAACCGGGCTGCGACCGCCGACCTCAACGCCGCGGCGGCCGAGATCCGCGCCTCCGCCCAACAGCAGGCGGCCTCCGTCGAGGAACAGTTCGCCGCCGTGCAGGAGACGGCCGCGACGGTGGACGAGATCGCGCATTCGGGCGCGCAGATCACCCGGCGCGCAGGCGAGGTGATCGCCACGGCCCAGGCCACCGCGCAGACGGCGCGCTCGGGATTGCGCGCGGCCACCGACACCGCCAAGGCCATGGATGCGATCCGCGAACAGGGCGAGGCCGTGGCCGGCAACATCGTCGCGCTCAGCGAGAAGACGCAGACGATCGGGGACATCATCGAGACGGTCAACGACATCTCGGAGCGCACGCATCTGCTGGCGCTCAACGCCGCGATCGAGGCGGCCTCGGCCGGCGAGAGCGGGCGCAGCTTCGCGGTGGTGGCTTCCGAGATGAAGCTCCTGGCCGACCAGGCCAAGGGCGCGACCAACCAGGTCCGGGCCATCCTCTCGGAGATCCAGCGGGGCATCAACACCTCGGTGATGCTGACCGAGGAGGCGGTCAAGCGCGCCGCCGCCGGCAAGACCCGCACGGATGCGACCGTGCGCACCATCGAGGAGATGGCCGCGCGGGTGGAGGAGAACGTGCAGACCTTCCAGCAGATCGTGGCCTCGACCAACCAGCAGCAGCTCGGCATCGAGCAGGTGACGGGGGCGCTCCAGAACATCCGGCAGGCGAGCCAGCAGACGGCGGCCGGCACCCGCGAGGTCGAGACCGCCTCGGCCAACCTCACCGAACTGGCCGGCGGCCTGCTGGCGCTCGCCGACCGTTACCGGCTCTGACTTGACAGGAACGCGCAACTGGCCGCCTCCCGCGAGCATGCAGGCGCACGCGGATCAGGGCATCGCCGTCGTCGGCGCGGGACCGGCGGGGCTCGCCGCGGCCGAGGTCCTGGCCGATGCCGGTTGGCCTGTCACCCTCTACGAGCGCATGCCGTCCCCTGCCCGCAAGCTGCTGATGGCGGGCCGCGGCGGCCTCAACCTCACCCACGGGGAGCCGCTTCCCGACTTTCTCGGGCGCTACCATCCGGCGGGCCGCCTGGAGGGGGCGGTCCGCGCCTTCCCGCCCCAGGCCTTGCGGGACTGGTGCGAGGGTTTGGGCGAGCCGACCTTCGTCGGATCGAGCGGGCGGGTCTTCCCGAAGAGCTTCAAGGCCTCGCCCCTGCTGCGGGCCTGGCTGCGGCGACTCGAAGGGCTGGGCGTCCGCATCCGCACCCGGCACCGGCTCGTGGGCGTCGAGGGCCGGACCCTCGTCTTCGAGACGCCGGACGGCGTCGTGCGGACCGCGCCGCGGGCGGGACTGCTGGCGCTCGGCGGCGCGAGCTGGCCGCGGCTCGGGTCGGATGGGGCCTGGGTCGGGCTCCTCGAAGGGCTCGGCGTGCCCGTGGCGGACCTGCAGCCGGCCAATGCCGGCTTCGCGGTGGCGTGGTCCGAGGTCTTCCGCACCCGCTTCTCCGGCACGCCCCTCAAGCGTGTGGCGCTCTCGGCCGGCGGCCGGACGGTCCGCGGCGAGGCGATGGTCACGGAGGGCGGGATCGAGGGCGGGGCGGTCTACGCCCTGTCGCGGCCCTTGCGCGAGGCGATCGCCGCCGCCGGGGAGGCCCGGCTCTCCCTCGACCTGCGCCCCGACCTGGACGTGCCGGCGCTCGCTGCGCGGCTGACCGACCCGCGGCCCGGACAGTCCATGGCCACGCGCCTGCGCAAGGCTGCGGGCCTGTCCCCGGTGGCCGCCGGGCTCCTGCGCGAGGCCGAAGGTCCGCTGCCCGTCGCGGCGGAGGACCTGGCCGTGCGGATCAAGGCCGTGCCCCTGCGCCTCCACGCCTCGGCGCCGATCGCGCGGGCGATCTCCACCGCGGGCGGGGTGCGGTTCGAGGGGCTCGACGCGCGGTTCATGCTCGCGGCCCGCCCCGGCCTGTTCGTGGCCGGCGAGATGCTCGACTGGGAGGCGCCGACGGGCGGCTACCTGCTCCAGGGCGCCTTCGCCACCGGACGCGCCGCGGCGGCCGGCCTGCTGGCGTGGCTTCGGGCGGAGGACGGGCGGCCGGCATGATCCCCTGGGAGCACCTCGACACGGCCGAGATTCCCGGCGGCGGCGGGACCCTGCGCCTGCTCCGGCGGGGCGAGGCCTACTCGATCATGCTCGGCCAGAACGAGCTGATGAACAGCCGCCTCAGCGGCTCGGAGGAGGCCCTGGCCGGGCTCGCCTGCGCCAGGATCGCTGGGCGCCCGGCCCCGCAGGTGCTGATCGGCGGCCTCGGCATGGGCTTCACCCTGCGCGCGGCCCTCGCCGCCCTCCCCCCCGGCGCGCGCGTCGTGGTGGCGGAACTGGTGCCGGCCGTGCTGGCCTGGGCGCGCGGGCCCCTGGCGGAGGTCTTCGCCGGCAGCCTCGACGAGCCCCGCGTCGTGCTGCGGGAGGCGGACGTGGCGGCCCTCATCGCCGGGGGGAAGGCCGCCTTCGACGCCATCCTCCTCGACGTGGACAACGGCCCGGACGGGCTGACGCGGGCCTCCAACGACCGGCTCTACGACCTGCCGGGCCTGGCCGCGGCCCGTACCAGTCTCAGGCCCGGCGGGGTGCTGGCCGTCTGGTCCGCCGGGCCGGACCCGACCTTCGGCCGTCGCCTGCGCGAGGCGGGGTTTTTCGTCGAGGAGGTCGCCGCGCGGGCCAACGGCCGGCGCGGAGGCGCCCGCCACCGGATCTGGCTCGCCATCCGGCCGGATCGGGCCCCAGACCGGGCCCCGAGTCAGTCCCCAAGTTTGTCCCCAAGTTTGCCCCCAAGTCGGCCCCCAACCCGGCGGCCGGCGCGGCGCGGCTGAGGGCTGACGTCACATCCGGCCGCAGATCCCGACCATGCCCACGGCCTCCGCCGGGCAGGCGGCGCCCGGCGCGCCGCCTGCTCCGGTCGAGAACACCGGAGCCCCGGCCTTGAGGCAATAGGCCGAGACCAGGACCTCGCCCTCCGCGCAGGCCAGTTCGCAGCCCCCGCTCGGGCATGCCTCCGTCCGCACCGCCCGGAACGGAGACGGTCCGGGCGCCGAAGCGGTCCCCGCCGGTCCAGCGGTCCCCTGCGGCCCGGCTTCGCCCTTCGTACCCGGCTCACCCTTGGCACCGGCCTCCCCCCTGAGGCCCATCGGGCCGGCGGCGCCCTGAGCGCCGGCCGGTCCCTGAATGCCCGCGGGGCCCTGGGGGCCGGGTGCGCCGGGCGGTCCCTGGAGGCCGGCCTCGCCCTTGGGGCCCGGCTCGCCCGTCGGGCCCGTATCCCCCTTGGCGCCCGCCTGCCCTTCCGGCGCGCAATTGGCGATCACCGCCTCGCGCTCGTCCTCCTCGCTCTTCAGGGTGACGACGCAGGTGCCCGGCCGGTAGGGCAGCCGGAACACGAAGCGCCCGCGCTTGTCGGCCATCACCGAGATGTCGTCGTCCATCGCCACGATGGCGCCGCCCTTGCGCACGGAGCCCGAGATCCGCAGGTCCCCGGCCTCGATGCGGGCGTCGTAGACCATGATCGGCTGGCTCGGCGCCTGCGGCCGGCGCGCGACGCGGGGCTTCCCGGCCGCGGCCGGTGTCTGCACCCCTTGATCCGCCGGCTGCTGGGCCCGTGCGGGGAGCGCGCCCGCGACGAGCAGGCCGGCGAGCGACAGGATGGCGGATGCGGAACGCAGGGCAAGCATGGTCGGCGGTCTCCCGGACCGGGCGGCCTCGCGTCCCGGCCCGCGACCCCTAACCCGTGCGCGGGCCTGCGGCTACGACCCGGCGCGGGGGCCACGCGTCGAGCAGGGCCGATCCGGCCGGCATCTTCTGTCGGGCCTATCGAATTCGGCGCACACGCGGCGTGTCCCGCATCATTTTCGGCATCTCCAGAAAATATTTGCGCCTCCACATTTCGGGCGTTACGAAAATTGAATGGTCATCACCTTCGACGAGCCGAAGCGCGACCGGAATCTCCGTGCCCTCGGCCTCGACCTTGCCGACGCCAGGGCCCGATTCGAATGGAGGTCGGCGATGATCTATCCGGGCCATCCGAGCAAGTACGGCAAGCCGCGACTCGTCGCGGTCGGCCTGTGCGACGGCGAACTGCGCGCCCTGGTCTTCCAGGCGCTCGGCAACGAGGCCGTCGCGCCCATCAGCTTCCGGCCCGCCAGCAACAGGGAAAGGGATGCCTATGACGCTCGCCCCTAAGCGCCGGCCGGTGCGTCGACTCTCGGATGCCGAGGAAGCCGAGGTCCAGGCCGGCATCGCGGCCGACCCCGACAATCCGGAACTGACCGACGCGCAGCTTGCCGAGATGCGCCCGGCCGAGGACGCGCTGCCTGCCGGTCTCTACAGGGCGCTGACGAAGCGCGGCAGGCCGAAGTCGGAGAACAAGCGGGTCCAGGTCACGCTGCGCATGGATCCGGGTGTGATCGAGGCGTTCAAGTCGGGGGGGCCAGGTTGGCAGACCCGGATGAACGAAGTGCTGGAACGCGCCGCGCGGAAGATCGCCTAGAGCGTGTTATGA
>NZ_BPRB01000277.1 GCF_022179685.1 Methylobacterium trifolii
TGGCGAGGTTGAAGGCCCGGCGCACGCGGGCCTTCAACCTCGCCATGAACTTCGAGGAGATGAACAAGGCCCTGTTCTACGGCCTCTACAGGCGGATCGATTCCTACTACTTCGGCTCGGAGCTGGCCTCCTCCGGCCTGCCGGAGGGCGACGAGAAGGCGATCCTGGAGGGCGTCAAGGACAAGGTCCCGGCCTCCGTCTTCACCACGCCCTACCGCAACCCGGTCAACGACACTCCGGACGCGGTACGAAAAAACCTGCGCGAGGCGGTGGGGCTCCTGCGCGAGGCCGGCTACGAGCAGCGCGACGGCAAGATGGTGAACAAGGCCAGCGGCGAGCCCCTCACGGTGGAGTTCCTGGAGTTCCAGAACACTTTCGAGCGGGTGATCCTGCCGTTCTCGGCCCAGCTCAAGCTGATCGGCATCGGGACCTCGCTGCGGGTGATCGACCAGGCGCAGTACCAGAACCGGATGCGCAGCTTCGACTTCGACGTCACCACCACGGGCTGGCCGGAATCCCTCTCGCCCGGCAACGAGCAGCGCGAGTACTGGGGGTCGGCCGCCGCCGACAAGCCCGGCACCCGCAACATCGCCGGGATCAAGGACGCGGGCATCGACGCGCTGATCGAGAAGGTGGTCTTCGCCGCCGACCGGCCCGGCGTGCTGGCCGCCACCCACGCCCTCGACCGGGTGCTGCTCGCCCACGACTACGTGGTGCCGCAATGGGCTTCGAACGTCTCGCGGACCCTGCGCTGGAACCGCTTCGCCCACCCCGCGACCCTGCCCCTCTACGGCAGCTCGGGCTTCCCGACGACCTGGTGGTACGACGAGGCCGCGGCCGCCAGGACAGGGGCACCCCGTTGAGAGTCCGGGGCACCGCGTCGCGCCGCGGCGTCCTCCTCGGCACCGGGGCGCTCGTCGCCGGACTGGCGCTGCCCCGCCCCGGCTCCGCGCAGGCCGGGGGCGCGGTGCCCGGCGAGTCGCACGGCGAGTCACACGGCGAGTCACACGGGATGTCGAGCTTCGGCGAGCTCAAATATCCCAAGGACTTCGCCCGGTTCGACTACGTGAACCCGATGGCGCCCAGGGGCGGGCGCTTCTCGGGCCAGCTCTCCTCGACCTTCGGCAACCAGTCCGGCAACACCTTCAACACCCTCAACGTCTACGTCCTGCGCGGCGACGGCGCGGCGGGGATGAACCTGACCTTCGACAGCCTGATGGTGCGGGCCCTGGACGAGCCGGACGCCCTCTACGGGCTGGTCGCCCGCTCGGTGGAGGCCAGCCCGGACGGGCTTGTCTACACCTTCCGGCTCAGGCCCCAGGCCGCGTTCCACGACGGCTCCAGGTTGACCGCGCGCGACGTGGCCTTCAGCCTCAAGCTCCTGCGGGACAAGGGCCACCCGGAGATCTCCCAGGTGATCCGCGACATGGCCGACGCGGTGGCCGAGGACGACGGCACCGTCGTCGTGCGCTTCGCAGCCGGCCGCGCCCGCGACCTGCCGCTGATCGTGGCGCAGCTGCCGATCTTCTCCGCCGCGTACTACGAAAAGCACGACTTCGAGGCGTCGAGCCTGGAGCCGCCGCTGGGCTCGGGCCCCTACCGGGTCGGCCGGGTCGACGTGGGCCGCGCCATCGAGTTCGAGCGGGTGCCGGATCACTGGGCCGCCGACCTGCCGGTCTCGGTCGGCCAGAACAACTTCGACCAGATCCGCTACGAGTACTTCCGCGATCGCAACGTGGCCTTCGAGGCCTTTAAGGGCGGCGCCTTCACCTTTCGCGAGGAGTTCACCGCCCGGGTCTGGGCCACCGGCTACGATTTTCCGGCCGTGGCGGAGGGACGCGTCGTGCGCACGACCGTGCCGGACGCCCGGCCGTCGGGCATGCAGGGCTGGTGGATCAACACCCGCCGCCCGCAATTCCGCGACCCGAAGGTGCGCGAGGCCATCGGCCTCTGCTTCGACTTCGAATGGACCAACAAGAACATCATGTTCGGCGCCTACACGCGCACGGCCTCGTTCTTCGAGAACTCGGACCTGAAGGCCGTAGGCAAACCCTCGGCCGAGGAACTCGCCCTCCTCGAACCCCTGAAGGATCTGCCCCCCGAGGTGTTCGGCGAGGCCTGGACCCCACCCGCCTCCGACGGCTCGGGCCAGGACCGGGCGCTCCTGAAGCGGGCCGACGCGCTGCTGCGCGAGGCCGGCTGCGTCCGCGACGGCGGGACCCTGCGGCTGGCGGGAAAAGCCCTGGAGATCGAGTTCCTGGACGTGGACCCGGTGCTGGAGCCCCACACCCACCCCTTCATCCGCAACCTCGGGCTGCTCGGGATCAAGGGCACGATCCGCACCGTGGACGCCTCGCAGTATCAGGCCCGGCTCAACGACTTCGACTTCGACCTCACCTCGCGGCGCTATGCCAGCGGCGTGACGCCGGGGGGGGAGATGCGCGAGACCTTCGGCACGCGCTCGGCCGGGACCCCCGGCTCCAACAACATGGCCGGCATCGCGAGCCCGGCGGTGGACGCCCTGCTCACGGCCATCGCCGACGCAAAGTCGCGGGCCGACCTCACCACCGCCTGCCGGGCCCTCGACCGGGTGCTGCGGGCCGGGCGCTACTGGGTGCCGATGTGGTATTCCGGCGCGCACCGGCTCGCCCTGTGGGACATCTACGGCCGTCCCGCCAACGGCCCGAAATACGACCTCGGGGCGCCCTCCGTGTGGTGGTTCGACGCCGACCGGGCCGCCCGCATCGGCAGGCTGTAGGAAAGCGACATGCTCGGCTACATCCTGCGCCGCATCGGCCTGATGGTCCCGACCCTGTTCGGGATCATGCTGATCACCTTCACCATCGTGCAGTTCGCCCCCGGCGGTCCCGTGGAGCGGGTGCTGGCGCAGATGCAGGGGCAGGGCGACGGCTCGCTCTCGCGCATCACCGGCGGGGCGGGCGACCTCGGCGGGGGCGGGCGCCCGGCCGGCGGCGAGGCCAATTCCCGCTACCGCGGCGCGCAGGGGTTGAGCCCGGACTTCATCGCCAAGCTGGAGAAGCAGTACGGCTTCGACAAGCCCGCCCCCGAGCGCTTCGCCAAGATGCTCTGGGACTACGTCCGCTTCGATTTCGGCCGCAGCTACTTCCGCGACGTCACCGTCATCCAACTCATCAAGGAGCGGCTGCCGGTCTCGATCTCGCTCGGCCTGTGGATGACGCTCCTGTCCTACGCGATCTCGATCCCGCTGGGCATCCGCAAGGCGGTCTCGGACGGGGCCCGCTTCGACCGCTGGACCTCCTTCGTGGTCATCATCGGCTACTCGGTGCCGGGCTTCATGTTCGGCCTGATGCTGATCATCCTGTTCTCCGGCGGTTCCTTCTTCCAGTGGTTCCCCTTGCGCGGCCTCACCAGCGAGGGCTGGGAGGGCTTTTCGGCCTGGCACAAGATGACGGACTACGCCTGGCACATGGTGCTGCCGCTCACCGCCCTGGTCATCGGCGCCTTCGCCACCGCGACGCTTCTGACCAAGAACTCGTTCCTCGACGAGATCCGCAAGCAATACGTCCTCACCGCCCGGATGAAGGGCCTCTCGCAATCCCGCGTGCTCTACGGGCACGTCTTCCGCAACGCGATGCTGATCGTGATCGCGGGCTTTCCCGGCGCCTTCATCTCGGCCTTCTTCACCGGCTCGCTCCTGATCGAGACGATTTTTTCGTTGGACGGCCTTGGAGAGCTGTCCTTCCGCGCCATCGTGGGCCGTGACTATCCCGTGGTGTTCGCCACCCTCTACATCTTCTCGCTGATGGGGCTGGCCGTGAACCTGCTCTCGGACCTGATCTACGTCTGGATCGATCCGCGCATCGATTTTTCCGCACGCGCGACCTGAGCCGAGAGTAGGATCGTTCGGTGGCCGGACTCATCGCCGGTCGGCCACCCAGGGTCCACTCCGACAAAGCCATGTCCGCACTCTCCCTCGTCATCCGGCCCGAGCATCCCGACGACGCGCCGGCCATCGGCCGCCTGCACGCCCGCGCCTTCGGCCCCGGGCGCTTCGCCCGCACCGCCTACCGCCTGCGCGAGGGCGTGCCGCATGCGGACGCCCTGAGCGTCACAGCCTCGGTCGGCAGCTTCCTCGTCGGCTCGGTGCGGATGAGCCCGGTGCAGGCCGAAGGGCCGGCCTTCCTGGCGCTGGGGCCGCTGGCCGTCGATCCGAGCTTTTCCGGGCGCGGCGTCGGATCGGGCCTGATGCGGGCGGCCCTGGAGGCGGCGCGCGCGGCCGGGGAGGGGCTCGTCGTCCTGGTGGGGGACGCCCCCTTCTACGCCCGCTTCGGCTTCACCCCCGTGCCCCCCGGCCGCTTGAGCCTGCCCGGCCCGGTCGACCCCGCCCGCTTCCTCCGGCTCGAACTCGCCGCGGGCTTTTCGGAGCGGGTGAGCGGGATCGTCACGGCCGCGCGCGCGCGCTGAGCCGACTCCGGCGCGGGCGGCTCTGGCTTTGCGGGGACGGTATCGAACCCCTTCCGCCCGCGCTCGCTGGAACCGCACGCAGGTGCGCGCGGTAGAGCACGACGGCCTGATGCGGAACGCGGAATCCGGGTTTCCCCATCAGGCCGAACCAAGCGGATCGACGGTCTGCCGGTCTTCGTGAGCCGGCGGCATCGTCCGAAGCGGAGAGAACGATCGATGAGAGCAGGTGGCTGGACGGTTGCCGCAGGCCTGATGGCTGTGCTCGGGAGCGCAGGCCACGCGCAGGATGCCGTGGGCCACGGTACGGACGGCATGGTCACCGTGCCGGATGGTGCCGGAATCGTCTATCGGCCCGGACCGCCGAACCTGCCGAAAGGCACGCAGATCAGCCAGGTCTCGGGCGATCCGACCCGATCCGGGCCGTTCGTGCTGCGCATCAGGTTTCCCGCAAACACCGTGATCGCGCCGCACACCCATTCCCAGGCCGAGACGCTGACGATCCTGACGGGCTCGATCCACCACGCGCACGGCAGGACGATCGACAGGCCGGCCGGCCAGCAGCTCCGGGCCGGCGGTTTCGTGTTCCTGCCCCGGGACATGCCGCACGCGCTGTGGACCACGGACGAGCCGGTCGAGCTTCAGGTGAACGGCACGGGCCCGTTCGGCCTGAACTACGTCAACCCCGCAGACGACCCGAGCCGCGCATCCGACTGACCCGCCGGCGGGCCCGACGGACCCGGGGCTCCCGCGGTCTCACGATCCGGTCCGAGGCGGCGGAACTTGGCCGTTGGTCCGCAGGCTTTCCCGGATGTGGCCGCATCCCTGCGGCACGACATCATACATCCGGAGACGGCCCGATGAAGGCACTCTGCTGGCACGGCAAGGGCGACATCCGCTGCGATACGGTGCCCGATCCACGGATCGAGGATGCCCGCGACATCATCGTCAAGGTGACGTCCTGCGCCATCTGCGGCTCCGACCTCCACCTCATGGACGGTCAGATGCCGACCATGGAGGCCGGCGACGTGCTCGGCCATGAGTTCATGGGCGAGGTCGTCGAGGTCGGCCAGGGATTCACCAAGTTCAGGAAGGGCGACCGCGTGGTCGTGCCCTTCAACATCAATTGCGGCGAATGCCGCCAGTGCAAGCTCGGCAACTATTCCGTCTGCCAGCGCTCGAACCGCAACGCGGCGATGGCGGCCGAGCAGTTCGGCTACACCACGGCCGGCCTGTTCGGCTACTCGCACCTGACCGGCGGCTATGCCGGGGGCCAGGCCGAGTACGTGCGCGTGCCGATGGCGGACGTGGCGCCGATGAAGGTGCCCGAGGGCATGGACGACGAGTCCGTCCTGTTCCTCACCGACATCCTGCCCACCGGCTGGCAGGGCGCCGAGCATTGCGAGATCAAGGGCGGCGAGGTCATCGCCATCTGGGGCGCCGGCCCGGTCGGCCTGTTCGCGATCCAGTCGGCCAGGATCATGGGGGCCGAGCGCATCATCGCCATCGAGACGGTGCCCGAGCGGATCGCGCTCGCCCGCAAGGCGGGGGCGACCGACATCATCGACTTTATGCAGGAGGACGTGTTCGAGCGGATCAAGGAGATCAGCAAGGGGGAGGGGGCGGACGGCGTGATCGACTGCGTCGGCATGGAAGCCACCGCCGGCCATGGCCTGGCCGGCGTCATCAGCACGATCCAGGAGAAGCTGACCTCGACCGAGCGGCCCTACGTGCTCACCGAGGCGATCCGGGCGGTGCGCCCGTGCGGCGTGGTCTCGATCCCCGGCGTCTACGGCGGCCCCGTGCCGATCAACATGGGCTCGGTCGTCCAGAAGGGCCTGACCATCCGCAGCGGCCAGACCCACGTGAAGCGCTACCTCGAGCCCCTGACCAGGCTGATCCAGGAGGGCCGGTTCGACATGACCTCGATGATCACCCACCGCTCGACCGACCTCGCGGACGGGCCGGACCTCTACAAGGCGTTCCGCGACAAGCGGGACGGCTGCGTCAAGGTCGTGTTCCACCCGAACTGACACGCTCCCACCGGGCCGCCGGCACGTCGCCGGCGGCCCGGCGATCATTCATCGCCGACACGCGACCCATCAGGATTCGACACGCATGACCCCATCGACCCGGCGCGCGACGCTGCCCGCCCTCACGGCCGCGACCATGGCCGCGGCGCTGCCGTTCGCCACCCTGCCGGCCTTGGCGCAGGAGACGGCCGCGACGCCATCCACGCTCGCCGCCGCGCCGTCGTCCGGCGCCCTGACCCAGGTCGCGCGCTTCGAGCATCAGGTCACGGGCGTGACGGTCTCGAAGGACGGACGCATCTTCGTGAACTTCCCGCGCTGGACCGAGGACGCGCCGGTCTCGGTGGCGGAGCTGAAGGACGGCAGGCCGGTGCCCTTCCCCGACGCGGAGTGGAATTCCTGGCGCAACGCCCGCAAGGACGACGTCGACCCCAAGACCCACTTCGTCTGCGTCCAGAGCGTCGTGGCGGACGCGCAGGGGCGGCTCTGGGTGGTCGATGCGGCCGCACCCGCCATGGCCGCCGTCGTCAAGGACGGCCCCAAGCTCGTCGCCATCGACCTGAAGACCGACACCGTGGTGCAGACGATCCCCTTCGACGTGTCGGTGGCCCCGCAGGGCTCCTACCTGAACGACGTGCGCATCGCGCCGGACGGAAAGACCGCCTACCTGACCGATTCCGGCGCCGAGGGCGCGCTGATCGTCGTGGACGTCGCCTCCGGCAAGGCCCGGCGGCTGCTCGCGGGCGACCCCTCGACCATGCCCGATCCGGGCGTGACCGTGACCTACGACGGCAAGCCCCTGCGCCGGCCGGACGGGCGCGGCGTCGAGTTCTCCGCCGACGGCATCGCCCTCTCGCCGGACGGCCGGACGCTGTACTGGCAGGCGATCAAGGGCCGGACGCTCTACAGCCTTCCGACCGAAGCGCTGACCGGCTGGGCGACCGCGGGGATCGTGCCGGACACGCTCACCGACCGGAGCCTGTCGGGCAAGATCGCCAAGGTCGGCGAGAACGGGCCGGCGGACGGGCTGATCGTCCTGCGCAGCGACGGCCGCCTCTACGTGACCTCGCCGCAGGACGATTCGGTGAAGGTGCGCGACCTGTCGAGCCCGGATGCCGGCCTGACGGTGCTGGTCCAGGACCAGCGGCTGCGCTGGCCGGACACCCTCAGCGAAGGGCCGGACGGGACGCTCTACGTCACCACCTCGCACATCCAGGATTCCGCGTTCTTCAAGGCGGGCGCCCCGGCCGCGCTGCCGACCGAACTCTGGAGCATCAAGCCGGCCGCCACGGCGACGGGCTCGACCAAGGCCTCCCAGCCGCGCTGACACTGAGGCCGAGGCGGGAGGCCAAAAACCTCCCGCCTCGGCCGGCCCGGCACCTTCAGGCGAAGAAGCCGGC
>NZ_BPRB01000278.1 GCF_022179685.1 Methylobacterium trifolii
ATGCGTCAGTGCACTAGCAAGCCGAGGGTCTGAACCGAACCAAGCTATTGCTATGGCTATGGTTTTGTGATTCGCCGGCGCAGTTTGCAAGACGGTGATGGCGGGCTTGTTCTGGCTCTCGGATGCACAGTGGGTGGTGATCGAGCCACACATGCCGAGGAATCAGCCCGGGCCGGACCGTGAGGATGACCGGCGGATCATCTCCGGCATCCTCCACGTGCTCACCACGGGCTTCCACTGGCGCGACTGTCCCGCCGACTACGGGCCGCGCACCACCGTCTACAACCGCTTTAACCGATGGTCCCGGCGCGGCTTCTGGCGCGCGACGCTGACCGACCTCCCCAAGGCCGGATGGTCGTGCGAAGCGGCGGCCATCGACAGCACCTACGTCAGGGCGCACCGTTCGGCCCACGGCGGCAAAATGGGCCAAGGCGCACGCCATCGGCCCGTCGCGTGGAGGCCAGACCACCAAGATCCATGCCCTCACCAATGTCCTCGGACGGCCCGGCGTCCTCCTGCTGAGAGCAGGCAACGCCAGCGACGCGCGCACGGCCCCGAACATGGTGGCCACATCCGCCGCCTGAGCGCCGACAAGGGCTACTACGCCGACTGGCTACGCAGCGATCTGCGGGAACGTGCCATCACGCCGACCGTCCCGGGCAAGCGCGGCCGCAAGCGGAAGGCCCGCCACGACAGACGCCGCTACAGCGAACGCTGGCGCATCGAAGCGATCTTCTGCCGCCGCGAAGGTTTCCGTCGCATCGCGACCCGCTACGACAAGCCAGCGCGCAACTACGCTTCAGCCGTAGCACGTGCTGCCGTCATCGCCTTCTGGCGCTGATCAAGTCCAGACCCTAGGGAGCCGCTTTCCGAACCCCGGACACTGCCCGGATCGGGCGGTTAACCGCTTCGCAATCCGGTCCGGCTAGGTTCGGCGTAACGGAGCGACCGCAATGGGATGGCGTCTCCGAGCAGACATGACACGGGGCGGCCGCCGGGCCGGCTTCCCGGACAGTACGGAGCACTTGGTCCATGGCCCTCGACCTCAGCATGCCGATCCTGGTCGTCGACGACTACCAGACCATGGTCCGCATCATCCGCAACCTCTTGAAGCAGCTCGGCTTCGAGGAGGTGGATGACGCCTCGGACGGCACGGCGGCGCTCGCCCGCCTCAAGGGCCGCAAGTACGGCCTCGTCATCTCCGACTGGAACATGGAGCCGATGACGGGCTACGAGCTTCTGCGCCACGTGCGCGCCGACGAGGCCCTGCGCACCACGCCCTTCATCATGGTCACGGCCGAGTCGAAGACCGAGAACGTCATCGCCGCCAAGAAGGCCGGCGTGAACAACTACATCGTCAAGCCGTTCAACGCCGCCACCCTCAAGACCAAGATCGAGGCGGTCTGCGGAAGCTGACCGGGCGTGTCCCGCGCCGGCCTTCGGCGCGGGCCGTCCGAACGTCCGCAGCGGTTGAGAGTTCGGCCGGCGACAGGATCGCCGGTCGCGGGGCGCGTGTCGCAGCCGAGGGCGAGTCGATGGGATTTTTGCGCAAGCCGATCGCCGGGGCGCCGGTCTCACCGGTCCACGACCCGATGTCGATGTCCGTGATCAACGAACTCGTGGAGATCGCCGAGTACATCACCCACATGCGCGAGGAGATCGCGGCGCTGCGGGCCAACGAGATGACCCGCGACCGCATCCCGATGGCGCACGAGGAACTCGGCAACGTCCTGTCGGCGACCGCGGGGGCGACCAACACCATCATGGAGGCAGCCGAGGCGATGCTCTGCCTGCCGGACGAAGCCGGCTACCGGGCGGGCGTCGAGGGCCACATCAACACGATCTTCGAGGCCTGCGCCTTCCAGGACATCACCGGCCAGCGCATCTCCAAGGTGGTCGAGGCCCTGCGCCAGTTCGAGCTGCGGCTCGCGCGCTTTTCCAACGCCGTGAAGGCCCGCGACGCGGCCTCCATCGATCCCGCCGAGAGCCAGCGCCGCGCCCGCGCCGAGACGCTCCTGCTCAACGGCCCGCAGATCGGCGGCCCCGCCACCTCCCAGGACGACATCGACGCCCTGTTCGCCTGAGCGTCCCGGCGTCCGAGCGGAATCGACTGGGCGGCCTCCCCCGTCTAAAGCGATCCATCGAACCGCGGGGAGTCCCAAAAACATGGCGGCACGGGCCTGGTCCGACCTGACCGCGGACGACCTCGCCCGGCGCGACTGGGGCCGTGCCATCGCGGTCCTGCCGGTGGCGGCGATCGAGCAGCACGGGCCGCACCTGCCGCTGGGCACCGACGCGATCATCGCCGAGGGCTACCTCGCCCGCGCCTGCGCCCTGGTGCCGGCCGACCTCGACGTGCTCGTCCTGCCGGTCCAGGCCATCGGCAAGTCCGACGAGCACGACGCCTTTCCCGGCACGCTCTCGCTCACGACGGAGACGGCGCTGCACGCCTGGACCGGGATCGGCGCGGGCGTGCACGCGGCCGGCTGCCGCAAGCTCGTGATCGTCACCAGCCACGGGGGCAACAGCGCCCTGATCGACTTGGTGGCGGGCGACCTGCGTGCCCGCTTCGGAATGGTCGCGGTCACGACCGCCTGGGCCCGCTTCGGCTACCCGGCCGGGCTGTTCCCGGACGACGAGATCGCCCACGGCATCCATGCGGGCGGGATCGAGACCGCCCTGATGCTGGCCCTGCGGCCCGACCTCGTGCGGGTGGACAGGATCGCCGACTTCCCCTCGCGGACGCTCGCGATGGCGCGCGACTTCACGCACCTGCGTGCCGGCCGGCCGGCGGCCTTCGCCTGGAAGGCCGGCGACCTGCATCCCTCCGGCGCGATGGGCGATGCCCGCCTCGGCACGGCGGAGGCCGGCCGGGCCGCCCTCGACCACGGGGCCGCGGCCTTCGTCGAACTCCTGCGCGACGTGGACCGCTTCCGGCTCGACGGCTGATACGGCGCCCGCTCCCTGCTGGGGCCGCGCGTAACCGGACCCGCGACCGGGCCGAAGCTTACGGGACCCCATCCCCGCCCCGGAGCCCTCCCATGCGCCGCACAGCCCGCCTTCTCCTCGCCCTCGCCGCGGCGCTCGCCGTTCCGGCCGCCGCAAGCGCCGCCGGGCGGCCGGTGGTGGTCGAACTGTTCACCTCGCAGAGCTGTTCGTCCTGCCCGCCTGCCGAGGCGCTGCTGGCCGAACTGGCGCGCGAGGGCGCCGACCTGCTGCCGCTGGCCTTCCACGTCACCTACTGGAACCACCTGAGCTGGCGCGACACCTATTCCCTGCCCGCGGCCACCGCGCGGCAGCAGACCTATGCCGCCCGCCTCGGAGATCAGGTCTACACCCCGCAGGCCGTGATCGACGGGCGCCTCGGCCTCGTCGGCTCCGAGGCCGGGGCGGTGCGCGGGGCCATCGCGCGGGCGAGCGGTGCGGCGGTGGCCGAGGCGCCGGTGGCGCTCGCCCGCGAGGGCGGGAACCTCGTCGTCCGCCTCGGCGCCGGCAGCGGGGCGGGCAGCGTCACCCTCGTGGGCTTCGATCCGAGCCACGTCACGGCCGTGCCCCGCGGCGAGAACGCGGGCCGCACCATCACGCAGGCCAACGTGGTGCGTTCGCTGCGCGACATCGGCCGCTGGACCGGGGCCGCGCAGACCCTGACGGCGGCCCTGCCCCAGGGCGCTGCCGCCGCGGTGATCGTCCAGGCGGCGGACGGGCGCATCCTCGGCGCGGCCCGGCTTTGACTGTAACCGGCGCGTCAAGCGCACGAATACGGGCCGATACCGCGATTCCCCCGGTGTCCGACACCAGAAGGACTGTCTCCGTCATGCGCACCACGCTCCTTGCCGCCGCCTCCATCGCCCTGGTCTCCCTGGCCGCCGCCACGCCGGTCCTCGCCAAGGACGAGATGAAGAAGGAGGATTCCATGAAGGCCCAGCCCATGAAGTCCGATGCGATGAAGGCCGAGCCCATGAAGGCCGAGCCCATGAAGAAGGACGGCGCCATGATGAAGGGCGACGCGATGAAGAAGGACGAGATGAAGAAGGATTCGATGGGCAAGCACTGACGGGCCCCGCGCCGCCCCATCCCCGGAGCCCCCCGTGATCCTCCAGACCGCCCTGGCCGCGCCGATCCCGTCTTCCGCGGGCGATCCGCGGCGGATAGGATCGCCCACGCGGGCAGGAACCGGCAGCAGAGCCACGATGGCGCTCGAGGACAGGCTCTCCGCAGCGATGCGGGCGGCGCAGGCAGGGGACGCAGCCGCCTACCGGTCGCTCCTCCAGGCGTGCCTGCCCGTGGTCGCGGGCATGGCCCGCACGCAAGGGCTGCGCGGCGATGCCGTGGACGACGTGGTGCAGGAGACCCTGCTCACAATCCACCGGGCGCGGGCGAGCTACGATCCGGCCCGGCCCTTCCTGCCCTGGCTGCGCGCCATCACCCAGCGCCGGGCGATCGACACCCTGCGCCGGGCCGGGCGCCGCCCGCGGGAGGTGCACGATCCCATCGCCTACGAGGCGGAGGTCGACCCCGTCGCCGCCCCCGGACAGGGGCTGGAGGCGGGGGAGCGCAAGGCCGCGCTGGCGCGGGCGGTGGCCGCCCTGCCGGAGGGCCAGCGGCAGGCCGTGGAGCATCTCGGCCTGCAGGAACGCTCCTTGGAGGAGACCGCGGCCCTCACGGGCCGCACCAAGGGCGCCCTCAAGGTCAACCTGCACCGGGCCCTGAAGGCCCTGCGCGCCACCCTGTCGCAGGAGAAGACCTGAGGACGATGCCCGATCTCGCCCGCCACGACAGCCTGGTCGACGACCTCGTCGGCCGCCTCGAACCGGTCCGGCCCCTGCCGGCGCCGGCCCTGCGCACCCTCGCCTGGATCGGTGCGGTGCTGCTGCTCGGCCTGATCCTGATGCCGATGGTGGACATGCACGGCCTGCACACGCGGCTCGGCACCCTCGACCTCCGGCTCGCGGCTTTGGGCGCGGTGCTGACGGCCGTCACCGCGGCGTTCGCGGCCTTTGCCACCAGCGTGCCGGGCCGCTCGGTCGCCTGGGCCCTGCTGCCGGCGGCGCCCGCCGCCCTCTGGGTCGGCGCGAGCGGGCTGGGCTGCCTGCGCGGCTGGCTCGCGCCCGGAACCAACCTCGCGGGCACGCACGAGATGGAGGGCTGCTTCGCCTTCCTCGTCAGCGTGTCCCTGCCGCTCTCGGCCCTGCTGGTGCTGATGCTGCGCCGGGCCTGCCCCCTGCGCCCGAACCTCACCGCGGCGCTGGGAGGGCTCGCGGCCGCCGCGGCCGCGGCGTCGCTCCTCGTGCCCTTCCACCCCCACGACGCCACGGCGACGGACCTCGCCATCCACGCCGTGACGGTGCTGGGTGTGATCGGCCTCAACGGGCTCGCCGGCGGGCGCCTGCTCTCGGGCGGAAAGCGTATCCGTTAGGTTTTTTGCGGTTCCGAAGCAGGCTGGCCTTCTCGGGACTGTTTGAACCAATAAAATTCAGTATTTTTCCGAATAAATTGTACGAGAGATCGTTTTCATCAATTTTCAGATTCAAAATTGCATCATACACCAGAAACAATATTTATAAATCACCATCCAATACTATTGGAATCGCTTCACGGACGCGGATTTCAACCCGGGCCCCGGTGATCGCCCCGTATCGTGGTCAGCGCCATCGAATCGGACCGCGTGACCGCGTTCATGGAAGCACGCCTCGTCCGGTTCTCGCCCCTGGCTTGCAAGGCTGCGTCCGAGTTCAAGCAACAGCACGTCGATCAGGAGGCGCATCTTCGTGGTGCCGTGCCGCACCAGCAGGTCGCGCATGGACAGGCAGTGATCGACCACGTCCGTGAGCGTGGCGACGTCCATGTCCGGCCCGTTGCCGCCGGGCGGCCGGGTATCCGTGATGTCGAGCAGGAGGCCGTAGCCCACTCGGGTTCCGTCAGCCTCCTCGACCACTTGGCCGCGATCCATCAGCAGGCGCACCCGGCCCTCCGGCGAGCGCACCCGATATTCCATCGTGATCGGCCCACCCCGTCGCTCGTGTTCGCCGACGAGCGCCAGGACGCGCAGCCGGTCGTCCGGGTGCAGGCAGGCGAACGACGCATCCAGGTCCAGAACCTCGCCGGCCAACTCGGCATTGCCGGTCAACAATTCCGCCGAACCCCGGTCCAGGACGACGCCACCGTTCGCGATCCGCCAGTGCCAGGTGCCGACGATCCCGGCAGCGGCCAACGCCTGCGTCAGATGAGAACTCGGATCGACCATCGTAACGCCTCGGAGACCGCGGTCGCCCTGCAACCGATCGCGTTGTGCCTATCATGGGTTGAGGCACGGCATCATGCGCATCACAGGTTGCGTTCATGCGCCTGATGCAAAGCGGTCGCTCCCCGACACGGCAGACCGCGGCAGATACGATGCTCGACTCGACCGAGGATCGGGAACGCGGCGTTCGGCGAGGACGTCCTGACATTCGTCCTCTGGCTCCGAGCCCGCGACGGGGCTCGTCGCCTGTTCGCCGCCGACGCCGGCGGGTCAGGATTCCTCGTCCGGCGTCAGGCCGGGCCAGGAGACGATGCGGTCGAGCAATTCGTCCTCGGTGAATTCCTCCTCGTTGCCGGACATCCGTCCGCGCACGGAGATTCCGGCCTCGTGCACGCTGGCCGCCCGCCCCGAGACCAGGGGATGCCAGGAGAACAGCGGCTCTCCGTCGCGCAGCAGCCGGTAGGCGCAGGTGGGCGGCAGCCAGGGGATCTCGCGGACCGCCTGCGGCGTCAGGCGCACGCAGTCCGGCACCCGCTTCTGGCGGTTGCGGTAGTCGCGGCAGCGGCAGCCGAGCCCGTCCAGCAGGGTGCAGCCCACGTCGGTGTGGTGCACCTCGCCGGTATCGTCGTCCTCCAGCTTCAGGAGGCAGCAGCGGCCGCAGCCGTCGCACAGGCTCTCCCACTCGGACGGGGTCATCGCCTCGAGGGACTTGCTGCGCCAGAACGGTTCCGCGCCCGCCGCCCGGTGGCGCGGGGCCTTGTAGTCCCCCATCGGGAACGCTCTCGTCTCGGGATGCGGAAGGTTGGTTCCCCTCTGCCGCATGGGCGGCCGGGGAGCAAGCGAGGCCGTCCCGGCGAGCGACGCCACCGGTGCGCCCCATTCCCGCATCAAGGTCGAACCCAGGCCGCGATGGGGACGCGGGGGCCGGGACCGCGTGCCGCGCGTTCCCCCGCAGGCAGCCCTCGCGGACGGCCCTGCGGCCTGCTAAGGATCGGACCGGCCGGGCGGCTCTTGCCGAGGGCGTCCGCCCGTCGTCCCGGGTGCCCGAGAAAGCGGATTCGAGAGCGTGCGCCTGCCGAACCTCACCGCGATCAAGACCCGCCTCGAGCGCGCGGCCCTCGGGTTCGACGCCTGGGTCAATGCGGGCCTCTACGATGGCGGCCGCTCCACGGGCGAGGCCTACGAGCGCTTCCAGGGGGTGATGAACCGTCTCACGGTCCGCGGCTGGAAGCGCGTGGTCCTCGATCTCTCCAGCGAGGGCGTCACCATCGGCACCGGCGGCACCGTGCTGATGCTGGCGCTGGCCCAGCCCGCCTTCAACCTGACCAGCGAGAACTGGCTCAAGCAGCAGGATCTCGCCGTCACCTTCCTCGACCGCTACGGCACCGAGGTCGGGCGCCGCGGCATCAAGCACGACGACTCGCTCAAGCTCGACGAGTTTCCCGACATCATGATCAAGGCCCTGGTCTCGACCGAGGACCGCCGCTTCTACGAACACTGGGGCATCGATCCGATCGGCACGATGCGCGCCGTCGTCTCGAACTCCCGCGGGGGCGGCAACACCCAGGGCGGCTCCTCGATCACCCAGCAGCTCGCCAAGAACCTGTTCCTCACCAACGAGCGCTCCCTGGAGCGCAAGGTCAACGAGGCCTTCCTGGCGCTCTGGCTGGAGAGCCACCTGACCAAGAACGAGATCCTGAAGCTCTACCTCGACCGGGCCTACATGGGCGGCGGCACCTTCGGGGCGGTGGCCGCCGCCGACTATTATTTCGGCAAGCCGCTGAAGGACATCAGCCTGGCGGAGGCCGCGATGCTGGCCGGCCTGTTCAAGGCGCCCACGAAATACGCCCCCCACGTCAACCTGCCGGCCGCCCGCGCGCGCGCGGGCGACGTGCTGCGCAACATGGTGGAGGCCGGCTTCGTCACCGAGGGGCAGATCCAGACCGCCCTGCGCAATCCGGCCACGCCCGTGACGCGCACCCGCGACATCACCGCCGACTACTACCTCGACTGGGCCTTCGGCGAGATCAAGGGGATGGCCGACGCGGGCAAACTGCGCAGCGACCGGGTGCTTACGGTCAAGACGCCCCTCGACATCGGCATCCAGAAGCGGGCCGACGAGGTCGTGGCCGGCGTGCTGCGCAAGTCCGGCGAGGCCTACGACGTGGACGAGGCGGCCATGGTCATCCTCGATCCGGACGGGGCCCTGCGCGCCATGGTCGGCGGGGCCGATTACGGCGAGAGCCAGTTCAACCGCGCCACCGACGCGCTGCGCCAGCCCGGCTCCTCGTTCAAGCCCTACGTCTACGCCGCAGCGCTCAGTTCCGGCGTGTTCCGGCCCGACACGGTGGTGGTCGATTCCCCCGTCTGCCTCGGCAACTGGTGCCCGCAGAACTACGGCCGCTCCTATTCCGGGCGCCAGCCGATGTGGCTGGCGGTGGCCAAATCCATCAACACCATCCCGATCAAGGTCTCGATCGCGCTGGGCAAGGCCATCGGCATCAAGGGCGACTTCCAGGCCGCCAAGGCGGGGCGGACCAAGATCATCGACACCGCCCACCGCATGGGCATCACCACGGCGCTCACCGACTCCGTCTCCCTGCCGATCGGCTCGGCCGAGGTCACGGTGATCGACCAGGCCGCGGCCTACGCCGTGTTCGCCAACGGCGGACGCCGGGCCAAGCCCTACGCGGCCATGGAGGTGCGGAACTCGTCGGGCGAGGTGATCTACCGGCACGACGACGAGAAGCCCGATCAGGTGCTCTCGACCCAGGTCGTGGCCGACATGAACTACATGCTGAACAAGGTGGTCGAGGAGGGCACGGCCCGGCGCGTGCAGATCGAGGGCCTGAAGATCGCCGGCAAGACCGGCACCACGAACGCCTACCGCGACGCCTGGTTCGTCGGCTACACGGGCAACTACGTCGCCGCCGTCTGGTACGGCAACGACGACCACACCTCCACCAACAAGATGACCGGCGGGTCGCTCCCCGGCCAGACCTGGCACGACGTGATGGAGACCGCCCACCAGGGCATCGAACTGAAGCCCCTCCCCGGCCTGAAGGAAGGCCCGCGCGCGGCCGCCCAGGCCGCCGGCGGGCCGACCGCCCCGACCGACCCGGCCGCGACCGCCTACGGCAAGCTCTCGCGCCGCTCCTTCGAGGTGATCGGCGGCATCAACGGCCTGTTCCGCGAGGTCGAGACCGCGCCGCGGCCCGCCCCGAAGCCGGCGGCCGGCGCCGCCTCCCCGACCCGCGACGTGGCCGAGGGCACCCGCTCGGTCGGCGGGCGCATCGAGACCCCGTGAGGCTCGCGTGAGGCTCGGCACGATGGCACCGGCTGCGGAGGCGGCGCGGCCAGGAGGCGGCGCGGCGGCGCCCGCCGGCCTGCTGCGCCGGGCCTGGGCGAAGGCCTCCACCGTGGGCCTCGCCCTCTACGCCGTGGCTTTGGGCGCCGGCCTGGGGCTCGCCAGCGCCGACTGGGCGACGCGGGGCGGCTATCCCTTCGGCGGCGTCGCGGTCGGCCCCTGGACGGCCTGGCCGCGGGCCGGATCGCCGTCCGCCGACCCCTATACCCGCGCCGTCAACGCGCGGCGCGGCGAGGTGCCCCTGGCGGTGGGCGAGGGGCTGCTGCTCACGGCGTCGACCGACGATTCCGGCCGGACGCTGGATGCCACCTGCACCTATCGGCTCTCCGGGGTGACCCCGCCGGCCCGCGCCTGGACCCTGACGGTGGCCGGCCGCGGCACCCCCGATCCCGGCCGCCCGCCGATGCGGGAGGGCTTCACCTCCACCGAGATCCTACGCGAGGCGGACGGGCGCTTCTCCATCACCGTCGGCCCGGAGGTCGAGCCCGGCAACTGGCTGCCGAGCCCGCGGGCCACCGGCCCGATCCGGCTGGCGATCCGCCTCTACGACACGCCGGTGGCCGCCAGCGCCGGCTCCCTGGACCGGGAGGCCGTGCCGGCACTCACCCGCCTCGGGTGCCGCTCCTGATGCGCGTCGCCTACGCCACCGCCTGCGGCCTCGCCCTCGCGGGCCTCGTGCATGTCGCCACCGTGCTGGCGATCCCCGCCCTGTCGGAGGCGGATGCCGTCTCCCGCGCCCGGTCGAGCGAGAGCCTGGACCATCCCCAGCAGGTCTACACCCTGGCCACCGGCGACAACCCGGCCCCGGCCGAAGCCTGGCTGCCGATCCCCGACCCGGCCGTGGCGGTGGGCGTCTGCGCCTTCGACCTGGAGGACGGGCCGATGCGGGTCTCGGCCCGCACGGGGCCGCTGATGCTGACGCTGGCCGCCCACGGCCGCCGGGGGGCGTTCTACGCCGTGACCGACCAGGCGGCGGTGCGCGGCGCCCTCGACCTCGTGATCCTCACCCGCGCCCAGTACGACGAGGCCCTGGCCAACGACGACGAGAACGAGCCGAGCCGGGACGTGCGCATCGTCGCCCCCGAGGGAAGGGGCTTCGTGGTGGTCCGCGTGGTGGCCGGCCTGCCGAGCCAGCGCCCGGCCGCCAACGCCGCGATCCAGGCGGTCTCCTGCACCATCGACAGCCCCGGCGACGAGCCGGCCGGCGGCGCAAAAGAGCCGGCCAAGCCGAACGGCTGATCCAGTGCAGGCGCCTCAGTATTTCGCGACGAGGGGCGGCGGCGGCGCGCGCTCGGCCATCCAGGCGGCACCGGGGGCGAAGCCGCAGCGGGCCTCGGCGTCCGGCGGCAGGAGCGGGTCGAGGAGGGCGCGGCGCCCGGCGAACCCGGCGACCGCCCGCTCGGTGCCCACCGCCTCCGGGGCGGGCGCCTCCGCGAACAGGTGCTCCAGGGCGTAGCGGTAGCGCTCGGCGCGCAAAGCCGTCTCCAGGCGGACCCAGGCGATCAGGCAGCGGTTCTCGGCCACCCGCATGGCGGCCTGCCGCACGTCCCAGTCGTCGAGCGTTCTGGCGAAGGGCAGGCTGCGCAGGCGCAAGGCGTCGGCATCGTTGACGCGCCCGGCCATCGCCACGAAGGCGGGGATCAGCCGCGTGTCGGCCACCGCATCCTCGGACAGCCTGCGATAGCGGGAGACGGGGGAGCGGAACCCCTCCCCGATCAGCGTGTCGTGGTAGGCCGCGAAGTCGGCGGGCCGCCAGCTCGGCGGCAGGATTCGGGCGCGGGTGAGATTGGCCAGCACGTCGAGGAAGGCGTCCTGGCCGGCGGCCGGCATCAGGAAGCGCCAGGCCCGGTCGCGCAGGGTGCGCTCGTCGTCCGTGAAGGGGGAGGCCGAGGCCGGCCCGCCGCGCTCGCGGGCGGCCAGCGTCCCCGTGGTCTCGACGAGGCTGTTCCAGACGCCGGCCTTGGGCCGGCCGAAATCGCCCTCCTGCGCGCAAGCCCCGAGCAGGAGGACGGGGAGCACGAGGCGGAACGTGCGGGCGACGCCGGGCCGCGGCGGCGCGGAGCCGGACTTGCGAACCTCCTCGGTCATGGGCGGTCTCGGTTGAAGCGCCGGGATCGGGGCAGGGCGGGCCGGTCAGGAGGCGCGGCGCTCGTAGCGCACGCCGAGGAACAGCAGGATCTCGCCGCGGGGCTCATCGGCCGCGGGCTCGCGGCGGACGCGCCGGGCGGCGGAGGGGGCGAAGGGCACGAGGGCGCCCATCGGTCGCAGCCCCGGGCGCTCGGTCTCGGCCTCGCATCCGGCGGATGGTCTCGGCTTGGTGGAATAGGTCATGTCGGGCTCCTGTCGGCGATCCGGGCATCCGCGCCCGGGCCCTTCGAGGGCGTCGGCAAGGGCGATGGCGGCAATTCAGCACGCGATGGTTAACGGAGCCTTGACGATCCGCGCGCTTGCGAAAAGCCGTCGAGACAGTCTGGCCCGTGACTTGCAAGTGGCTGACGTGCCCATGGCGGGCGTTTCCTCCCTAACGACTGGGCCCTGCCGCATGGCAGGGCCTTTTTCTTGCCCGGTCCGTCGCGCACGCTGACTCGGCCGATGCCTGGGGAGGCGACGGTTCGGAACCCCACGATCCCCCGAAGCTTGCCTAGCGACGGGCAGGCCCGATATGCCGGGCCGCACGCGCGGAACCCGCCCGGACGGATATGCAAGGACATCCCTGGATGCGACTGGACACGCCAAGAACCCTGCGCGCGCCGAGACTTCGCTCGACGCTCCTGACCGCCCTGCCGTTGGCCCTGCTCGCCCTGGCCGCGAGCCCGGCCCAGGCCCAGCGCGAGGACCAGGGGCTTCAACTCGGCTGCGCCAACGACTATTTCCGCCTCTGCGCCGGGGTCGACCCGAACAGCCCGGACGCCGAGCGCTGCATGACGCGCAACCGCAAGCGGCTCTCGCCGGAATGCCGCGCCGCGATCGGCGACTACGACCGCCGCAGCGGCGGCAAGTCCATGCCGGAAGACTGACGCAAGCGTCGGCTTTACAGCCGGGGGGCGCTTCAGCATGAAGCGTCGGTCGAGGCGGGCGGCGCACGCGCCGCCCGGTCGCGTTCCGGCTCCTGTTCGGACGGAGGGCGGGCGGTCGCGCATCTTTCCCCGTCCGAGCGGAACCGACGACATGGCCCTCACCGTGGCGGTCCAGATGGACCCGATCCAGGCGATCCGCATCGCCGGCGACACCACCTTCGCCCTGCTGTTGGAAGCGCAGGCGCGGGGCCACCGCCTGCTCTACTACACCCCCGACCGGCTCTCGCTTCAGGGCCGGCGCGTCACGGCCCGCGTCGAGCCGCTGACCGTGCGGGACGTGGAGGGCGCGCATGCAAGCCTCGGCCCGGTCGAGCGGATCGACCTCGCCGAGGCCGACGTGGTGCTGATGCGCCAGGACCCGCCCTTCGACATGGCCTACATCACCGCGACCCACATGCTGGAGCGCATCCACCCGCGGACGTTGGTGGTCAACGACCCGGCCGAGGTCCGCAACGCCCCCGAGAAGCTGTTCGTCCTCGACTTCCCCGAACTGATGCCGCCCACGCTGATCAGCCGCGACAAGGCGGAGATCGAAGCCTTTCGCCTGGAACACGGCACCGTGGCGATGAAGCCGCTGCACGGGCACGGGGGGGCGGCGGTGTTCAAGGTCTCGGAGAAGGACCCGAATTTCGGCTCGATGTTCGACCTGTTCGCCGCGACGTTCCGCGAGGCCTGGGTGGTGCAGCGCTTCCTGGAGAAGATCACGGAGGGCGACAAGCGCATCATCCTGGTCGACGGGGAGCCGATGGGGGCGATCAACCGGGTGCCGGCGGCCAACGACATCCGCTCGAACATGGTGCGCGGGGGCGCGGCGGCGGCCTCCGACCTCACGGACCGGGAGCGCGAGATCTGCGCGGCCATCGGCCCGGAACTGCGGCGGCGCGGCCTGATCCTGGTCGGCATCGACGTGATCGACGGGCACCTCACCGAGATCAACGTCACCTCGCCCACCGGCATCCGCGCGATCAGGCGCCTGGGCGGGCCGGACCTCGCGGTCTCGGTCTGGGATGCGATCGAGGGACGCCGGGCGGCGCGGGGCTGAGAGGCACCGGCCGGGCGACGACGAGCCGGCGCACGAACCGGCGATTGTCCGCTTCCAGACGCTTCATCCGGCGCGTGCACAATCCCGTCGCCTTCGGGCGGCGATGGGCTATGCGGCAGGACCTTATCCCTGCGCATGGAGGCGGGCGGCCGGTCCCAGCCGCCCGGCTCAATGCGCGCCGCCCCGGTCGCCGCCCATCATCGTGCGTTATCAGAACCGCCTGCTGTCCCGGCTCGCCGAGGACGACCTCGCCCTGATCCGGGACCGTCTCGAGCCGGTCTCGCTGCCGCTCGACACCGTGATCATCGAGCCCGACCAGCCGATCACCCACGCCTACTTCCTCGAGGAGGGGCTCTGCTCAGTCATCGCCAAGCCGGCCCACGGACCCCGCATCGAGATCGGCCTGTTCGGCCGTGACGGCGTCTCGGGCACGGCCCTGCTGCTCGGTGCCGACCGCATCCCGCACCAAGTCTTCCTCCAGGTCGCCGGCCACGGCTTCCGGGTTCCGGCCGACGTCCTGCTCCCGGCGTTCGAGCGCAGCACCGCCCTGCGGCACCTGCTGCTGCGCTACACCCAGACCTTCCTGATCCAGACCGCCCAGACGGCGCTGGCCAACGCCGCCGCCCCCATCGAGGAGCGGCTCGCGCGCTGGCTGGTGATGTACCACGACCGCCAGGACGGCGACGTCCTGCCCGTCACCCACGAGTTCCTCTCGATGATGCTCGGGGTGCGGCGGCCCAGCGTCACGGTGGCGATCCACATGCTGGAGGGGGCGGGCCTGGTCCGGGCGCGACGGGCGCACATCACGGTGCTCGACCGGGCCAAGCTCGAGATGGCGGCCGGCGACGCCTACGGGCCGGCCGAGGCCGAGTACGAGCGGCTGGTGGGCCCCATGCGCGGCGCGGCCGCTCAGAGCACGTCGGAGTAGGGGATTTCCAGCAGCGCGGTGCCGCCCTCGTCGGTGATGACGAAGACGTTCCTGCGCCAGGTGCGCGGCAGGCCGTAGACGTGGGGCAGCCGGACCATCTCGCGCAGGGTCCCGAGCGCCAGGGCGCGCGCGGCATCGAGGTCGGGCAGGTCGTCGCCCTCCTCGTCGCGGATCAGGACGGCGCGGCGCCGGATGTTGAGGAAGTAGCGGGGCAGCCTCACGCCTCCACGATCAGTCGTCGATATTCCGCTTCTGCACTGCCGTAGGCGTCGCCGGCCAGGTCCAGGAGCTTCTCCCGATCGAGGACGGTGATCCGTCCGCGCCGGGCCCGGACCATACCGAACCCTTCCAGCACGTGCACGGCCGTCGTGACGCCGGGGCGACGCACCCCGAGCATGACCGACAGGAACTCGTGCGTCAGAGGCAACTCGGCCTGTGCGAGGCGATCCTGCGTCATCAGGATCCAACGCGCGAGGCGCCCCTCGATGGTCAGGTCCGCGTTCGCATAGGCCGTCTGCCCGATCTGGACCATCATGGTCTGGACGTAGCGCCCGAGCACGGTGCGCAGGGATGCGCTCGCTTCCATCGCCGCATGCAGTACGGCGGCCGGCAGCCGCAGTGCCGTACCCTCGGCCTGCACCATGGCGCTGTGCGGGCTGCTGTCGGCACCGAGCAGGATGCAGAGGCCGGCGACGCCTTCGGGGCCGATCAGGCCGATCTCGATCCGCCTCTCCGCCACGTCGGCGATCAGCGAGACGATGCCGTCCTCGACGAAATAGACGTGCTCCACGGCGAGATGGGCCGGGATCAGGATCTCGCGGATGGTGAGGGCGACGGATTCCAACCCGGGCCGAAGCCGGCCGAGATCCTCGGCTGTGAGCGCGGCGAGGAGGTGGTTGCGGGGGAACGGACGGGGGATACGATTGTCGGGTTCGGTCACGGCGCTGGTCCCGCAGGGGGCAAGAGCGCACGCCGTCTCCCAGTCGTCCGCGCCCGGATGAACCGGCAGACGATGGGGCATCATAGGACCGACGCCGGGCTCGCGATAGGGCCCGCGACCGCTCGGCCGGCAGGACCGGGCCACCCTGCCGCATACGGGCGATCTGTACGCAAGCGTACGATATCGCTAGAGTGTCGTATCGTCGGCCGACCGTTCCGGGCGCTGGCGACTGAGAGAGACGTGCGCTCCCGCCCTCGAAGGCCGGAGGCATGCCGATGTCCCTGATGCCCGACGACGATCGCAGCGGCCGGCCCTCCCCCCGTATCCGCCGGGCCGAACCGGGCCGTGACAGGCTACGCCCGCCCTCTCGCCGATGTGGGCCGGCCTGAGGGCCGGCTTCCCCCTCGGATACGCGCAGCCTGCCATCAACGCGGAGCACCCCGTGCCACGCTACTTCATCGACACCGACGACGGCGACCTGATGATCGTCGACGACGAGGGTCACGACCTGCCGAACCTGACGGCGGCCCGGCGGGCGGCCAACAAGGTGCTGCCGGAGATGGCGCGCGAGAAGATCCAGGACGACGACCGGCGCACCTTGTACGCGCGGGTCCGGGCCGAGGACGGAACCGACGTGTACACCGCGACCCTCTCCCTGGTCGGCAAATGGAACATCAAGCCGCCCGTCGACTGACCGGCGCAAGTCTTCCGCGACCGATTGCCCGAAATCGACATGCGGCCGGATCATTCCGGTGCGCGCTGTATCTTGGTTTGACGGACCCTCTATACAGCGTGACCTTATCGACGGTTCGGAGGTCGCAATGCCCGGCGCGCGCGAAGGACCGCCGCTGCCGATGCGGCCGGTGCTGGGCGAGGCCGGCATCGTCCTGGCTGCGATCGAACGCCAGCGGATGGTTCCGGCGCGGACGGACCTGCTGCGGCAGGGCGAGACGCCGGCCGTCGCCCACATCCTCCTGACGGGCCATACCTGTCGGTTCCGGACCCTGCGCGACGGCCGCCGCCAGATCCTGGCCATCCTCGTGCCCGGAGACCTCTGCGACCTGGAGGCGGTCCTGGGGGCGCGCGCCGATTACGGCGTGAGTGCCCTGACCGCCTGCACGGTCGGCGAGATTCCGTGCCGGCGGCTCGCCGACGACACCGATGCCGCGATGCGGGCCGCCCTGTGGCGGCATCTCCTGCAGGACGCCGCGATCGCCCGCGAATGGCTCGTGGGGATGGGCCGGCGCAACGCCCAGGAGCGCCTGGCGCACCTGTTCTGCGAGTTGCGGGTGCGGCTGGAGGCGGTGGGGCTGGCCGGCACGGACTTCTACGAGACCCGGATCACGCAGGTCGAACTCGCCGACGCGCTGGGCCTGACCAGCGTGCACGTCAACCGCACCTTGCAGGAGTTGCGCGAGGCCGGGCTGATCCGGCTGGCCAACGGCCGCTTGACGATCCTCGACGTCCCGGCGCTGGAGAGGCTGGCCGGGTTCGATCCCGCCTACCTGCGCCCGGGCCGGGCCCTGCCGGAGGCGGAGCGGATCTCGCTCACGTCTCCTCCCGCGGCGTGGCGTTGAGCTCGGCCCAGTCGAATTCCTCCTCCAGCCGGTAATAGGCGTCGTCGCCGATGCGGCCTTGCTTGCGCAGTCTCATGACCGTGTCGCGGGCGGCGGTGATGGCCCGGCGCCGGGCCGCGTCCGAGGGCAGGGATTCCGGGGCGCGGCCCTCCGCGTGCCCTTCGGCCTCCGCGAGCGCCGAGCGGAACTCGACGCGCAGAGCCTCGACGGAGGCGTCGCCCTCGGCATCCTCCAGGCTCTCCAGGGCCGCCGCATACGCCTCGGCCCGCGCCCGGCCGGCCTCCTGCCCGACGGGGTCGTCGTCCCGCAGGCGCAGCCGGGCCAGCAGCGGGTTCAGGGTCAGGCCCTGCACCACGAGGGTGCCGAGCACCGTGCAGAAGGCGGTGAAGACGATGAGGTCCCGGTGCGGGAATCCCCCCGGCAGGGCCAGGGCCGTGGCGATGGTGACGATGCCGCGCATGCCCGACCACGCCACCGCCACGGCCGGCCCGAGGCCGGGCGCGTGGGGCCCCTTCCTTCCCGCAAAGCCGAGGCTGCGGATGCCGCTGGCGGGCAGCACCCAGGCCAGGCGCACGACGACGACCGTGACGAAGACGGCGCTCCCCAAGAGGATCGCCGTGACCTGGTCCGCGCCGGTGAGGCGGGCGAGGATCGGGTCGATCTGGATGCCGATCAGCACGAAGGCCAGGACGTTGAGCACGAACACGGCCGTGTCCCAGACCGCGTTGGAGATGATGCGCACCCGCGGGGCGGTGATGCCGGGGCTGTGGCGGGCCACCGTGATCGCGAACGTGACGACCGTGAGCACGCCGGACATCTCCAGGCGCTCGGCCGCCAGCCAGAGGCCGAAGGCGGCCACGAACTGGAGCACGATCGTGCTCGCCGCATCCGAGAACCGGCGCGTCAGGGCGACGAAGCCCAGGGCGAGGCAGGGGCCGGCGACGAGGCTTGCCACGATGCCGAGGAGGAAGGCGGGACCGACCTCGGCGACCCGGAAGCTGCCCGTCACCGCGGCCACGACCCCAAGGCGGTAGATCAGCAGCGAGCCCGCGTCGTTCAGAAGGCTCTCCCCGCGCAGGATGGTGGAGAGGCGGTGGGGCAGGGCGACGTGCCGCAGCACGGACAAGGCGGCCACGGCGTCGGGCGGCGCGACGATGGCGCCGAGGACGATGCAGGCGGCCAGCGGCATGTCCGGCACCAGGATGCGCGCCACCACGGCCACCGCCAGCGTCGTCACCGCCACCGCGCCGAAGGCCAGCCCCGCGATCGGGCGCCAGTTCGCCTTCAGGTCGCGCAACGACGTGTCGTAGCCGGCGTCCAGCAGCACGGGCGCGAGGAACAGGGCGAGCGCCAGTTCGGGGTCGAGCTGGAGGTTGGGCACGCCCGGCACGAAGGCGAGCGCCACGCCGCCGAGCGCCAGGAAGGCCGGATAGGGCGCGCCGACGCGACGCGCCAGGGCCGCCAGCAGAACGGCGCCGAACAGCACGCCGACGACCCACTCGAAAATCACCATCCCTGCAAGATAGGGCGCTCAGTACTGCACGGTGGCGCGCAGGCCGAGGACGGCGGCATTCTTGAGCCGGCGCCCGTCCGGATCGCGGGGGTTGGCGATCCCGCCGCCGGGATGGAAGACATATTGCAGGTCGGGCTGCACCGTGAAGCCCGGCACGATCAGGGCCTGGTAGGTCGCCTCGATCACTCTCTCGGCCCGGCGCACCGGCATCGCGGTGCCGGAATAGAGGATGCTGTCCTTGTCGGCGCGCCGGGCGCCGTCGCCGATCCGGGCATAGGCCAGGCTGAGGCCCAGGGTGTCGTCCTCGCGGCCCTCGAACAGGCCCTTGTAGGCGATTCCCGCATCGACGTAGGCGTCGACTAGGCTGGAGCGGGTCGGCGACAGGGAGGCGCGCAGGAACACGCTGAGGCCCTCGTCGTCCTTCTCGGGCTCGATCAGCAGGGTCTGGTCGATGAGGCCGTAGAGGCCCGCATTGCCCCGCAGGCGGCGGGGGATGCCGGTGGAGGCGGGGTCGGCCAGCGGCAGGCCGCGCGTGTCCAGGCGCGGGTCGTTGAAGCGGCCGAAATGCTGCCAGCCCCCCAGCGTCACCGTGCCGGGCAGCGCCGTGCCGCCCGTCTCGGTGTTGTAGGCGTAGGCGGCTTCCGCCACCACCAGCGCCGGATCGTGGACGCGGAAGTTGGTGCCGGTGCGGTTGAGGCGCTGCGCCTCCGGGTCGTCGCCCGGACGGTTGGCGCCGGCCGGGTCGCCGTCGTAGAGCCCGACCTGGAGGGAGACGCCGTTGCCCGGCACGTACTTCGCCCGGATCGCGGGCGTCGAGAGCGGATAGGCCGGGCCGCCGCTCGGCAGGTTCAGACCCGTGATGGCCGGCCAGCCGAAGCTGGAATTGACGAACAGCGTCGCGGTCTGGCTGACGAAGAACTCGGAATCAGCCGCCTGCTGGCCGGCGCGGATCGCCAGCGTGCCGTCGAGGAATTTCTGGTCGAACCAGAGCACGTAGAGCCGGCTCGACGGCAGCGCCTCGATCACGCTCGTGGTGAGCAGGTTGCCGACGTTGTAGCGCGACAGGCCGGTGCCGTGGATGAAGTAGGCGTTGGCGTGGACGGTCGCCCCCTCCCAGCCGGCGATCGTCCCGAGATCGAGGTTGAGGCGCAGGTTCAGCCGGTCCTCGGCGATGGCGCCCCGGCGGATGCCCCCGGTGGGGTTGCCGAGCACGTCGGCGATGTAGGTCAGGCTGTACTCGACCCCGCGCTGCTTCAGGAACGGGCGCAGGCCGAGGGGGTCGCCGAGCGGGCCTCGGGCGGCTACGTCCGCTCCGTCGAGCCCTCCCTCGGCCCGCTCGGCGACCCCC
>NZ_BPRB01000279.1 GCF_022179685.1 Methylobacterium trifolii
CGGCGCCGCCACGTCCATTTCGTGCGTGACGGTCCGACCGCCTCAAGCATCTCGGCCGAGGTGAAACGCGATTACGTTCGCTGCCCAATCTGCCGGAGCGTCAGCGTCGCGGGCCATAGTCTGTATCGTTGACGGGCGGGGGATCTGCCGACCGGTCGCACGGCGATTCGTCTGCAGCGTGAGATTCGACGCTTTTATTGCCCCGAGCCGGGTTGCCTACTCCGCACCGTTGCCGAGCGCTTTCTGACGCTGATCGGCCGCCACGCCGAGCGGACCTGCCGCGTCACCGATGCGCATGCCCGGTCGGGTGTCGCGCTGGGCGGCCGACTCGCCGCACGGCTGGTTCGCGCACTTGGCCATTCCGACCATCGCTACGAACTTGTTGCGGAGTATCCATGGCTTGCAGCTCCCGAGCACGCCTCGACGATGCGTCGTCAGCGTCGACGGCTGTGCGCTGAGCATCTAGAGCCGTTCCCTTTTGCATTGAGTCGGGGGTAGCGGTGACGGTCCCGTTCTGATTCGATGGCGCGCTTTCGAAGGAGAGCGCCATGCCGTCAGCTTTGTCGATCGATCTGCGCGAGCGTGTCATCGCGACGATCGAAGCGGGGTCCTCGCGTCGGCAGGCAGCCGAGCGCTTCGGTGTCGGGAAGGCCAGCGCGATCCGGTGACACGCGCGCTTCCGGGCCGAGGGTGAGATCGCCCCCAAGCCCTCGGGCGGCGACCGGTCCCCGCCCGCCATCGAAGCTCATGCCGAGACGGTCCTGGAGATCTGCCGCGCGCATCCGCAGATCTTCCTGCGGGAGCTACGCGATAGGCTGGCCGAGCAGGGTGTCCGAACCAGCACGAGCGGGTTGTGGCGGTTCTTCGGTCGGCACGGAATCAGCCGTAAAAAGGGGCTCTGCACGCAGCCGAGCAGCAGCGCGAGGACGTGAGGGCTGCCCGGGAGGCATGGTTCGACGGCCAACTCTCTCTCGATCCAGACAGCCTCGTCTTCATCGACGAGACGGCGGCCGCCACCAACATGGTCCGGCCATACGGCCGATCCCCACGCGGGGAGCGCTGCCGCATCTCCGCTCCGCACGGGCACTACAAGACCACCACCGTCACCGCCGCCCTGCGCACCAGCGGCCTCGTCGCCACCACCTTGTTCGATGGAGAGACGAACGGCGAGCGCTTCCGGGCCTACGTCACCGACACCCTCGTTCCGGTGTTGAAGTGGGGCGACGCGGTCATCCTTGACAACCTGCCGTCCCACAAGGTGGCTGGCGTGCGCGAGCAGATCGAAACGGCCGGCGCGCGCCTATCCTAACTCCCGGCCTACAGCCCAGACTTCAACCCCATCGAGCAAGCCTTCTCCAAGCTGAAAGCGTTGTTGCGAACCTGGTCAGCCCCCATTGAAGTGGTCCGCCCTTTGGTATGGCTTTTGAGCCTGGAGGACGGACGAGATGGCAAAACACCCGAAGCCCGAGAAGATCGTCGCGAAGCTATGGCAGGCGGATGTGCTGATATCACAGGGCCAGAGCGTTGCAGATGCAATCCGCGCGCTCGGCGTGAGTTCGGTGACGTACTGCCGGTGGCGGCGTGAGTTTGGCGGCCTGAAGTCGGATCAGGTTCGACGGATGAAGAGTCTGGAGACCGAGAATGCTCGACTTCGAAAAGCCATCGCCGATTTGACGCTGGACAAGCTGATCTTGCAGGAGGCGTCCCGGGGAAACTTCTGAGCCCCGCGCGCCGACGCGCCTGTGTCGAGCACATCATGCGGACGATGACCGTCTCCGAGCGCCGCGCTTGTCGGGCGCTCGGACAGCATCGCTCGACACTGCGCAAGGTATCGCGGGGCCGCGATGATGAAGAGGCGCTGACGGCCG
>NZ_BPRB01000280.1 GCF_022179685.1 Methylobacterium trifolii
CATCCTCGTCTTAAGCGCTTTTGCTAATCTGCCTGGGTCGCGTGAGCGATGCCCGGTCTTGGATGGCCATCCAGGACCGGGCGGCCGTCCGTCGGATCGACCTCATCGGATCCCTCCTGGGGATGAGGCTCAGCAGGATCGCGGACGGCCCCCTTCATCGGATCCGGATGGTTGCCTGAACAGCCAAGGTTCGAAGACGAGGCAGGATCGACGAAGATGACTGAGAATAGCACGATCATCGCCGGGATCGACACCGGCAAGGCCAAGCTCGACATCGCCCTTCGCCCCGGCGGCGAGACGCTACAGGTCGACAACACGCGCGCCGGCCATAGCGACCTTCTGGCCTTCCTGGCCCGGCATAAGGTCGCGACGGTCGGGATCGAGGCGTCCGGCGGCTACGAGCGGGCGGTCGTGGCGGCTCTGTGTGCGGGAGGGTTTCGCGTGGTCCTGCTTCAGCCCCGCCAAGTCCGGGCGTTCGCGCAGTACAAGTTGCGGCGCGCCAAGAACGACCGGCTCGATGCCGGCCTGATCGCTGACAGTGTCGCGGGCCTCGCCGCGCGTCAGGTGATGTTCGACCCCCATCTCGCTCAACTGGGCGAAGCTCTGCGCCGTATCGAGCAGATTGAAGCCGACATCGTGCGAGCAAAAACGCGGCGGGAGAGCTTCCACGATGCGCGACTGCGGAAGGCGCAGACCCGCGAGGTCGAGCGGCTACAGCGCCTGCTCAAGGCCGAGATGAAGCGGCTCGTGGCCGAAGTCGACGCCGCACCCGCACTGGCCGCCCGCCTGTCCCTGATCGAAAGCGTCGAGGGCATTGGCCGACGCACCGCGCTGACCCTTCTGATCGACATGCCGGAACTGGGGCAGCTCTCACGCGAACAGGCCGCCTGCCTGGCCGGCCTGGCGCCGTTCGATCACGACTCAGGCACGCACAAGGGTGTCCGCCGCATCGGTGGCGGGCGCGCCAGCGTGAGGCGCGCGCTCTACGCAGCGGCCCTGCCGGCCAGCTTCCGCTGGAACGCGGCGCTGTGCCAACTCTACCAACGTTTGGTCGCAGCCGGGAAGCCGCACAAGAAGGCCCTCACCGCCTGCGCCAGAAAGCTCCTCACCTACGCCAATGCCGTCCTTCAGCGCGGAACGCCATGGACCAACACAGAGCCCCTTCTTAATGGTTGCTGAGCCTGTCG
>NZ_BPRB01000281.1 GCF_022179685.1 Methylobacterium trifolii
CTCCACCAGGGCGCGGGTCAGCTCGGCATCGTCGTAGACGAGGGCGTCGGGGAACAGCTCGGCGATCTCGTCGGCCGAGACCGCGCGGCCGGCCGAGAAGCCGGGACAGTCGCTGTTGTGGATGTGGCTGAGCGCCAGCCAGCCGTCGTCGCCCGCGTTCTGCCGGAGGTTCTCGAGCAGGCCCGGCTTGTCGTCGAGGAAGTAGAAGGCGTCGTTGCAGACCACGAGGTCGACGGGAGCGTCGGGAATCGGCCAGTGGGGCGATGCGGCATCGAAGCAGACGAGCTGCGCCTTGCCGCCCACGACCCAGTGCCGGGCGACCCAGAGCTTGGCGAACACCACGTCGGCGCCGGCGACCTTGCAGCCGCGCCGCTGCAATTCGCGCAGGTAATGGCCGATGCCGCAGGCGAACTCGAACACGCAGGCCGGATCGTTCCAGTGGGCCTCCAGAAGGGCGAGGCCCGCCAGGTAGGTCGGGTCGCTCCAGCGGTGCAGGAAGTAGTCGCCCACGCGCCCCCAGCCGAGGCGCTGCACCGCCTCGCGCAGGGTCGCGGTGCGACGGTCCTTGACCAACTGGCGGACCTCGCCGGCATCCGCCGGGGGGCCGGTCCACCAATCGTCCTGGTCGGCGAGCAGCGCGGCCAGCGCCTCGTCGGGCTCGCCGGCGTCGAGGTGGGCGAGTACCCGCTCGACCAGGGCCTCGCTGCCGGTGCGCAGGTAGGGGATGCCGTCGATCACGGGCCAGCGCGCCCCGTCCTCCGCGTCCCGCAGGGAGTGCGGCGTGTCGGATTTCAGGGCGTGGCCGGTCTGCGGCGATCGGAGGGCGAAGGGGATCATGGGCTTTCGGGGGCGCGGACGCGGGTCGAAGTGTCTCTCGCAAGATTCCCGCTGCGCCGTCGTGGCCGGAGGGAGAACACCCGGCGATCGGGCGTTTCGTGAGCTGCACTAGGGAATCCGCATATCCCTCAGGACCCGGTCATGGAACGGCTTGACCGGCCCGGCATGGACCAGTTCCATCTCGTCGAGCACCGTGCCCATGGTGATCGAGGCCGCGCGCAGGTGCTGGGCGATCTGCAGCACCCGGTCGATGCAGTCGGCCGCGTGGAAGGCGCGGCCCTCGGCGGTCGCGTCGTCCGGCAGCACGGCGCGGGCGCGCTCCACGGTCTCACGGAGCGGGGGATCGAGTTCGGCCAGCGCCCATCCCGTAGTCCGGGCCATGATCGGCAAGAGATGGTCGCCGAGCAGCATCTCGCCGGTGAAGCCGGCATCCGGCATCGCAGCGTTGTGGAAGTGGTGGGCCATCGCCGCCAGGAACACCGTGGTCGGGTCGGCCCGGTAGAACGGGCTCAGCACGACGCCGTAGACGGCAACCATCAAGCAGTGTTCGGCGTGGTTCTCGGGCGGCTCCAGCAGGATGCGGGGACGGCCGGGGCAGGTCACGCCGGCCCGCGGCTGCTGCGCCAGGGCCGCGACGAAGCCCGGCAGGGAGCCGGGGAGGTGGGCCGCGGGCTTCCTCAAGCGATCCCGCAACCGGTCCCGCATGTCCGCGTCGAGGGCCACGGTCACGGCGTCGAAACCCTCGACCAAGACGGAAGACACCGCCTCGTCCGATAGCCCGGAGGCCGCGAGGAACGCGGCGTCGAGGTCGCAGAGCCGCGTGGCGGCCAGCGCCGTGGCGGTGACGTCGAGGGCGACGTCCTCGGGACGCGCGCCTCCAGTGAGCATGCCCCAGCCTTGCGCGAACAGGCGCTCGGCGATCGAGCCGGCGCGCCCGGCGGAACGGACGCGCTTGAGGTCGTTGGCCTCGACCAGAAGCTCCCGAAGCCCGGCCGGCGCGGCCGGACCCGGTTCCGCGCCGCGCGGGTCTCCGGCGGGCATCAGTTCACGCCGAGCCAGTCGAGGAGCATCTTGCCCTGCTTGCCGAAGTCGTGCTCCGGGCCGTGCCCGTTCTTGACCATCGGCGCCTTGAAGAAGGTCGAGAGCTGCTCCTGCACGCCGCCGTCGCCGCGCTTCTTGGCCAGGTCCAGCACGCGGGCGATCTCGATGACGAGCGGTGCGGCCAGGATCGAGTCCTTGCAGAGGAAGTTGACCTTGATCTGCATGCGCTGGCCCATGAAGCCGGTGACGTCGATGTTGTCCCAGGCTTCCTTGTCGTCGCCGCGCGGGCGGTAATAATGGATGTGCACGAGGTGGTCCTCGACCGGGTAGCCGAGGATCGAGTCGAGCACCGTGCCCTTGGTGTTGAGCTTGGACTGGAGCGAACTCGGGTCGTTGAGGGCGAGCCCGTCCCGGTTGCCCAGGATGTTGGTGGAGAACCAGCCGTCGACGTGGAGCGCGCGCGCCTTGAAGGCGGGCGCCAACACCGTCTTCATCATGGTCTGGCCGGTCTTGCCGTCCTTGCCGGCCACCGGCACGTTCATCTCGCGGGCGAGCTCCATCAGGGCGGGAACGTCGGCGGCGATGCTCGGTGTGAAGTTGGCGTAGGGGATGCCGCTCTTGATCGCGGCGTAGGCGTAGAGCATGGCCGGCGAGATCGACTCGTCGCTCGAATCCAGCCCCTTCTCGAAGGCTGCGGTGGAGTTCAGCGTCGGGACGGTGAGGTCGGGCCAGCGCTCGGTGGAGGCGAGGTTGACCACCACGACCTCGTCGAGGTTGCTCTCCTTCTGGAAGCGCCGCAGATCGTTGGCGATGACCGAGACCGCCTCGCGGTGGTCGGCCGCAACGATGCGGTTGGCCCCGTCGATGTTCTTGCAGAACTTGGCGCTGCCGACGGCCGGCCAGGGGGTGATGCCGTTGAGCACCTGGGCGCCGTTCTCGATGTCCTGGCGGGTCAGCACGCCGTGGCCTTGGGCCGCGGAGGCGAGGTCGTCGCCGTTGAGGTCCCAGCCGCCGAAGACGAGGTCCTTGTAGTCGGCCATGCCGGCCACGGAGACGCCGGCCAGCGGCAGGCCGTCGAGGCGGTTGGAGCCGGATTTGATCATCTCGATGCCGGCGATGGCGGTGGTGGCGACGGCGCCGCCCATGCCAACGAACGCGACGCCGACACGGCGACCGGTCTGGGTGTTCATCGGAGGGGATTTTCCTCAAACTCTGGGACGCGGGGCCTTCGGCAACAGGCCGAACCTCACCTCGCGCAGCCCAGGCTAACTGGGGCTACCGGGCTTCGTTCCAAGCCCGAATGAGACATCTTTGTGCCGCCCGCCGCCTGAACCGGGACCGAACGCCGGGTTAAAAATCCGTGAAAAGAGGGGGTTAACCCTCCGTTAAGCGCGCCACGCTTGGATCACGGCGCCGTCCCATTCTGGTCACGGCCCCCGGCGATAGACCTGCCGCTGAAGGAAAGCCCGGCCCACGAAGGCCGCGGTACGAAAAGGACCAGCGATGGGGGTTTTCCCGGAGCCGGCGCGTTGCGCCGACGACGTGTGCGGACTCGTGCCTTGCGAGACCGATTTCGAGGGTGAGACCGTGGCGTGGCTGCCGCGGGCCGTGCGCAAAAACGGGCGCCGGACGCGACGCCGGACACCCGCCGACAGGCGCCGCCGCACCGTCGCGACCCTGGTCGCGGCCCTGCTCGCCGGCTTCAGTTTGCCGCAGACGGCCTTCGCCCCCGCGGCCGCCGCCCACGACCGGATCGACACCACCCCACGTGCCGCCCTGGCCCTGGCGGCATTGGCGCCCTCCGACGATCCCGCCGCCTGGAGCGGGGTTCCCCTGGTGGAGCAGCAGCCGGCCACCGCCGAGCTGATCGCGCACGATCTCGACGCCCTGCCCCAGGCCGTGCGGGATTCGGGCGAGGAGACGGTCCGCTTCGGCGCCCGCACCGTGTCGCGGCGCCTCGTCGACACCATCCTCAAGGCCTCCGACGAGGCCGGCGTCGATCCCGTCTACATGATGGCCCTGGCCGACAAGGAATCGAGCTTCTCCACCGACGTGAAGGCGGCGACCTCCTCGGCCCAGGGGCTGTTCCAGTTCGTCACCGCCACCTGGCTGGAGATGATCCGCGACTACGGCGCCCGCTACGGGCTTTCCGAGGAGGCGGCCTCCGTGAAGGGCCGCGGCGGCGCCATCACGGTGACGGGCGGCGGCATGCGCGAGCGCGTGCTCGCCCTGCGCAACGACCCCTACGTCTCCGCCCTGATGGCGGCCGAGCTGGTCAAGCGCGACCGCGGCCGGATCGAGGCCCGCGTCGGGCGGGCGCTCACCACCACGGAACTCTACTTCGCCCACTTCCTCGGCACGTCGAGCGCCGGCCGGTTCCTGTCGCTGAGCGGCGAGACGCCCGGCAAGGTCGCCGCCGCCGAGTTCCGCGCCGCGGCGCGCGCCAACCGCAGCCTGTTCACGGAAAAAGCCGGCAAGGGCCGCCGCAGCCTGACGGTGGCCGAGGTCTACGGCCGGATCGACGGCATGATCGACGCACGGCTGACCCGCTACCAGGGCGTCTCGGCGCTCGCCCCCGCGGCCGAGCCGCCGGTGCAGGCGCCCGCGCAGGTCCGCCGCGTCGAGGTCACCGAGGCCCAGCCGCCGGACGGGGTCTGAGCCCGTTCGCGTCCGGCCCGGCCGCGAAGGTCCGGGAGGCGGCCACGGCGTAGCTTTGGCGGGGGCATCCGGGCTAGAACGGTCCCGGATCGAGACAGACCGGCGCGCCCCGCTCCGGTCCGAGGCACCGGACGCGATGGCCCCTTCCGACCCGGACCACCCGCCGGAGAAGGGACCGCCCCGGCCTCCCGCCGAGGCCGACACCCGCGCCGCCGCGCGGGAGGCGCGCGCGGCGGCGCGCACCCTCGGACGCCAGCTCGGAATCCTCGCAGCCGGTGCGGCCAGGGGCGCCGGCCGCACCGGTCGGGACGCGCTCCGGGGCACCGCGCCCTTCTTCGGCGGGATCGCCGCACGCCTGCGCCGCCCGGAGGGACGGCCCGCGGGCGAGCCGGTGCCTGCCGCTTCCGGGACGCAGCCCCGCATCCGGCGCCTGGGCGCGGCCTTGCGTCGCCGGCCGGTCCTGGCCGCCGCCGGCCTCCTCCTCGCCCTGCCGCTCCTGGCGCTCGCCGGCTACGCGCTCTCCGCCTTCCTCACTCTGCCGCCGCTGGGCGGGGCCACCCTCGATCCCGGCCAGCGGGCGCTGACCGTCGAGGCCGACGACGGCCGGGTCTTCGCCACCCGCGGCGCCTTCCGCGGCCAGCCGCTCACCGCGGCCGACCTCGCCCCGCACCTCGCCCAGGCCATCGTCGCCATCGAGGACCGGCGCTTCTACAGCCATTGGGGCGTCGACCTGCGGGGGCTGGGGCGGGCGGCGTGGCGCAACGCCACCGGCGGCGGCGTGCGCGAGGGCGGCTCGACCATCACGCAGCAATACGTGCGGCTCACCTCCCTGACCCAGGAGAAGACCCTGCGCCGCAAGCTCCAGGAGGCGTTCCTGGCCCTGCGGGTCGAGGGCACGATGAGCAAGAACGAGATCCTCCTCGGCTACCTCAACACCGCCTATTTCGGGGCCGGCGCCTACGGGGCCGACGCGGCCGCGCGCCGCTATTTCGGCAAGCCGGCCAAGGCCCTCTCGCTGCCCGAGGCGGCGATGCTGGCCGGCCTCGTGCGCGCCCCCTCGCAACTCGCGCCCACGCGCAACTTCGGCGGCGCCAAGGAGCGGGCCGACGTGGTGCTCCAGACCATGGTCGAGACCGGCGCCATCACCGCCGAGGAGGCCGATGCCGCCCGCAAGCAGACGGTGACGCTGCGCACGCCCCCCGAGACGCCCCCCGGCACCAACTACTTCCTCGACATGGTCGCGGCCGACGCCAAGCGCCTCTCCGACACCCCCGGCGACCTCACGGTGCGCTCCACCCTCAACCTCGATCTCCAGAGCCTCGCCGAAGGCGTCGTCGCCCGCCGCCTGGATGCCGAAGGGGCCAAGAAGAAGATCGGGCAGGCCGCCCTCGTGGCGCTGTCCAAGGACGGCGCGATCCTCGCCATGGTCGGCGGGCGCGACTACGAGGACAGCCAGTTCAACCGGGCGACCCAGGCCAAGCGCCAGGCCGGCTCCCTGTTCAAGCTGTTCGTCTACCTCACGGCCTACGAGCAGGGCTTCAGCCCGGAGAGCGTGCTGGTCGACCGCCCGATCCAGATCGGCGACTGGGAGCCCTCGAACGCCAACAACCGCTTCCGCGGCCCGGTCCCCCTGCGCAACGCCTTCGCCCTGTCGATCAACACCATCGCGGCCCAGCTCGGCGAGGACCTCGGCATCCCGGCTGTGATCGCCACCGCGCGCAAGCTCGGGGTCCAGTCCGATCTGCCGAACGTGCCGAGCCTCGCCCTCGGCTCCGCCGAGGTGACGCTCCTGGAGATGACCCGCGCCTATGGCAGCGTCCTGGCCGGCCGCACGCCGCTCGACAGCTTCGGAATCCACGCGATCCGCGGCTCGGGCCCGCAGCCCGTCTACGCCCGGCCCGAGCCGGCGCCGGCCGGCGGCCTGCCCGTCGAGAGCCGGACCATGATGCTCGATTCCCTCCAGGCCGTGGTCGAGGGCGGCACCGGCAAGGGGGCGCGGGTGGCGGGCCTGCCCATCGGCGGCAAGACCGGCACGACGCAGGATTACCGCGACGCCTGGTTCGTCGGCATGACGCCCGACATGGTCGTGGGCGTCTGGGTCGGCAACGACGACAACACCTCGATGAATAGGGTCGGCGGCGGCGACGTGCCGGCCGCGATGTTCCGCGATTTCGTCCAGCGGGCGTCGAGCCAGCTCGCCAAGGGCCGCAGACGGCCGTCCGCCGCCCGCGCCGAACCCGCGCCCGCCGCGCCTGCGCCCGCTGCGCCTACGTCCATGGCGCCGGCCGCCCCGGCCTCGGACGTGCGCGGCGTTCCCGAGGTGATCGACACCGGCACGCTGGCCTTCCGCGGACGCGTGGTGCGCCTGCTCGGGGTCGCCGGCGAGGGCGGGCACCTGGCCGGGCAGCTCGCCCGCTACCTGCGCCGCCGCGAGGTGGTCTGCGCCGCGGCCGAGGCGCAGGGCGCCCGCTGCCGGATCGACGGCGACGACCTCGCCGCCCTGATCCTGGCCGCCGGCGGCGCCCGGGCGGCCGAGGACGCCCCGCCCGACCTCCTCGCCGCCGAGGAGCAGGCCCGCTCCGAGCGCACCGGCCTCTGGGGCCGCGCCCGCTGATTGCTTTGCCGGTCGACCGGCCTGCGAAGGCCTGCCGTCCGGCGGTGGCTGACGACCGCGGCAGTGCGTCGCCGACATTGGGCCCACCGGCTGGCCCTGCTCCGCCGTTCCGCTGCGAGAGCAGGCCGCTATCTCACGGAAACGTCAGCCTGCTCTAGGTCATTGTTTTCGAATGATTTTTCGGAGAACCGGTTTCCCCTTTTCCGCATCATGCTCTAGGGTCCCGGCAACGTATAAAAAATTCGGGAGGTCGTGATGATCCGGGTTGCCCTCGCCTGCGGCCTCGCGCTGCTCTGCCTCGCCACGGGTGCGCGGGCGGCGCCCGAGGGGACGCCGGCCGTCTTCAAGCCGGCGCAGCAGGAGGGCTACTTCTTCGTCGGCGGCGGCTACGAGACGGTCCAGGGCAAGACCATCGCCGTCGGCCAGATGTTCGTGCAGGTCCACGCCCCGGTGCGGGTGACGCAGCCCTACCCGGTGGTGATGGTCCACGGCACGGCGCAGACGGGCGTCAACTTCCTCGGCACGCCGGACGGCCGGCCCGGCTGGGTCGACCGCTTCGTCGAGAAGGGCTTTGCCGTCTACGTCGTCGACCAGGTCGGCCGCGGGCGCTCGGGCGACAACCCGGAGGTCTACGGCCCCTATGCCCGGCTCCAGGCGAGCGACCTGGAGACGATCTTCACCGGCCAGGAGCGCTACGACCTGTTCCCGCAGGCCAGGCTCCACAGCCAGTGGCCGGGCGGTGCCGGGGTGCGCGGCAACGCGGCTTTCGACCAGTTCTACTTCTCCCAGGTGCCCTTCATCGCCAGCGCCCTGAAGAGCGAGGAACTCGTCGGCCCGGCCCTGATCGCCCTCCTGGAGAAGATCGGCCCCTCCGTGGTGCTGACGCACTCGCAGGCCGGCGTGTTCGGCTGGGCGGTCTCCGACCGGCGCCCCGACCTCGTCAAGGCGCACGTGGCCGTGGAGCCGAACGGGCCGACCTTCTACGACATCCGCTTCAAGGGCGGCGCCGAGTGGTACGAGCGGATCGGCGAGGCCAGGGCCCGGCCCTACGGCATCACCCGCGTGCCCCTGCGCTTCGAGCCGCCCGTGACCTCGCCCGACGACATCGGCGTGGTCCAGGCGGAGGCGCCGACCCGGCCGGGGCAGATCCGCTGCTGGCTCCAGGCGGAGCCGGCCCGGCAATTGCCGAACCTCGCCCGCGTGCCCGCCGTCATCGTCACGGCCGAGGCCTCGTTCCGGGCGACGATGGACGATTGCACCGGTGCCTTCCTGGCCCAGGCCGGCGCCAGGCCCGACCGGCTGGCGCTGGCCGAGCACGGCATCCGCGGCAACGGCCACATGATGATGCTGGAGCAGAACAACGCCGCTGTTGCCGACGCCATCATCGGCTGGATCACGGACAACGCGCGCTAGTGCACTGACTCAG
>NZ_BPRB01000282.1 GCF_022179685.1 Methylobacterium trifolii
CCACGATGTGGCGCACGCCGGGCAGGGCCTGCCCCTGGTTCGGCGGCGCGCCGGGGCGCGGCGGGGCCGGCGGCACCGGCCGCGGTGCGGCAGTGCTTTGCGCCGGCATGTTCGGGCCGCGCTCGGAGGTGAGGCTGGCGAACACGCCCGAGACGCCGGGCATGGCGAGCACGCGCCCCTCGGCCTCGCGCCGCACCGCCTCGAAGCGCTCCGCCTCGCTCGGGTCGACCAGGATCGAGAACATCACCCGGTTCGTCGGGTCGATCACGACCTGGGACAGGCGGCCGGAGCCGGACAGGCTCGTGCCGGCGGCATCGACCTTGACGGTCTGGAGCGCGCTCAGCACGTCGTCACGGGTGATCGCCAAGGCGGGGGCTCCTTTTCCGGCACGCCGGTCGTCGATGGGCAAGGTGTCGAGCGCCCATGTAGCCCGGTCCGCGGGAAACGCCAGGGCGCAGGCCCGGACTCCTGCCGCGCGCTCTCCTCAGCGATGGGGACGGGCGATCAGGTTGCAGCGCTCGATGCGCCCGCGCACGACCGAGCCGTCGCCGCGCCGGTAGGAGCCGTTCGGGACGATGCGGCAGCCGGGCGGGCCGGGCAGGCGCGCGACCCGGCGGACGTTCACGCTGCCGTAGCGCCGGTGCGAGAAATCGTGGCCGCCGATCCGGACGTTCGATCCGAACCGCACCTGGGCCTCGGTCGGGGCCGGCGCCAAGACAGGCGCGAGGAAGATCGCCGCCAGGGCGATGCAGAGGGCCGCACATCGGCGCAGGCCTGAACCATCGCGAGCCCCGGCCGTTGTCGGGACATTCCTGGGGCGGCCTGCTCGGGCCCGCCCCAGTCGCGCGTCCGGCCGACCGGGCGCGGCAAGCTTATGAACCGGAGACCAGAAATCATGCATCAGGGCAATCACCGCGACCACGAGGGCGCCGAGAAGCTGTTCTCGCTGATCAAGGACGTCAAGATCGCGATGATGACCACGGCGGATGCGGACGGGACCCTCACCAGCCGGCCGATGTGGAACAACGACGTCGACGAGAACGGCGACCTGTGGTTCTTCACCCGGCTCCACTCCCCCAAGACCGCGGAGATCGGCCGGGACAACCAGATCAACCTCGCCTATTCCGACCCGTCGAGCCAGACCTACGTGTCGGTGGCCGGCAAGGCCGAGATCGTGCGCGACCAGGCCCGGATCGACGAGAAGTGGCAGGAGAGCCTGAAGACCTGGTTCCCCAACGGCAAGGACGACCCGGAGGTCGCCCTGATCCGCGTCCATCCCGAGAAGGGCGAGTACTGGGACAGCCCCAACAGCACGATGGTCCACCTCTACGGTTACCTGAAGGCCACGCTGACGGGCGAGAGCCCAAAGACCGAGACCAAGAAGGTCGACCTCGCTTGATCCTTTTTCAGTCGAAGGATGGTGCGCCTGTCACGGCGCACCGTTCTCGATCGGACGGCGCAAGCGATGCCGTCTCGGGACCAGGTCTCAACGTGGCGCGATCCGCCAAGTAACGTTCACTGTGGCATCGAAGGACACGACGGCCGGTGGGATGATCTGGAGAAAGCGCCCCATCGGCAGATCGGCATAGCCGTCCACGGGTTTGGCTTCACCGTCGGTCACCTCCGTGATCTCGACGAGCTTGAGATCGCCCGCACTGGAATAGGCGTCCGCTTGCCCTCGGGCATCCGTCATGGCTGCCTTGCGAGCCTCGTTCAGCGCAGTCCGTTCGTTCTTGATTTTGAAGATCACTCTTTGGATCTCGAATAAGCCAGTTGCCGCAATTTGGGTTACTGTCTGATTGAGCGTGTCCATGGACACCGCGTTCAGCTCGAACCAGGTTTTTGCGGTGAAGGGCGCGTCCGAGATCTTCGGCGGCGGCGGTGCGGGCTGGCCTGCGTAAGTCGGCGGCGTGTAGGATGGCCGCTTCTCCTCGGTTACACCGAACCTGCTGGATCGGATACGAATCCCGGAGGCTTCGAGCTTCTGCAGGGCTTCCAGCCCACGCGTTGCACGATCCCGGTGAGCATCGACAGCCGCGTTCAGGGTCTTGCCGGCCGTCGAGACGATCACAGTGAACTCCGCGAAATCTGGCTTCTGTTCGTATCGACCGGTCCCCCGCACGCTGAGGACGGAGTTCCGTGCCGATGGCTCGCTTTCCGCCCATGCGGGCGCGGCGGAGAACGCGAGCAGCGAAAGCAGGAGACAGCGTGTCTTCATGGGCCTGACGATGGATGGAGGTAAGGGCGGGACGAACGAAGCCGGACGGTGAACGGTCTGCCACCGCCCTCCGGATATCGACACGCCTCAAGGCCGAAGCATGACGGCCGATCTCCACACGTCTCCCATGGATGCCATTGACTCGGCGCCTTGCCCCGTGCGCGCTGCCGGACCCAAAAACCTCCGGCCTGGGTCCCAGAAAATGCTCGATCTCGCGACGCGGGTCTACGACCACAACTTCCGCATCGACCCGATCGTGCGGTCCCTGCTCGATACCGATTTCTACAAGCTGCTGATGGCGCAGACGATCCTGCGCCGGCACCGGGACGTGTCCGTCACCTTCGGCATCCGGAACCGGACGACGCGCATCCGCATCGCCGACGAGGTCGATCCTGGGGCCCTGCGGGAGCAGCTCGACCATGCCCGCTCGCTGCGCCTCAGCCGCGGGGAGGCGACCTGGCTGCGGGGTAACGCCTTCTACGGGCGCCGCCGCATCCTCTCGGCCGAGTTCATCGCCTGGTTCGAGGGGTTCCGGTTGCCGGCCTACGAACTGGAGATCCGCGACGGGCAGTACGAGCTGACCTTCCACGGTCCCTGGGTCGAGACCACGATGTGGGAGGTGCCGGCGCTCGCCATCCTCAACGAGCTGCGCTCGCGGGCCGTGCTGCGGGACATGGGCAAGCTCGACCTGCAGGTGCTCTACGCCCGCGCCATGACGCGGGTCTGGGAGAAGATCGAGCGTCTGCGGGTGCTGCCGGACCTCTCCATCGCCGATTTCGGCACGCGGCGGCGCCACGGCTTCCTCTGGCAGGACTGGTGCGTGCAGGCGATGCACGAGGCGCTCGGCGAGACGCGCTTCCTCGGCACCTCGAACTGCCTGATCGCGCTGCGCCGCGAGGTCGAGGCGGTGGGCACCAACGCCCACGAACTGCCGATGGTCTACGCGGCGCTCGCCCCCGACGACGCGGCCCTGGCCAAGGCCCCCTACGACGTGCTGCGGGACTGGCAGCAGGATTACGAGGGCAACCTCCTCGTCGTCCTGCCCGACACCTACGGCACCACCGGCTTCCTCGCCGACGCCCCCGACTGGATGAGTGCCTGGACCGGCATCCGTATCGATTCGAAGGACCCGATCGCGGGCGGCGAGGAGGCCATCGCCTTCTGGCGCGCCCGCGGCTGCGACCCGCGGGAGAAGCTCGCGATCTTCTCCGACGGCCTGGACGTCGGCACGATCGAGGCGATCCACGCCCGTTTCCACGGGCGCCTGCGCATCGGCTACGGCTGGGGCACCCTGCTCACCAACGACTTCCGCGGCCTCGTGCCGGACGGGCGGCTCGATCCCGTCTCCATCGTCTGCAAGGTGACGGAGGCCGACGGGCGCCCGACCGTGAAGCTCTCCGACAACCCGACCAAGGCGCAGGGGCCGGCGGCCGAGATCGCCCGCTACAGGCGCGTCTTCGGGGTCGGCGCGCAGGACGCGATGGAGGTGGTGGTGTGAAGGGCGTTCCACGCGCCCGCCGGCGCCACGAAAAAAGCCCGGCCTTTCGGCCGGGCTTCCACGTCGCTCACGCGATCCTTGCTTGATCGGGCCCGATCGCGCGGGGATCGTTCGGTGTCGGCCTAGTACGAGCCGAACTTGTAGTTGATGCCGGCGCGGACGACGGCGAACTCGGTGTCGTTGCGACGGGCGGTGGGGCCCGAGACGAGGACGACGCCGGGGCTGCCGATGCCGACGGTGCCGAGGCCGTTGGTGGCGAAGGCGCCGGTGTTGCGGTTGCCGCGGTCGAGGTTGACGTAGAGGCCTTCGACCTTGAGCGTCACGGCCGAGGAGCGGAAGAAGTTCAGGAAGGACTCGGTCGGCAGGGCGTATTCGATGCCCGCGCCGGCGGCCCAGCCGGTCTGGAAGGTGTCGCTGCTGGAGTTGGTCAGGCCGAACTCGCGCCCGCCGCCCGAACCGTAGGCGAAGCCGCCGGTGCCGTACACGAGGGTGCGGTCGAAGGCGTAGCCGAGGCGGCCGCGCACGGTGCCGAAGTAGTCGAGGCCCGAGACGCCGCTCGGGTTGTAGACGAGGGTGCCCGGGGCGACGGCGCTGGAGGCGGCGAAGCGGTTCCGGTCACGACCGAAGTCGACGTACTGGGCGTCGGCCTCGACGCCGATCACGAAGCCCGAGCCCGGGGTCAGCTGGTAGTTGTAGCCGATCTGGCCACCGCCGGTGAAGCCGTCCTGCGAGCGGCTGCCGGGGAAGGCCAGCACGCCCGAACCGCCGTTGGCGAACACGCCGTAGCCGGCGGGGACGCCGACGACCGTGGAGGAGCGGCGATCGCTGGCGTCGAAGCCGTAGCCGGCGTTGAAGCCGGCGTAGAAGCCGGTCCAGGTGAAGACGGGGACCGGGGTGAACACCGGCGGGGGAGCCGCGCGGCGGGGAAGGTCGGCCGCAGACGCCGCGACGGTCATGCCGGCGAGAACGGTCGTTGCGAGGAGAAGCTTGTTCATTGTCTCTCTGGTCCTGGTTGGCAAAGCCGGGGCGCTTGTAGGCCGTGAGGGCTGTCGGGTCTGTCGCTTTCCTGCAACAAGCTCGCTCAGATAAAACCGAAGCTCTCAACGAATGATGAAGGTTATGCCCCCGTTACGGATCGCCGCGGAGCGATGTGCTGTGGCGCACATCGATCGACTGGAAAGACCAGATCGCGGGATGCCCTCAAGTATCTGTCAGGAAGTGAGGCAAAATCTTGGCGCGCCGTGTCCGAGATCGCGCGAGATGTTGCCGCCGGCCTCGGGAGGTGGAGTTTTATTTCAGGACAGAAATACGCGCCGGCGCGGACGTCCCGTAAGCCCGCGGTTAACCGCGATCGGGGAAAGTCGGGCCCGACGACGCGGGCCGGCATCGCCCGGAACGGGAACCGAACCATGGACGATCGATCCCCGCCGGACACCGGAGCCGCCCCGGCCCCGACCGGCATCCTCGCCTGGACCGTGAAGGTCGTCGTGGCGGCCGGGCTCCTCGGGCTCGGCGCGACGCAGTATCTTGCCGGCCGCAGCGCTCCGCCGGTCCTGACCGCCGCCAACGGCCGCGTGCTGCAGGACCCCGAGACCACCGGCTCGATCGCGACGGACGCGCGCTCCGTCCGCCTCGACCCCTGCCTCGCCGGCCTCCCGCGCAGCGCCCGCCGCTGAACGCCCGCGGCCGCCCGCGCGTCCAGAAAGCCGGGGGCCCGGCCGCCCGCGAGATTGACAAGCGGTGACAAGCTCCTAAGTGTCCTGCGCACTCGCATGCGCGGCGGGTTCCTGACAGAGCACTCCTCCAAGCCGTTGCCGCGACGTCCCACTCCGCGCCGGCCGGCCTGATCCCGCGCACAACGGTCTCCCAGCCATTATGTCATTTGCCGACCTCGGATTGAGCGACAAGGTCCTCCAGGCCGTCACCACGGCCGGCTATACCGAGCCGACGCCGATCCAGGCCCAGGCGATCCCCCACGTCCTGGCCCGCCGCGACGTGCTGGGCATCGCCCAGACCGGCACCGGCAAGACGGCGGCCTTCACCCTGCCGATGCTGACGATGCTGGAGAACGGGCGCGCCCGGGCCCGGATGCCCCGCACCCTCATCCTCGAGCCGACCCGCGAGCTGGCCGCCCAGGTGGTCGAGAACTTCGACCGCTACGGCACCAACCACAAGCTCAACGTGGCGCTCATCATCGGCGGCGTGTCCTTCGCCGACCAGGATGCCAAGCTCACCCGCGGCACCGACGTGCTGATCGCGACGCCGGGGCGCCTCCTCGACCATTTCGAGCGCGGCAAGCTCCTGCTGACCGGCGTCGAGCTGCTCGTGATTGACGAGGCCGACCGGATGCTCGACATGGGCTTCATCCCCGACATCGAGCGCATCGTGAAGATGGTGCCGTTCACCCGGCAGACCCTGTTCTTCTCCGCCACCATGCCGCCCGAGATCGAGCGGCTGGCCGACATGTTCCTGCACAACCCGCAGCGCATCGAGGTGGCGCGGGCCGCCTCCACCGCCGAGACGATCGTCCAGCGCCTCGTCGCGACGGGCGGCGAGGGCCACGCCAAGCGCGAGCGCCTGCGGACCCTCATCCGCGGCGAGGCCGAACTGAAGAACGGGATCATCTTCTGCAACCGCAAGCGCGACGTGGCGCTGCTGCAGAAGTCCCTGGTCAGCCACGGCTTCGACGCCGCGGCGCTCCACGGCGACATGGACCAGCGGGCACGGACCACGGCGCTCGACGCCTTCCGGGCGGGCGAGACCGCCCTCCTCGTGGCGAGCGACGTGGCCGCCCGCGGCCTCGACATC
>NZ_BPRB01000283.1 GCF_022179685.1 Methylobacterium trifolii
TGCAGGACGGTGATGGATGCTTTCGCCCCTGCCTCAACTCGGACGGCTGGAAGGACGATCTGCCCCCATGTTGATGCGGCGCCTGATCGCAGTCTTTGCAGCCGTCGTGCTCTGGTCACTGTGGGTGCTCTGCATCCTCCTGATCCTCCCGGTGCTCCTGAACGTTCCGGGCGAGGCCACCCCGGGAGAAATCGCTCTCTGGCTCGCAGTCCTCTGTGCCGTTGTGACCTATCCCATCGTTCTCCCGGTGTTGGCGGTTGTGAAGGCGTGGGCCGTTCGCAAATCCAAGCCGACGATACTCGCGGCGATCCACACTGTGACCTGGGGAGCTTTTGTAGGGGTCATGGCAATCCTCGCTACCCTCGCAGGCGCCTTCTATGCCCACGAACAGGCGCGTCCGGTGCTGACCCGGGAGGAAGGGTTCACCAACTCTTACGCCAACGCGATCCTTCGTCAGGATACCACATGGATGGACCGCATCCTCAAGGAAGGGGCTGACGTCGATCACCCTATGTCACTCGGTAGCACTCCTGCCTCGATGTCGGCCGGCTTCGGAGATTGGTCCTTGGTCCTGTTCCTGCTCGGTCACGGAGCCGATCCAGACCGGAAGGACGATCAGGGCAGATCGGTGAGGACGCTTGCGGCTAAACCTCCTGCACTTCCTAGAAATGCGACCGAAGCTTACGCACTGGATGGTGTCCGTAAGCTCCTCAGCAAGCGGTGAACACGACCCTTTCTTGCCACCCTATTCGATCAAGGCGCCTGACTGCCTTGCACCTATCCGGACCGTAGAACGGTCCGGCCGATGTCGATCCTATCCAGATATTCAGCCAAGCTGCGATAGGCCAGCTCCATGACGGACCATACACTCATCGGTAAGCACGTTTCCGAGTTCTTTCCCCTGCTTGACCCCTCGCCCGCGGTTACGGATCGACCACCGGAAGGCGATCCCGAACATGGGCTCGATCGCCACATCGAATGTCCGAGTCGTGGATTGGCCATGATGATCGATGCGAGCGACGTCTGCTGCTGCTGCGTTCAGTTCTTCGGTGCCGGAAAGGACCCATCGTACTGCGAGTTCGCGGGTGACTTGCCGGGTGGGGTCAGGTTCCGGAACTCACGGAACGATGCGAGGGCGATCATGGGTCCGCTGGTAAGGAGCAGCGATGGTGGCGCCACCGTGTCTGGGATCGAGCATAGGCCCTGGGATCTGTTTACGCGCGATGGGCTGTGGGTCCACTTACAATATACCAACAGCTGCAATCGCATCCTGATGGTGTCGGTCATGCTCCCTTCCCCGGATAGCTGAACGCCTGCTCCCCACCAATGTTGTATGAGAACGCCGGTTAAACCTCGGCGGCCACGTTTCTGGACGAGGTCGAGCGGGACATCAGACGATAGGAGTGGCATCCGAGCCGTCGGTAGCGGTGCGAGGTTGATGACATGAAACTCGGCGCTTCAGGGCCTTGCGAACATAGGCGGCCTCCGAGACGTATGAACGACTTCCCGGCCTAATACATGCCCTAACCTGATGCCACTGACGCGACGCTTAGTCGGGGTGTCAATGATACCGTGATCATCCTGGCCGGCAAGGGAGCATGCTCGGGCCCGGGATCGATTTGCCCCCTGCTGCGCGCACGTCTAGACCGCCAACCGCGATGCGGCAGGACGTACCAACAGGAATGAACCGGATGACTGAAAAAGCGACCTCTCTCCTTGTGTACGGCGTACTTTGCGCGTTCATCGCTGCGCACAACGCACACGCTGAAGAAGCGACGCAGCCTTTCACCCTGGCATGCATCAACAATGGCGGCAAATCGATCTACTTCAGCATTGGCCTCGTGTCCAAGCAATGGGCCTTGATGAAGCCGAATGGCGAGCGTGAGTCGAAGACACAAGAAGTCGCGCTTCAGTCCGACGATGTGATCAAGCTAAAGAACCCGGGCGGCTATTTCCTGGTCAATCGAAAGACCGGCGCCATGGACCTGATCAAGGGTGAGAGCCGCAAAGTCGATAGGATCTCATGCCGCAAGCACGACAGCCTCATCCCGATTCCAGTGGACGAGCGTCCGACGAACAAATTCTGAGCGACCTGTTCTTGCTCCCGACGCATCCGAGGAGGCGAGTATCCCCGAAGTAGCTAATTCGCGCACGCCCTTGCGCTTGCGTTCCGTCACGCGCCTGATCGCCGCCACCGTCCTCCTACCCCTGGGCATCCTGCTCCTCGGCCTGTGGGAGCAGGAGCGCGCCGGCGCCGATTGGGCCGACCTCGCCGCCGAGCAGGAGCACCTGACCCGGATCGTCGCGGAGCTGGAGGCGCGGGCGCCGCCGGACGGGCGTCCCGATTTCCGCATGCAGTTCCGCCGCAACGGCAAGAGTTACGGCGGTCCCCTCGCCCTGGTGCAGGCCCGCGCGGCCCGCGACGAGGTCGCGACCCTGACGACGCTCATGGATTGGCGCCGGCTGCTCCCGCCCGTGGTCGTCGCGGCCGGGGGCTTCGCCGCCGGCCTGTCGATCCTCGTGCTCTTGGCCGGCGCCGCCCTCGGGCGGCTGGGGCGGGCCTCCCGCGACGTGCTGGTGGCCGGTTTCTCGTGGATGCGCCGCCTGCTGCCGCCGGTGCTCGCCCTCCAGGTGCTCCTCACCACGGCGGGCTTCGTCGCCGCCGTGGTCTTCGAGGCCGGGTTGCTCGCGCGGCCCGGCCTCGGCGGCGGCGAGATCAAGATGCTGTTCATGGCCGCCGTCGTCGTCGGGGCGGTCCTGATCGCGGCGGGCGCCACGGTGCTGGGCCTGCGCCGGGCGCTGTCCGCGTTCGAGCCCGACCCCCTGTCGATCTTCGGTCGGGTCGTCTCGCCCGCCGAGGCGCCGGGCTTGTGGCGCCTCACCGAGGGTCTGGCCGAGCGGCTCGGGGCGCTGAAACCCGAGGCCGTGGTGGTCGGCCTCACGGGGGGCTTCTTCGTCAGCGCCGGCCCGGCCGTGGTCGAGCCCGGCGGCGCGCCGCTGACGGGCCGGATCCTCTACCTGCCGCTGCCCTACCTCGCCCTCCTGCGGGGCGACGAGGTGGCGGCGATCATCGGCCACGAACTCGCCCACTACGCCGGGGGCGACACCGTCTACAGCCAGCGCTTCCTGCCGATCTACGCCGGCGTCGGCCGCTCCCTCGACGCGGTGGCGGAGGGGCATGCCGGGTCCTTCGGGCTACTCGGCCCGTCCCTACGCCTCGGCGTCTTCGTCATGGAGAACTTCCACCTCGCCGTGCGCCACTGGAGCCGGACCCGCGAGTTCGCGGCCGATGCGGCGGGCGCCGGCCCGGCCTCCGTGGACGCCGCCGCGCGGGCGCTCCTGCGCACGGGGGCGGTGGCCCCCCGCATCGCCGAGACCTTGGACGCCGCCGCCGAGGCGCCCGGGTCCGCCCCGGCCGACCTCGTGGCGGCGAGCCTCGACCACGCCATCGCGCGCGGCCTCGACGATCCGGCGACGCATCTCGAGGCGGAGCAGGCCCACCCCACCGACACCCATCCGCCGACCCGCGAGCGCGTGGCGGCCCTCGGCCGGACCCTCGACGCCGAACTCCTGGCCGCCGCCGCCGCCGTTCCGCCCCCGCACGCGCTCGGCCAGCTCGCGGCCTACTTCGCCGATCCCGCCGGCCTCTGCCGCGCGGCGACGCACGATTTCCTCGACGCGGTGCGGGCCCACGATGCGGCGTTTCGCGCCCATCTCGAAGCGACGGCGGCGGAGATCGGCATCGAGGCGCGGGCGCTGCGCGAAAGCACCCGCCCGGGGGCCATCGCCCTCCTGGTGGCGGGCGGCTTCTTCATCGGGGTCGCCCTCCTGTGGCTCGCCGCCGGCCTGCCCGGCCTGTCGGCCAGCCAGGCGGGGCCCGTAGTGGGGGTGGCGCTGGCCTGCGGGGCGGTCCTAGGCGGCTTCGGCGGATTCCGGCTGTGGCGGGGCGAGCGCACGACGATGATCCTGAGCCCCGAGGCCCTGGCGGTGCCCGGCCTCGACCGACCGATCCCCTGGGACAGCATCGCCGACCTCGACATGACGACCCGGCAGAACAGCGTCGTCACCCGCCTGCTGCTGCCGCCGGAGGCGCCGTTCCCGCAGGCGGTGCCGGGCGGCCGCAAGGTGAAGCTCGACGCGGGCCGGCGCATCGTCACCATCACGGCCGGCCTGCCCTACAGGATGTCGGTACAGGACTTCGCCGGCCTCATCGGCCGCTACCGGCAGGCGGCGCAGGCGCGCCGTGTCCTGGCCGCCTGCCGGTAGCGGCCGATGAGGCCGGCGAAGTCCTGTACCGACATCCTGTAGGGCAGGCCGGCCGTGATGGTGACGATGCGCCGGCCCGCGTCGAGCTTCACCTTGCGGCCGCCCGGCACCG
>NZ_BPRB01000284.1 GCF_022179685.1 Methylobacterium trifolii
CCCGAGGCCCGGCGGAAGGCGACCGCTCCGACGAGCACGAGCACGGGCCTCGGGGGCGAAGGGCAGAGCGATCGGGCGGATCGCGATCGGCCTCGGGCTCGTCCTGCTGGCACTGGTGCGGATGGTCGAGACGCTCGCACCCTACGGCGAAGCACCCGGGATGCGGGCGATCCTCGGTATCGTCGCGGCCGATCCGGTCATCACATTACTGCTCGCCGCGCTGTTCGCCTGGGCGGCCCATTCCAGCGTCGCGGTGGTACTTCTGGTCGCCGCGCTCGCAGGGCAGCGCATGGTCCCGCCAGAGACCGCTTTCGCCCTGGTGTTGGGCGCCAATCTCGGGAGCGCCCTCAATCCGCTGATCGCGACCCGCGAGCCCGCCGGCCGCAGGGTGGCGCTCGGGAACCTGCTGGTGCGGTTTTGCGGCTGCCTCGTCGCGCTGCCGCTGCTGGGCCGGATCACGCCGCTCGTCGAGGCTATAGCCGGAGGTCCGCGCGTCGCCGTGGCCGACTTCCACCTCGCCTTCAACGCGGCCCTCGCGCTCGCCGCCCTGCCGCTGCTCGGGCCCCTCGCCGCGCTGCTCCGCCGGATGCTGCCGGAGGTGGAGGCGCCGCCCGGCGCCGCGCGCGGATTGTCGCTCGATGCCGCGCACGCCGAGATGCCCTCGATGGCCCTGGGCGACGCCTCCCGCCACGCACTGCGCATGGCCGACATCCTGGAGGTCATGCTGCGCGACGCCATCCACCTGCTGTCGGGCGATGGCCCCGCCGCCGAGCGGATGCGGGCCGCAGAGCGCGAGATCGAGGGTCTCGGCGCCGGGTTGCAGCGCTATCTCGCCAGGCTCGACGCCGACGCCCTGAACGAGGCCGAGGAGCGTCGGCTCGCCGGCCTGATGAGTTTCACCATCCAGATCGGGCATGCCGGCGATGTCCTGGCGCGCAACGTCGCGACGCAGATCGGCAGGCGGCGCAGGCTCGGTGCGGCGTCCGCCAACGCCCTCGACCTCGCCCGTCTCCTCGACCGGCTGTCGGCGAACCTGCGCAACGCGGCCTCGCTGCTCGTCACCGAGGACGACCGCGCGGCCCGGCGCCTGGCAGCCGAGAAGCGGGCTTTCCGACTTCTCGAGGACACCCATGTCGCCGCTCACGTCGCATGGCTTCGCGAGGAGCCGGCCCGGGACGATGCCGCCTGGACCATCGACCTCGACCTGCTGCGCGATCTCAAGCGGATCAACGACCATCTGGTCGCGGCGGCCGCCTACCCGATCCTGCGCAACAGCGGCGATCTTCTCGACAGCCGATTGCGGGCCGCTGCGCCGGTCGGCGCAGCGCCGCGCCTGCCCGCGCTCACGCCTCCGCCGGCCCGGGTCGGACCTGCGCCGTGAGGGACCGCCCGATCGACACGGCGCCATGGAGTGGTCGGCCGTCACGTCCACCCCGCAGAGCCCGATGCCGTACGCTCGACCCTGGCGGTGCTGGTCCGATAATCCACTCTACCCGGAAAGCAAACATCCCTATGAATGCTTTGCGAGTCCTCATCACGCCACGAGCAACCGCCTTTTATCGGTTGCAAAATCTATCAGCGCACTACTCGAAATGGCTTCGCCAAAAATAAAACCCTGAACGTCGGTGCAGCCTTCGTTCCGAACGTATTCGAGTTGTCTTTCCGTCTCGACGCCCTCCGCAGTGATGCCCGTCTCGAGATGACGGCCCAAGCCTACGATCGCACGCACGATTGCCATGGCATCGGGTTTTTCGATTTGACGGATGAACGAACTGTCGATCTTCAAGCGGTCGAACTTGAACTTGTGAAGGTAGCTCAGGCTCGAATAGCCCGTGCCGAAATCGTCGAGCGCGACACTGACGCCAAGATTGCGAAGACGCCTGAGTGTCTTGCTGACTGCCTCAAAGTCTTGCATCAGCACGCTTTCAGTAATCTCGATCTCGAGGCGATGCGGCGCGAGGCCCGAATCCGAAAGAGCCATCATGATGGTGTCTTCAAGACCGGACTGCTGAAACTGAACACCTGACACATTGACGGAAACGCTGATATGGTCCGGCCAGGACGCGGCCGCCAGACAAGCCTCTCGCAGGACCCACGCACCGAGCGAAACGATCAGGCCGGTCTCCTCGGCCACAGGGATGAACTCTGCAGGCGAGATCGCGCCTCGATGTGGATGCTGCCAACGCGTAAGCGCTTCGCATCCGATGACGTTTCCGCCGGAAAGGCTGACGATCGGTTGGTACAGCAGATGGAATTCGCCGCGCTTGATCGCCAACCGCATGTCATTTTCAAGTCGGTTTCGTGCAGAGACATCGGCATCCATGCCATCTTCATAGAAGCGATGCGTGTTCCTGCCTCCGGCCTTGGCTCGATACAGGGCAATGTCGGCGTGCTTGAAAATCCGATCGGCATCGGAGTCATCGTCCCCCCCGATCGCAATGCCGATGCTCGCGCCGATGGTCACGAGATGACTGTCGAGATTGATCGGTTGGCTGACCGCCTCGATAATCCGGGATGCCATCTGCATCACATCATGTGACGCATCCAGCTCGCGCAAGATGAAGGCGAATTCGTCGCCCCCGAGCCGTGCCACGGTGTCCCCTTCCCGAATGGTCGATGTCAATCGCTTTGCCACGATCCGCAACAAGGCGTCGCCGGCCGGATGACCCAGGCTGTCATTGACCGACTTGAAGCGATCCAAATCGCACGCGAAGACTGCAAAGGTCCCCCGCTGCCGGGCGGCACGCGCAATCTCCTGGTTGAGGCACTCCCAAAACAATGTGCGGTTCGGCAGGCCGGTCAGTGCATCATGGTGTGCCATGAACGCGATCCGCTGTTCACTCTCCTTGCGATGTGTGATGTCGATCAACGTTCCGACCATCCGGGCGGGATGTCGATCCTCGGTCGTCTTGACGACTTTTCCACGCGCAAGTGTCCAAATATAGTTCCCGTCCTTAGCACGCACGCGATACTCGCATTCGTAGCTTGCGTTCAAACCATTGAAATGTTCGAACAGCAATTTCTGGGATCGTAAGGCGTCGTCGGGATGAACCAGATCCTGCCAAGAGCTGATGTGCGGTGCGAGTTCTCCACTTCGATAGCCGAGCAGTGAGAGCCAATGACTCGACAGCTGTACTTTTCCCGTCGTGACATTCCAATCCCATAATCCGTCCCCGCCGCTTTCGAGGGCGAGCGCAAGCCGTTCCTCACTCAGACGGAGCGCATCCTCGGTCGCCTTGCGATGGGTCACGTCGCGGAGGGACGTCACGTATCCCGTGGGTAGACCGCTAACTGGATCACGCGCCAGGGATTGGGCGACTTCCATCGTGAGCCAGGTCCCGTCCTTGTGACGATAACGCTGACAGGTGGATGCATGATTGATGCGGGCGCTGGTCAGGTCATTCAGGACACGCTCGTAGGCCTCGGCATCGTCGGGATGCACGAAGTCCAGCGGCGTCGTGCCGATCAACTCCATCGGCGGAAAACCTAAGACCGCTTCAGCCGACGGCGATACGTAGAGGCGCCTGGTATCGAGGTCGGACAGAATGATGACGTCGGTCGTCGTCTCCGCCAGAAGACGAAATCGATGTTCACTTTGACGTGTCGCAAGCTCGGCTTTTTCTCGTGCCGCCGATTCGCCTTCGCTTCGGACATGTGCCTGATGTAGGCGCAGATGCGCTTCGACGATGAGTGCGAGGTCTTCGAGCTGACGGATCCGTGCATCCGTGAAATCCGGTCGCGGCACCGTGTCCATGATGCAGAACGTGCCGATATTGAGCCCCGATTTCAGCGACAGCGGGACGCCCGCATAGAAGCGTGCGTGCGGCTCGCCGGTGACGAGGGGGCTTTCGATCGTCCGTGCGTCGCTGAGCAGGTCGCGAAACACGAGGGCTCGGCCCGCTTGCCCCTGAATCGTCAGATCGCAGAATGCGCCCTCGCGCGCGATTTCGTCGCCCATGACCCCGCACTGCGCCTTGAACCAGATAGCCGCTTCGTCGACGAACAGGAGGAGCGCCATGGGAACCGCAAAGAGGTGGCAGGCCGTTCGGCAAACGGCATCGAGATGCGGCTCGTACTCCGTGCGCAGGATGGAAAGCTCGCGAAGTGCGGACAGACGCTCAGCCTCGCTCGCAGTCTGGTCCATGATGTCGTTCCTTGCGAATCAACCAACCGATTGCTGTCGATCGCCTGGGGAGGCCCAAGCGCCGGGGAGGGACACAATCGACGCGAGCAGACGATGGAACCGTAAACACAATCAGTATGATCCATATATCAACTTCTGGTTGTACAAAATATGGTTATCGCTTGATTATGTGACGAGCAATGCACGTCGGTAAATCATTCGTTTCTTGTACGGTCCGATACCCACGCCCGCGTGGCGACTCTCCAGCCTCCCAATGAGATCTGTTTGTGGGTTCTTCGTCTAAAGACAAAACAGCGGATGACTTGGCCGGTTGGGCGCGGATCGGGCCGATTGCGAGGATCGGCAAAAGCCGGAGGGGCCGGTCGGCGAGAGAGGGCGTGTCGACGGTGCCGGGGCAAATGCAGTTGCACTGGATGCCGCGGCCGACGAAGTCGGCGGCGACGGATTTCGTCAGGTCGACCACCGCCACCTTGGTCAGGCCGTAGACGAACCGGCTCGGCAGGTCGCGCACCGAACTCGCCACGCTCGCCATGTTCAAGTTGCTCCCGGAGCCGTTCTCCAGCATCCGCGGCAGGACCGGGCGGATCGTCCAGACCTGCGAACGCACGTTGAGGCGGACGGCGAGGTCGAAATCCGCGTCGCTCGCGTCCAGCACCGTGCCGGCATGGACGTAGCCCGCGCAGTCGAACAGCACGTCTATGCGAGGCAGGCTGCCGATCACGGCCTCGATCTGCGTGGGTTCGAGGACGTCGAGCATCTTGGTGCTGATGTTCGGCACCCCGTCGAAGCCGCGAAGCGTCTCGCGGCCGATCCGGCTTCG
>NZ_BPRB01000285.1 GCF_022179685.1 Methylobacterium trifolii
CCCGGAGCGGTTCACCATCGCGGATATGAAGGAAGAACAGCGGCATGCGGTCTCAACCACATCCGCCAGCGGCTTGTTGCCGTGCGCTATCATACCAAAGAGGCGAGGTGGACGGCGTCACGCTGAGCGGGACGAAGCCGACTGGCAAGAGCGAGAGGTGTCGCGGTCGGGTAGGGCATCACCCTCTTCGGCACGGATCAGGACGGCGCGGCGCCGGATGCTGAGGACGTGGCGCGGTAGTCCGGCGCCCCCAGGATCAGCCGTCGATACTCCGCTTCTGCGCTGCCATAGGCGTCGCCGGCCAGATCCAGGAGCTTCTCACGATCGAGGACCGTGATCTGTCCGCGCCGGGCCCGGATCATACCGAACCCTTCCAGCCCGTGTATCGCCGTCGTGACGCCGGGGCGGCGCACCCCGAGCATGATCGACAGGAACTCGTGCGTCAGAGGCAGTTCGTCCTGTTCGAGGCGATCCTGCGTCATCAGGATCCAACGCGCGAGGCGTCCCTCGATGGTCAGGTCCGCGTTCGCATAGGCCGTCTGCCCGATCTGGACCATCATGGTCTGGACGTAACGGCCGAGGATCTCGCGAAGGGATGGGCTGGCGTCCATCGCAGCACGAAGAGCGCTCGCAGGCAGGCGCAACGCCGTACCCTCGGCTTGCACCATCGCACTGTGCGGGCTGCGATCCGCGCCGAGGAGGATGGGTGTGCCGACCACGCCCTCCGGGCCGATCAAGCCGATCTCGATGCGGCCATCAGACTGGTCGGCAATGATGGACACCACGCCCGTCTCGACGAAGTAGACGTGTTCGATCGCCCGTTGGGCGGAGATCAGCATCTCCCGCATGTCCAATACGATCGCCATCAAACCGGGCTGCAAGCGGTCGAAATCGTCCGGTGACAGAGTCGCGAGCAGACGATTGCGGACAGACGCATGTTCGAGCGGAGGCATGACTCTAGTTCCACGAGGGGCAAGAGCACGCGCATCTCCTAGCCGTCCGCGCCCTGAAAGTCGGCGGACGATAATAGTCTTATACACATAGATCGATTAGAAGATTTCTACAAAAACGAAGCGTCCAATATCGCACCAAATTGTGCGAATAAATTTTCTAGAAAAATTCTGTGTCCACATTGTCGCAGCCTCTTCAAACAGACTGCCAATAGTCTCGCCGCTGTGACACGAATGCGCCGAAACCAATGGAGGCTTCGGCCGGGCTCCGCCTGACGTGGTGCGGACGTTGGCTGCGCGCATGTCGCTCGACGCGATCAGGACAGCAGAAGCCGTTGCGACCTGGCGCCAATCTGGCCGGCTCCGCATGACGTGCGTATCAGGCCGGCATGTCCAAGCGCTTCAGGCTCGAACCTCAGGAGCGCGGCTCCGTCCTGTTCGACATCGTCCTCGATGATGGCAGCCGCGCCGCGAACCGGCGGGGGCCGATGGAAATCCTCAGTGGTCTCGACAGCGACGAGCCGGCCCGTCAACGCATCGAGCAGAACGAGGCGGAGATTGCGCAGAAGGCTGGCCGGCCTCCACGGGCCGTCCGGAGCCTGACGCGGTCGCCGTTGCCTGAACCCACGCTGATCGCCTCATGAGCCGCAGGCGGTCTCTCTGAAAACCGGCTCCTGGAGTGAACCGCCCGGCGGCTTCCGCATTGGCGATGCAGGAGACCTGCATGCCTTCCGGCAAGACCCGCGAGCCGCAGACCGTGAACGTCGCCACGCCAGATGCGGCCGCCTACTGACGCCGTCACGAGCCCGCTCGGTAGAGCAGGAGACGCCCTGTCGCGGCCACGCAACGGGGCCGATGGGAGCAGGTGAGATAATCTGGCTGCAGACCCAAGGCGTCACCGGAGTGTCGTGAACGTGGTCCGTGGCGTGGTGGCCTTCACGCTCACTGCAACCATGTCCGGGATCACCTTCGACTGATGGCCCGAGGCAAAGGCGGCAACGAAGCCCGCCATTGTGCGCAGGTCGCCGGGCTGGTGTGGATCGTTCGCTATGGCCTGTGCCTCCCGTTCGAGCCGCAGGTTGCACGCCTTGGTCGGGAGGTCGTTGTCCGGCGTGCATTCGTCGTGACGGGCGCAGGCGGCATCGAGGACGTCGATGGGCTGCAAGGGCGCATTATTGCCCAGGCCGCAGTAATTGCCGTACACGAGCATCTTCGGACCACCCAGCGCGGCTGGTTCGGCCCATGCCGGGCCGGCCCAACACGCAGCGAGGAGGACCGGAGCAGCAATCTTGATGATGGTCGCGCGCGTCGTCATGTCGAATAGCCTCTAGGCTTCACGGCTCGAACAGGTCAATCTATCGATATTTGCCATCAGCGCGCTGCGCTGACCTTTCTGATCCCGGCCGAGCCACCCTGCTCCTGCTGATACGCCACGATCGCGGTCGAGCAATTGGGCGACAGGAGCTTGGCCTTCTCGCGGAAGCAGGCCTGGACCTCTGGACCTCCTGGCGCAAATTCGCTGCAATGCTCCAGGTAATCTCCGGTGCAGTAGCGCTTGAGGTTTTCCTGGCCGACAGACTGCTGTGCGAAGCTCAGAGCAGGCGTCATGCAGAGGGCTAGGGCGACGGAAGCAATCTTCACTGTGCTCATCTGAATGTCTCCTAGCAGCGAGGGAATAGGGGGCTTGTCTTTCAGGCCACAGTCATCGCGACGAGCGGGATGACGGTTGCGCAGGCGAGATCGCTCACGATCGACAGGACGATGCGGTTCATGACCGCCTCCGTCACTTGGCCTGCGCGAGGAGGCTGGTCGCCACGGCGGGCGAGAGCATCGGTGCGCACGCGATGGCGCTCATGACGCTGACGGTGATCAGCAGCCGGGCGATGATGTCGGTCATTGTCGGTTCCCCTCGCGGCCGTTCAGGCCGTCCTATGAAGAGGGGTTTAGAAGCCAAGCTTTACGAGCGTATTGCGTCGATTGTTGCGCCATGGCTTGGCCGCCCAGCATCAGCCTGATCATTTGGCTGCGATCGGTGATGGTTCAGCGCCCCGCCATCATGTCGAGGAGCGCCGCGCCGGCCGCCGAGATCACGCTCCCCCACCCAGACCACGGAAACGGCCACGGGGCGGCATCGGGGGCCGTCGTCTCGGGCGCGTCGGCCTCCCGGTCCCGATCGTTCCCGCGCAGCCATGTGATTTGCGCGCCGTGATGGTTCTCAGGCCGGGGGTGCGGAGCGGACGCCGATCTACGCTCCCTGATCGAGAGCATGACCATCCATCCGGACGGGCCGAGAGCCGGCTTCGATGTGGAAGTGCGAGGACGACCGGACGAGCTGATCCGGGATCATCAGGTGTCCGCCCCCCTGGATAGTGGGAGACACGTGGTAGCGGGAGCCCGCTACCGCGCATCACCCACTAAACCGCGCATGACGTTCGCCTACCGTTCGCGGGTGGCGTGATGGGCTTCGCGCAGTTCCATCAGCAGGGCAGGGGGCCCAGCGGCATGCATGCCGCCGGCGCGGTCGATACCCGCCCTCAGGTTGAGTCAGGCTTTTCGGATGCTTGGACGGCTCG
>NZ_BPRB01000286.1 GCF_022179685.1 Methylobacterium trifolii
GTCCGGAGCGTCGCCCGCCGTGCCGGGGGGGGCTGCGTCCGGCTCGCCCTCGATCGGCTGGAGGTCGGCGCCCTCCACCGCGTCGGGCACGGCGTCGCGGTCGGGGTCGGCCAGCGCGGGGTCGGTCGGCGGCAGGGGGATGTGGGCCACCTCCCCGGCGCCGGTGGCGAAGTCGGGCTGCCCCTCGGCCGGGGAGGCCGGGGACTCGGCCGGCGGTTCGGCCTCGGGGGCGCCCTTGCGCCCGAACAGGCGCCCCAGCCAGCCGGGCTTGTCCTCGCTCGTCATACGATCCTTGCTCCCGTGCGCCCGAGGCTCTAGCCCCGGCGCATGTCCCCGTCCGCTGCGATCCTGCCAGACATAGGCGCGCGCCTGCTCTACCGCGATGCCCTGCTGCTCGTCATCGACAAGCCGGCGGGGCTGCCGGTGCATCCGGGGCCGAAGGGCGGGCAGACCCTGACCGACCACCTCGACGCCCTGCGCTTCGGCCTGCCCCGCCGGCCGGAGGCCGTCCATCGCCTGGATCGCGACACCTCCGGCTGCCTCGCCCTCGGGCGCCACGCCAAGGCGCTGGCCCGGCTCAACCGCCTGTTCGCCACGGGCGTGGCGCAGAAGCGCTACTGGGCCCTCGTGGAAGGCGGCCCGGAGGCGGACGAGGGCCGCATCGACCTGGCGCTGGCCCGCCGCTCGGACGACCCGCGCTCCTGGTGGATGAAGGCGGACCCGGCCGGCGACCCGTCCCTGACCCTGTGGCGGGTGATGGGCCGCTCCTCCGACCGCGCGACGACTTGGCTCGAACTGGAGCCGATCACTGGCCGCACCCACCAGTTGCGCGTCCACTGCGCGGCGTCGGGCTTCCCGATCGTGGGCGACCCGATCTACGGCTCGGCCCCCCGCCACGGCGGCCCCGGCCTGCAACTCCACGCAAGGCGCCTCGCCCTGCCGCTCTACCCGAGGAAGCCGCCGGTGGTGGCCGAGGCGCCCTTGCCGGAGCACATGCGAGCGGGTTTGTCGGCCTGCGGATGGACGGCCGACACTCGGCCCGCCCCAGCCGAATAGTCCGGATGTCCGATCGTCTCGGTGAAACGCCCCGCCGTCTTCGGCTGCGGATCATGGGCAAATCCGCAAGACTGCTGTCGATCAGGTTTCGAGGCGTTGGAATGTTTCAAAAATAACACAGACTCTAACGAGAAAATTAAATTACCTCAGATTGTTCGATTCGGGCAGCAGACCCGCGCGATCATCCTGGGGGTCCATCGTGTTGAAGAGAATTCGCTACGCCGCGCTCGGCGCCTGCTTCTGGCTTGCGGGCTGCGCGATCCATCCGTTGCCGGAGGATTCGACGGGACTCTCCACGTTTCAGATCGTTCGCCAGATCCGATGCGAGACCCGGCAGGCGATCATCGAATCGGCTCTCGACTGGCTCTCGACGAGCAGCGATCCCGCGGCGCGGCGACTGGGCCAGGAATTCCGGGACGGTATCCGTCCGGTCCAGAGCTTCCACTACAACCTGTTCCGGGGCGACGTGCGGAAGATACTGCAGTTGTTCTTCGATACCGGCGTCGCCTACAACTACTCCCTTGAGATGACCGAGGTGAACAACGTCGGCGCAGGCATCAACCTGCTGCAGCCGTTCACCAATGCGAGCGGGACGCTCGGGTTGTCGGCCAGTGCGGACAGGCAGCGCCAGAACCTGCGGACCTTCACGATCACCGACGCATTCAGCAAGCTCATCCGCAGCATCGACCGCGGATACTGCGCGGATCAGGTCGTCGGGGAGAACTACGCTTATCCCATCTCGGGCCGGATCGGCATGAAGAGCGTCGTCAAGGATTTCATCGACCTGACGCTCTTCGCGAACCTCGGCGGACCGGCCGACAAGGTGAAGGGTCCGCCGACGCTCGTCGACGCGCTTGATTTCCAGACGACGCTGAGCGTATCCGCTTTCCCGAAGATCGTGTTCTCTCCGGTGGGCCGTGGATTGAGCGTGTTGGACGCGTCGGCCAACGGCACCGCCAGCCGCAAGGACGTGCACCGGGTCATCGTCGGCCTCGCCCTGCCCGAGACGGGGCTCCCGGCCGCTCTCGACTTCCGCCGTACGCTGGTGGGACCGTTGCTGACGGCGCGCGGCGATCCGTCCGAACTCGTGGCTGCGAATGCGGTCAACCAGGTCCTGACGCGCCAGGTGCTGCGGCCCGTGATCAACATCACGCCTTGACGGGACGACGCCGGGTCGCCCGTGGCGGCTCGATCAAGAAGACCTGCGTCGGGCTCACGCCGCTATCAGCATGCGCCCGTCGTGGGTGGTGATCCGCACGGTGCGGATCTCGCCGGGCTCGGCGGCGATCCGTACGGGCGTAAACCCTTCCGTACGCCCGGTCCCGCCGCGTTCGGCGAGCACCCGGTGCAGGCGCCCGACCTCGCCGTCGAGGTGGCATGCGAGCGCCCTCGCTCCCGCCTCACGCAGGCGAGACGCGCGCTCGCGGACGATCTCGGGGGCGACCATGGGCATGCGCGCGGCCGGGGTGCCGGGGCGGGGCGAGTAGGGGAAGACGTGCAGGTGCGTCAGGCCGCATTCCGCCACGAGGTCGAGGGAGCGGGCGAACTGCGCCTCGGTCTCGGTGGGGAAGCCCGCGATCAGGTCGGCGCCGAACACCGTGCCGGGGCGCAGGCGGCGGACGGCCTCGCAAAAGGCGACCGCGTCGGCGCGGGTGTGGCGGCGCTTCATCCGCTTGAGGATCAGGTCGTCGCCCGATTGCAGCGAGAGGTGGAGATGGGGCATCAGCCGCGGCTCGTCGGCGATGGCCCGCAGGAGCCCGTCGTCGGCCTCGATGGAGTCGATCGAGGACAGCCGCAGCCGGGCGAGGTCCGGCACGCCGTCGAGGATCGCCCGTACGAGATGTCCGAGCGTCGCCGGTCCCCCAGAAAAATCGCGGCCGTAGGCGGTGAGGTCGACGCCGGTGAGGACCACCTCCCGGCCGCCATGGGCGACGATGCGCGCGACCTGATCGACCACGGCGGGCAGCGGCACCGAGCGGGAATTCCCGCGGCCGAAGGGGATCACGCAGAAGGTGCAGCGGTGGTCGCAGCCGTTCTGCACCGGCACGAAGGCCCGCGTGTGCCCGGCCACGCCGTCGATCCGCGTCGGCGGGGCGTCGCGCGCCGCCATCACCGCGCCGATTCCGGTATGCGCCGACGCCCCGTCCCAGGCCTCCGGCGTCAGCTTGGCGGCGTTGCCGACGAGACGGGCGACCTCGGGCATCGCGGCGTAATCCGCGGTCTCGACCTCGGCGCCGCAGCCCGTCACCACGATCTGCGCGCCCGGCCGCTCGCGGGCGAGGCGGCGGATCGCCTTGCGGGCCTGGCGGCCTGCCTCCGCCGTGACGGCACAGGTGTTGACGAGGACGAGGTCGCCGCCGGTGCTCCCCGCCTCGGCGTGGGCGCGCATCACCTCGGATTCGACGGTGTTGAGGCGGCAGCCGAAGGTCAGGGTCTCGACGGCCATCAGGCGGTCCCGGAAAACAACTCCGGCGCGAGGATGCCCTCGGCCACGAGGCAGACCGGGCCGGTCATCAGCACGTGGTCGTCGGCGCGCCACTCCACGAACAGCTCGCCGCCGGGCAGGCTCACGCTCGCCTGCCGCCCGATCATGCGAAGCCGCGAGGCGGCGACGACCGTGGCGCAGGCGGCGGTGCCGCAGGCGAGCGTCAGCCCGGCTCCCCGCTCCCAGACCCGAAGGCGGATCGTCTCGCGGCCGATCACCTGCGCGATCGAGATGTTGGCCCGCTCGGGGAAGATCGGGTGGTTCTCCAGCATCGGCCCGATGCGCGCGAGGTCGTATTCCGCCGGGTCCCGGTCGGTGAAGAAGACCGCGTGGGGGTTGCCCATGTTGACCACCCCCGGCGAGTGCAGGATCGGATCGTCGATCGGCCCGATCTGCAGCTCGATCCGGCGGGTGTCGGGGAAGGGGTCGCGCAGGGGGATCTCGTCCCAGGCGAGCCGCGGCCGGCCCATGTCCACGGTGAAGGCGCGCTCCGAGACGCGCCGCACCGCGACGCTTCCGGAGACCGTCTCCAGCACCAGGCGGTTGCCCTCGGCGGGCCGCGCCATCGCGGGGTCGTCGAACATGGCGTAGGCGACGCAGCGGGTGCCGTTGCCGCAGGCGCCCGATTCCGAGCCGTCGGTGTTGTAGATCCGCATGAAGGCGTCGGTGCCCGCGCTCGCGGGATCGTGCAGCACCATCAGCTGGTCGAAGGCCGAGTGCGCGTCCGCCCCGATGGCGTGGGCCTCCTCGGGCCGGACGCGCAGGTCCGTGCCGCGCAGGTCCAGCACCACGATGGCGTTGCCGGCGCCGTGCATCTTGAGGAAGCGTCTGTGGGCGAGGGCGCTCATGCGGCTCGGGTCGGTCTCGTCGGTGGCGGCGGGTCGGGGGCTATATGGCAAGATCGGCCTGCCGGCGCGAGGGGTGGACGAGCGTGGCAGATCCGCCGCGGGCGGACGGCGCGGCTCGGCCCGGGCGATTGCGCCCTCGCGGGCGGCACGGTTCGCCACTACCTTCCATCCGGACGGTCCCCGCGCGCGATTCGCGCCGCCGTCTCGAATCCGGAGCGCATCCTTGATCCGCCCTCACGCCGTATGGCTCGCCGCCCTCCTCGTCGCCACGGGCCTCGTCACGGGCCCGTTGCCCCTGGCCGCGCAGCAGCCCGCCCCGCCGCCCTCCACCGCCCCCTCCCCGGCGCAGACCAGCCCGCTGCCGACGACGACGGCCCCCAATCCGCCGCAGGACCCGAGCAGGTCGGCAGCGCCCGCTCCCGAGCAGGCGGTGAGCCCGCCGGTGCCGGCCCAGGCGGGCGCCGCGCCCACCGCTCCGCCGCCCGCCGCCTCGCGCGACAAGACCCTGGTGGAAACGCCGGGCGAGGCCGGCGACGTGGACGCGGTCTCCCTGCCCGCCAAGCCCGCCGCGATCCTGGCCGGCAAGGCCAAGTGGGAGGAGGCCGCCGCCACCCTCAGGGGCGCCTTCGCCCGGATCGAGGCGGACCTCGCCAAGGCCGGCCTCCGGCCGGCCGGGCGGCCGATCGCGGTCTTCACCGGCACGGACGACGACGGCTTCCAGTACGAGGCGATGATCCCGCTGGCCGCGATGCCGGACCCGAAGCCGGCCCTGGGCGAGGCCTTGCGCCTCGGCACCACTCCCTCCGGCAAGGCCCTGCGCTTCCCGCACAAGGGCTCCTACGAGGGGATCGACGGCACCTACGAGACCCTCACGGCCTATCTCGATGCCAAGGACATCGTGGTGCAGGACCGCTTCATCGAGGAATACGTCACCGACCTGAAGGACGGCGCCGACGAGCAGGTGGACGTGAACATCTACGCCCTGGTGAAGTAGTTTTTGGGGGGGTTGAGGACGGGCAGCGGGGCCGGCAAATTGCCGCTGGCCACGGCTGCCGGGAAACTCTGAGGGCGCAGGCGGATTCGAGCCTGCATGGCCGATCTCCACACTCACGACCCCGCTGGCCGCCGCCGGGCCTCCCCTGCCCCCGATCCGGAGGCCGCCGGCCGGGCGCTCGCCATCCACGCCCGGCTCTGCCCGGTCTACGGCTGCCCGATCCCCTACTTCCACAGCCTCGACCCCTTGAGCGAACTCGTCTCGTCGCTGCTCTCGCACCGCACCCGCAACGCGGAGTCGGGCCGCGCCTTCAAGGCCCTGCGCGCCCGCTACCCGGACTGGTCCGTCCTCCTCGACGCGCCGGTGCCGGAGATCGAGGCGACGATCGCCGGCGTGACCTGGCCGGAACTCAAGGCGCCGCGCATCCGGGCGGTGCTGCGCGCCGTCGCCGAGCGGCACGGCGCCTTGGGCCTCGACTTCCTCGAAGGCATGCCCGTCGCGCAGGCCCGCGCCTGGCTGGAGGCGATCCCCGGAATCGGGCCGAAGACGAGCGCGGCGGTGCTCTCCTTCTCGACCCTGCGGATGCCGGCGCTGCCCGTCGACAGCCACCACCACCGGGTGGCCCAGCGCCTCGGCCTGATCGGGCCCAGGGTCGACGTCGGCCCGGCGCACGCGATCCTGCGGGCGCAGCTGCCCGCCGACTGGAGCGCGCAGGACCTCTACGACAACCACGAGATCCTGATGCTGCACGGCCAGCAGGTCTGCCACCACGGGAAGCCGGCCTGCGGACGCTGCGTGCTGGTCGACCTCTGCCCGAGCGCGCCGGCAGCCTACCGGGAGCCGTGAGGGGCGGCCCGGGGCGTCCTTGACCGGCCCGGCCCGCGGGTGCCAGAAACCCGCCGCTCACAAGGGACGCGAAGGCACGGGACGCAGGAACGCCTCGGCTCGTATGCGTCGAGGGACCGCGCCGATGGCCGACTTCAAGGATCTGGTGTTCTCGGGCGTCCAGCCGACCGGGAACCTGCATCTCGGTAACTACCTCGGCGCCATCAAGCGCTTCGTGGAGATGCAGGCCCGCGAGGCCCAGTGCCTCTACTGCGTCGTGGACCTGCACGCGATCACCCTATGGCAGGACCCGGCCGCGCTCAAAGGCCAGATCCGCGAGGTCACGGCCGCGTTCCTGGCCGCCGGCATCGATCCGGCCCGGAGCATCGTGTTCAACCAGTCCCAGGTGCCCCAGCACGCCGAACTCGCCTGGGTGTTCAACTGCGTCGCGCGGCTGGGCTGGCTCAACCGCATGACCCAGTTCAAGGACAAGGCCGGCAAGGACCGGGAGAACGCCTCCATCGGCCTCTACGCCTATCCCGTGCTGATGGCCGCCGACATCCTGGCCTACCGGGCCACGCACGTGCCCGTGGGCGAGGACCAGAAGCAGCACCTCGAACTGACCCGCGACATCGCGAGCAAGTTCAACACCGACTTTGCCGGCTCGATCGCCGCACACGGCCACGGAGAGAGCTTCTTCCCGATCACCGAACCGCTGATCGGAGGCCCGGCCGCACGGGTGATGTCGCTGCGCGATGGTTCGAAGAAAATGTCGAAGTCGGACGCCTCCGACAATTCGCGCATCAACCTCACGGACGATGCCGACGCCATCGCCCAGAAGGTGCGCCGGGCCAAGACAGACCCGGAGGCGCTGCCC
>NZ_BPRB01000287.1 GCF_022179685.1 Methylobacterium trifolii
GGCACGCCGGCCAGCGAGATCAGGATGGTGTAGCTCACGGACTTGGCGACGCTGTGGCCGGACGCCTGGAGCAGGGCCCCGAGCCAGGTGGTCAGCCCGTAGAAGCCGAGCAGGGCGAAGAACCAGGTCAGCCAGATCATCACGGTGCGGCTGGCATAGCCCGGGCTCCAGAGTTCCAGGAACGAGAACCGGCGCTCGCAGCGAACCTGCGCCGCCAGCGGCTGCGGCTCCGGCAGGGGGCGTCCGCCGAGGCGCGCGCGCACCTTCGCCTCGATCTCGTCCATGACCCGGTTGGCCTCCTCGAAGCGGCCGCGGTCGGCGAGCCAGCGGGGCGATTCGGGCACGAACATGCGGATGACGAACAGGAACAGGGCCGGCACGGCCTGGGCCAGGAAGACGGCGCGCCAGTCGAAGTAGCTCAGCAGGACGAGGCTGAGGCAGCCCGCAGCGATGAAGCCGAGCGGCCAGAAGCCCTCCATGATCGCGAGGTAGCGCCCGCGCTTGGCGCTCGGCACGAACTCCGAGACGATGGCGAGCGCCACCGGGAACTCCATGCCCATGCCGAAGCCCAGCAGCAGGCGCGCGTAGCCGAGGCTCGTCGCGTCCGGCGCGTAGGCGCACCACAGGCTGCCCAGGCCCCAGAACACCATGCTGACCTGGAACACGAGCTTGCGGCCGAAGCGGTCCGCCAGCATCCCCGAGAGGGCGGCCCCCAGGAACATGCCGACGAAGCTCATGCTGGAGAGCAGCCCGGCCTGGGCCGTCGAGAGGCCGAACTCCGTCTTGATCGAGCCGAGGAGGAAGGTGAGCGAGCCGAGGTCGATCGAATCGAAGAACCAGGCGGTGGCGATGATCAGGAAGATCGTGCGCTGGAACCCCGTCATCGGCAGGCGCTCCAGGCGCGCCGCGATCATCACGTCGGAGGCCCGCGCGGAGGCCGCCCCCGCGGCGACGCCCGGCATCGGCGTGGCCGCCGGTAGAATCATCTGCCCCGTCATCGTCGCCCTCCCAGGCCGTCCTTCTTGCGCCCGGAGCGTCTGATATTTCAGTGAGATATTCAAGATAGATTCTCGGTGTTTCGCGGTGAGTCCCGAGGGCCGGCGGAGCCGTGCGATCCGCAAGGGGGCGTGCTATCGAGGGCGGACAGCCGAGATCGTGGGCCCGAGATGAATTACGTTGCCGGCAAGCCCCCCCGCGCCAGCCGCGTGCCGCGGGCGCGGAAGGCGCCAGCTTCGGCTGCGACCCCCGCCGCCCCTGGCGGCGTCGGCGCGGACGAGCCGGAAGAACTGCTGCTGACGGAGCGGGCCTACCGGCAGCTCGAGGAACTGATCACCACCCTGAAGCTGCCGCCGGGCACGGTGCTGGGCGAGCAGAGCCTGGCGCAGCGCCTCCGGATCGGCCGCACCCCCGTGCGCGAGGCCCTGCAGCGCCTCGCCCGCGACGGCCTCGTCATGGTGCTGCCGCGCCGCGGCATCCTCGTCTCCGAGATCAACCTGCGCACGCAGCTGCGGCTCCTGGAGACGCGGCGGGTGCTGGAGAACCTGATCGCGCGGCTCGCGGCCGAGCGGGCAAGCCCCGAGGAGCGGGCCGGGTTCGGCGCGATCGCCGCGAGCATGCGGGAGGCCGCCCTGGCCAACGACGACCTCGCCTTCATGCGCCTGGACCGCGGCTTCAACGAGGGCGTCGCGGCGGCTTCCCGCAACGAGTTCGCCGTGCGCTCGCTGAGCACGATGGCGGCCCTGTCCCGACGCTTCTGGTACCAGCACTACAAGGAGGCGGCCGACCTGCCCCTGGCCGCAACCCTCCACGCCGAGGTCTGCGACGCGATCGCGGCCGGCGATGCAAAGTTGGCGGGCACGGCGTCCGACCGGCTGATGGACTACATCGAGAGCTTCGCCCGCAAGACCATCGACACGTGAGGCCGGCCGCGCGAGCCCGGTCCGGGACGGTGTCGTGGCACCGCGCCGGGATCGGCCGCCTTCACGCGGGGCGCCATTCGCGGTAGGCGCCCGGAGACGATGGGGCCGGCGGCGTGCGGTCCGCAGGAACGACGGGGTCTTGGACAGAGTGGACGAACGCGAGACATCCCGATCCCCGTCTCCGGGCCCGGCGGAAGCCGGACCGGAGGGCGCGAGCCCCTCGGCCCGCCCGCACGGCGAGCACGGGGGCTGGCGGACGCGGCTGGCGGGGCACCTCAACGCCATCCCCGGAACCCTCCTGGGTTCGGGCAAGGGCCGGCGGCGCAAGCTCGTCTCGGCCCGGTCCGCGCAGGATGCGGACCTGGCACAGGTCCGGCGGGTGCTCGACCCGGACTGGTATCTCGCGACCTATCCCGAGCTTGCCGCCACCGTCACCGATCCGGCCGAGCACTACCTGCGCGAGGGCGCGCGCCAGGGCCGGGCGCCCCACCCGCTGTTCGATCCGGCCTGGTACGCGCGCAATCATCCGGACCTGACCGAGGGCGGCATCAACCCGCTTCTGCATTTCCTCGACCGCCGCGACGGGGAGGGCGGCGACCCGCATCCCCTGTTCGACATGGGCTGGTATCTGGAACGGTACCCGGACGTGCGCGCGGCCGGCGACAACGCGCTGGCCCACTACATCCGACACGGGGCCGAGGAGGGGCGCAGCCCCCATCCGCTCTTCGACGCCGCCTGGTATCGGAGCCGCAACCCCCACGGCGACCTCTCCGCACCGCTGCAGCACTACCTGGAGGGGCGCGGCCGCGACCCGCACCCGCTGTTCGACGACGCGTATTACCGCAAGGCGCTGCCGGACCTCGACGGCGTCGGCCTGACGCCGCTCGCCCATTACGTCATGCGCGGCGCCGCCCTCGGCTACGACCCCAATCCGTTCTTCGACACCGACTGGTACGTCGCCAACCACGAGACCCTGGGCGAGACCGGCGAGAACCCCCTGGTCCACTACCTGCGCGCGGGCGCCGCCGAGGGCCGCGACCCGCATCCGGCCTTCGACCGGCGCTGGTACGCCTTCCGGCACCGCGACGCCGTCGAGGCCGGCTGGGAGCCCCTGGCGCACTACCTGGTCTTCGGCCGTGCCGACGGCCGTTCGATCCGGCCGCCCGACGCCGAGACCGCGGATTGCGCGGTCCTCGACATCCCCTACGAGATCCGCCGCGCAACCGATCTGGCCGGGCGCGAGGTCTGCGTGTTCGTGACCTATTCGCGGGACGGGGCCATCGCCGAGCATGTCCGGCTCCACGTCGAGGCGCTTCGTAGCACTGGCATCGCCGTCGTCCTGACGATCGCCACGGACGGCCTCGACCGGCCCCTGCCGGCCTGGTGCGAGGCCGTCGAGGGCCTGGTCGTGCGCCGCAACCACGGCTGGGACTTCGCCGCCTGGGCCGCGACGCTCTCCGCCCTCCCCGACCTCTGGCAGGCCCGGCTCCTGATCCTGGCCAACGACAGCGTCTACGGCCCCACCGACCCGGAGCGGTTCGAGGCCGTGATCGCGCGCATCCGCGCCAGCGCCGGCGACGTGATCGCGCTGACCGACAGCCATCAGATGAAGCATCACCTGATGAGCTACTTCATCGCCATCAAGGCTTCCGGCCTCGCCTCGCCCCACGTGCAGGGATTCTGGAACGGCGTGCGCAGCCTGCGCGACAAGCAGGCGGTGATCGATTCCTACGAACTCGTGCCGATCGAGGCCCTGGAGCGGGCCGGGCTCGCCGTCGAGGTGCTGTTCCCGACGACCCGCGGCTTCGGCCGTCCCATCAACCCGACGATCGAGGACTGGCTGGGCCTTGCGGCCCGCGGCTTCCCCTTCCTGAAGGTCCAGCTCCTGCGCGACCGGCTGGCACAGGCCGACCCGCGGGGCTGGCGCGCGGCGCTGCACGCCAATCCGGCGCTGCGCGCGGCCATCGAGACGCACCTGGCGAACGCCGGGTCCGCGAAGCGGGCGCATGCCCGGCCGGTGCCGGCCCCGCGGCAGCGCTACAGGCGCACGCCGAACCTGACCACGTTCTACGGATCGGTGGAGAGCACGCGGCCCAGGCGCCCCACCGACCTCGCCCTCGAGGTCCCCTTCCGCTACGCCCCCGATCCGGCCCGGCTGCCCGAGCGCGTGGCGGTGATCGCGCACGTCTACTACCCGGACCTCTGCGACGAGATCCGCGATTATCTCGCCAACATCCCGGTCCGCGCCGACCTGTTCGTCTCCACCGACACGGAGGCCAAGCGGGCCGCGATTGCGGCGGCCTTCGCCGGGCATTCCGGCAGCGTGAGCGTCGAGGTGTTCCCCAACGTCGGGCGCGACGTCGCGCCGATGCTGGTCGGGTTCGCCCGCGTGTTCGAGGCCTATCCGGTCTTCCTGCACATCCATTCCAAGAAGTCGCCGCACGAGGGCCGGCTCGCCCCCTGGCGGCGCTACCTCCTCGACACCCTGCTGGGCTCGCCGGAGATCGTGCGCTCGATCCTCGGGCTTCTCTCCAATTCGAACGTCGGACTGGTCTACCCCGAGCATTTCGAGCCGGTGCGCAGCCTCCTGAACTGGGGCAGCAACTACGACGCCGCCCGCAGCCTGCTCGGCCGCGCCGGGATCGGCCTGAGCAAGGAACTGGTGCTCGAATTCCCCTCCAGCTCCTTCTACTGGGGCCGCAGCGACGCCCTGCGCGGGCTGCTCGACCAGGGGCTCGACTGGGGGGACTTCCCGGCCGAGGCCGGCCAGGTCGACGGCACGACCGCCCACGCGATCGAGCGGGCGATCCTCTATTTCGTGGAGGGCCGGGGCTACCGCTGGGCCAAGGTCGGGCGCGCCGACCGCGTGCCGCCCGAGACCCTGGTGCCGGCGCTCGCCGAGCGGGACCTGCCGCAGGACCTCCTGCGGGTCTGCCGCTCCCTCCTGCACAACCGGCTGCCGGCCCTGGAGAGCCGGCCGCTGTTCGGCGACCTCACGCCCATCGCGACGCGGCCGGACGGCCGCACCCGCCCGCGCCTCAACCTGATCATCCCCACCCTGAAGCCGGAACTGCGCTTCGGCGGGATCACCACGGCGATCCGAATCTTCGAGGAGATCGCCGAGGCGCTGGGCGGGTCCGTCGACCTGCGGATCATCTGCCAGACCCGCGCCCTCGACCTCGAATCGATGCTGGCCTTCCCGGGCTACCGCCTCGTCGGCTTCGGGGCCTGCACCGATTTCCCCCGGGTCGTGGTCGACGTGACGGATCAGGAGAGCGGCGAACTGGACGTGCGTCCCGGCGACGTGTTCGTCGCCACCGCCTGGTGGACGGCGGTCAACGCCTACGAACTCCAGGCGCGGCAGGCCGCCTATTTCGGGATCGGGCGCAAGGTCGTCTACCTGATCCAGGACCACGAGCCGGACTTCTACGGCTGGTCCCCGCAATACGGGATGGCGCAGGCGACCTACGGCCACGGCGACCGGACCATCGCCCTGATCAATTCCGAGGAGCTGGCCGCCTTCATGGCCCGCGCCTACGCCGTGCCGGACGCCTACGTCGTGCGCTTCAAGCTGAACCCGGCGATCGGGCGCGCCATGAGCCGCCGGCCGCGCGAGCGGATCATCCTGCTCTACGGGCGGCCGAACACGCCGCGGAACTGCTTTTCGACGATCTGCGCCGCGGTCTCCCGCTGGCAGCAGGCCAACCCCACCGCGGCGGCGCTCTGGCGGGTCGTCTCGGCGGGCGAGAGCTATGCCCCGGCCGCCGCCGGCGCGGTCCAGAACCTCGACATCCACGGCAAGCTCTCGCTGGAGGACTATGCCGACCTGCTGTCGCGGGCGTCCGTCGGCATCTCGCTGATGCTCTCGCCCCACCCGAGCTATCCGCCCCTGGAGATGGCCCAGGGCGGCCTGCACACGATCACCAACGCCTACGACGGCAAGGACCTGTCGAAGCGCAATCCCCGCATCCTCTCGATCCCCTTCGCCACCCCCGAGGCCGTGCTCGAAGCCCTGGAGACCGCCATCGTCCGCGCCGAGGCCGAGATCGGCCG
>NZ_BPRB01000288.1 GCF_022179685.1 Methylobacterium trifolii
TGGAAGCCCTCTTCGGCATTCCCGGTCTGGTCGCGGCGCCAATCTTCTATGCGTATCTCAAGGCCGAACTCTCATTGCGGCGATTGATTTGAAATGCTTCCGACATAGATTTCGTGTCGATCCTCGACCGTTTCGATGCCTCGTGGGAGAGATTTGATTTCTGCAATCAATGGACAGGGGCCGCTTTCGACCCTTTGGCCATCGATGGGAAGGTCCGCTTCAGGCTGCTCAATGAGACAGCCAGTACGACCGGGCTGGGTGATTTGCGGACAGGAATTTTTCCGGAAGGTCGGTGCCTGAAGGCGTCACAAACTATGTGTCGTTGTTGTTCCTGAAAACGATACTGGTTCAAGAAGGCGTTTCCAACTTTGTCTCGACGACCCGTTGCGGTGGTCGATTCCCGTCGTGCCTTCGGCTTAAAACCAAAACTATCAGTGAGGGAGACGGATTTTTCCACCGAAATCCCAGCGATGCCCATTCGATAATTTGGTTTGTAATCGTCTTCGTTGTAGAGATCCGCACGTTTTGGTTTTGCGATTGAAAAAATATAATAATATCGTCTAGATAAAACTATCATCGCGTGGGGAGTTCGACAGTCCGGCCCACGACATCGATCGCTACCTTGCCGCGAAGCCCACGGGAGCTTCCGCCTTCGAGCAATTCATGCGCTTCGCCGATGCGAGCCAGAGGAAGCACCGCACCGATCACCGGCTTGATCAGGCCGCGTTCGACAAGGTTCGTCAACGCGTCGAGCTTGCCTCGGTTCTGTCGGGTGAACACGAAATGGTAGGTGGCGTTCTTTCCCCAAGCCTCGATCAGGTTCTGCGGCTGTGCAATGTCAACGATGCTGACCACGCGTCCGGCATCCGCGAGGGCGAGCGCGCTTCTCGTCAGGGTATCGCCGCCGATGGTATCGAATACGACGTCTACCCCTCGCCCCTGCGTCAGTTCCGCAACGGCCAAGACGTCGTCATCGGAGGTATGGTCGATTACCTCGTCCGCTCCGAGCGAACGCACGAATTCATGGTTGCTACGGCGCGCCGTCGTGATGACCCGCGCACCCATCGCCTTGGCAAGCTGGATCGCTACCGTACCCACACCGCCGGCACCACCGTGGATCAGAATGGTCTCCTGAACGGTCAGCCGGGCACGGGTCACCAAAGATTCCCAGACCGTCCCTCCAACCAGCGTCAGGCTGGCAGCCTCCAAATGACTGATGTTGCGCGGCTTGCGGGCGAGCAGATCGACATCGGCAACGTGCTGTTCCGCGTACGAACCGGGGCCGCCGAAGATCTTCGGCGTGTAGTAAACCTCGTCCCCTACCTCGAACGCGTTCACATAGGCCCCTTTCTCCTCCACGACGCCGGAAACGTCGTGGCCGATGATGGCGGGGAGGGGCACGTAATCGGCGTAGTCGCCGCGTCGGATCTGATAGTCCAGGGGATTGATGGCGGTGGCGTGGACGCGTACCCGGACCTGCCGAGGTCCGACGGCTGCTACGGAAACGTCGCGCATCTCGAAAGCGTCGAAACCACCGAACTTACGGAGTACGATCGCTTTCATAGTGCCGGTCATGGCTAACCTTTTCTAAAACCCGAATGATGGTAAGGGACTTATTGGCAAATACATATGATCATTGTAATACGCACACAACTTTTGCGGGCGACCTCAGGGGTAGAAGACTCCGCCTGTCGCGCGGCGCGGCTTGTCGCTTGTCTGCGGCAGCGGGATGAACTCCTCAACGTCCCCCGGGACCGTGTCGAAGCGGCCCTGGGCCCATTCTTCCTTGGCCTGCTCGATACGCTCCAGGCGTGAGGACACGAAGTTCCACCAGATGTAGCGTGGGCCGCCCATCGGTGCCCCACCGAAGAGCATGAAGTCGGCGTCCTTCGTCGCCGCGATGACGACTTGGTCACCCGGCCGCAGGATGAGGAGTTGGCCCGGCCCGAACGTGTCGCCGGCGATCTCGATCTCACCGCCGAGCGTGTAGACGGCGCGCTCGTCGAACGCGGGTTCGATGGGCATCCGAGCGCCGGCTCGAAGGTTGAGATGCGCGTAGACCGTCTCGGAGGGGGTGATGAGCGGCGAGCGGGCGCCGAGCACCTCGCCGGCGATCACGCGTGCTCGAACCCCGTCACCCTCGACGATCGGCAAGTCCTGAGCGCCGTGGTGCACGAAGGCCGGATCGCTTTCTTCCTGCTCCTCGGGCAGGGCCATCCAGCTTTGGATGCCGAACAGGCGTTGGCCGCTGTGCTTGCGCTCCGCGCTCGTGCGCTCGGAGTGAACGATGCCGCGGCCGGCCCGCATCCAGTTCACGGCGCCGGGTTCGATGGTCTTCTCCGTTCCGAGGCTGTCGCGATGAAGGATCTGTCCCTCGAACAGGAAGGTGACGGTGGCGAGGTTGATATGCGGGTGGGGACGAACGTCGATTCCCTGATCGGTCAGGAACTCGGCCGGCCCCATCTGGTCGAAGAAGATGAAGGGGCCGACCATCTGGCGTTTGACGGAGGGCAGCGCACGTCGGACCACCATCTCGCCGAGGTCGACTGCACGCGGGATGACGAGCGTCTCGATCGCGTCCGCGCTGGTGCGGTCGCCGGGTGTCGGATCAGGGCACGGTATCCAACTCATCTGTTGTCTCCATTCTACGACCATAGCCCGGCTGGTAGGGCGTCCTACCAGCCGGCTTCCAATCCGTCTTCGGTGTGGCAGTCGTTCCCGCCGGACCTGAGGTCCGGCCGTTCCGAGCGCCACGGCTCGATCATCCTGCCGTGCCTGGTACCGGCGTCTTGAGCAGCTGTTGCTCCCACAGATACGCGATGCCGCTGCCGGCTGCGTGCTGTACGAGCACATCTGAGACCTTGCCCGCCGTCTCGGCGCGCGCCCAGTCACGCTGCCATTCGGCCGCCAGCGCCAGCCACGTCATCATGTTCACGCCGGCCGCGATCATGCGCTGGATGGCGACCTGGTGCGCCTCGACCGAGACGGCGCCCGAGGCATCGGTGACGACCGTGACGTCCCAGCCTTCGCCCGCGGCCTGGATCGCGGGCATCGCCACGCAGATCTCAGTCCACAATCCGGCAATGACCAGCTGCTTGCGGCCGGTCGCCTTGACGGCGTCGACCACCGCTTCGTCTTCCCAGGTGTTTATGAAGGTTCGGTCGATCACATCTTGGCCAGGGAACACGTCCGTGATCTGAGGAAAGATAAGGCCGCCTCGTTCGGCGATGACGCTCGTCAAAATGGTGGGGACGCCAAATGCCTTGGCGGCCTTCGCCAGAGCCGTCGCATTGTTGACCACCATCTGCGGCTCGTGGCTGTTCAGGTTCGTGAGCTGATACGGCTGATGGTCGATCAGGACGACAACCGAGTCTTCGGGACGGAGGAGCGACGCGAGGCCGTTGCGAAAGGTCATCGTCATACCCGTGATGGTGAAGGAGGTGGTTGCGAGAGGACGCGCCTTGCGCGGCGCTGCCTCGGCGCAGACCTGTCAGTCCTCATCGGGGTACGGTAGCGTCTCTTCACGCCGAGCTGTGTCGCGGAACGGGGAACGCCGACGTGGAGATCGAAGACCTGCAGACGTTCGTCGCTGTCGCGGACGCGGGGGGCATCTCGGCCGCAGCACGCCGGCTCGGCGTCTCCAAGTCGATCGTCAGCCGCTGCCTCCAGCGGCTCGAAGCGGATCTCGGGGTTCAGCTCCTCGCGCGGACCACGCGCGGCGCCGCTCTGACGGAGGCCGGCGTCACGTTTCGCGACCATGCCGCCAGAGCCGGCGCCGAGATCGAGGCAGCCCGGGAGACGATCCTGCCCGAAGGCGAACTGCGCGGGCGTATCCGGATCGCGATGCCGATCTCCTTCGGCTCGACCCACTTCGCTCCCGTGCTTGCGGAGATGGCGCGACGCCACCCGCAGCTGCACATACACGCCTCCTATGAGGATCGGTTCGTCGATCTCGTCGCGGAGGGTTTCGACTGTGCGATCCGGGTCGGGTACCTTCCGGACTCTCGTCTGGTCGCCCGGCGCGTCGGCCCGATCACCGGGAAATTCGTCGCAAGCCCGGACTACATCAGGGCGCACGGATCACCCGAGACACCGGACGAGCTCGTCGCCCACGAGGCTCTCATGCAGGGCACGGAGACTTGGCACCTCACCGACGGCAACACGGTCGTCACGGTTCGGCCCCAGGGTCGTTTCAAGGCCGATAACGGTACCGCTCTGGCGGCTGCCGCGGCGGCGGGTCTCGGCGTTGCCATGCTGGCCGAGTGCCTCATCCACGATCACCTGAAGTCGGGCGCGCTCGTCGAGGTCCTGAAGCGGCATCCGCCGCCATCGGCGGGGGCCTACGTGGTCCGCCCGCCCGGCGCGCATCCCGCACGGAAGATTCGGGTTCTGACCGAGTTGCTGATCGCGTACTTCGACGGAGCGCGGCAGGTTTGGGGGCGCTGACACGATGGCGCGCGAAACGGGGTGACGCCCAGGAGGGCATGAGTGACCGTGCTTGCCTGGCGGGGGCGAACGGTCTGCTGCCCGTTCTGCGGATCATCACGACGCGGCTGCGTGGGACGGCCACGACGAGTTGGAGCGAACGCCGCCGATCTCGGCACGGCCGCAACGGCGGCAAGGCCGATGCCGAGGGGGTCGAACCGGAGGGGGACCGGATCGCTCTTCCGACGCAGGACAACCCGCGTGGGGCCTCTCGCGAGGCCAAGACGACCCTGGCGGTCGTCGTCGCCGCGCCGGACAAGCGCCGCCTGCAACCGATCCCGCCCTCAGCGGACTGGCGCTTCGACCTCGCTGAGAGCTGCCGGGCCCATCGCCAATATCGCTATCGTGCCGGCTCGCTGAGCGGGCCGCCGCTCACGCGGGTCTACGCCGACGTTGAAGAGATCCTGGAGGGCCTGCCCGAGCGTCTCGGCCGCGGCAGTGTCACCTCGGCGTCGATTTCTTCGGCCGCTGGGACGCGCCCGTGCCGTTGCGCTTCACCAGCAGGTTCGCGGATGTCGCCCCGCTCATCGGCCTGCCGCACGGCCGGCGCGTGCGCGTGTCGGTCGACGCGCAAAACCTCATCCGCTCGGTTCGTGGCGCGCCTGCGCGATGAACCCGTCGCGCTCGTCCTCGGACATGTCAGGCAACCACGAGGTTGAGCGCCCGAGGAGCCGGAGCGATCACGACCCGGCTGCCCCAGCCGAAGGCGATGAAGTCCTGCTCGATCCCGTCGGCGAACACCACGCCGCCCTCGTTCATCCGGGAGGTCACCACGAGGGGGGCCTCTGTGAGCTTGCCCGCGCGCAATCCGGTGGCCGTGGCGACGCTCGGGAAGGGTTCGCGCACCCAATAGCCGACGGCCGGTTCGTCCGGGCCTATCGCGAGGCGGAGATGCGTCGCTTCGCTGATGGAACGCGCCCACCCGGTCACGCCGGTGCCGGAGGCGACGATGAGGCCGCTCGAGGACTGGTCCTCCGTCGTGCCCCCTGCCTCGATCCGGTAGCGCGCGGATTGGTGGCTGCGGTGGCCGACGAAGATCTCGTTGAGGGCGAGCAACCTCTCACCGCTGTCGAGGACCGCCTGCACCATGGTCCGTCGCTCGACGCGGGCCGCGCCCGCGAAACTGGCAAGGAGCAGCGGACCCAGGCGATCCACACCGATCCGCGCCAGGACGCCGTCGTACAGATCGGGGGCCGGGTTGACGCCGATCACCGGCTGCGCCTCGAGGTACTTGGCGACGTTGGCGACCAGCCCATCCTGGCCGACGGCGACGACGACGTCCTCGGGCGCGAACAGGAAACGATCGAGGTCGGCGCGGCGCGCCAGCGTCTGCCGCCAATCCGCTGGCACCGCGGCGCGGGCCTGCCCGAGCACGGCATGGAAGCGGAGGTGCCGCGCCTCGACATCCGCGATGCTCTGCTCGCGGCTCTCCAGGAAGAACTTGGCCTGGCCCCGCGTCGCATGGCGGGCGAGCAGCAGTTCGTAGTCGGTATCGCGAACCACGAACACGGCGCGCGGGGTGAGGGCTGCCATCGCGCGTCCTCAGCGAGCAGAGACCGCGGCGGCCATCGGCGGGGCGCTCCGGCGGAACTCACCCAGCGCGGCTGCGAGCAGGTCCGGCGTGACGTTGACGTGCTCGATCGTCTCCAGCTTGCCCGCGAGTTCCCGCGCGGCCAGCCCGAACAGGACGGCGGGCGGCAGGTCGCGGTAGATGGCCACGCGCCGCTGCTCGGCTTCGGCCTTGGCACCTTCGACGAGGCGGATGCGCTCGGCCTCGGCAGCCGCCTCCAGCGCCTGCGCGTCCGCGACACCGGCCGCGCGATTGCGGGCGTTGTCGGCCTCCTGCGCAATCAGCTGTGTCTCGCGGCGGGCCAGTTCCGTCTTGGTGGCGAGCTCGTTCTCGGCGATGGCCCGCTCCTTCTCGACCGCCAGGGCACGCCGCGAAAAGGTGGCTTCATCGGCTTTCTGCTGGAGCGCCTCGAACGTCGGCGTCTGCAACGCGCGCTCCAGCTCGCTCGTCGGCGCGAGGTTGGTCAGGCGTACGGAGACCGGCGCGACGCCGATCTCGGCAAGGGCGGTGGCGGTCGCCAGGACCGCCTCCAAGGTCATGCGCAGCGGCTCCGGACCGGCATCGAGCAGCGCACCGACCGGGTTCGCACCCAGGTACTGCAGGACCGCCTGACCAGCGATGCCGTTGATGCGCCCCTCGATCCGTTCGATCGGCTCGCCTTGCAGCTTGCCGGTGACGAGCCCGATCGAAAAATCGACGCGGCTTGCCAGCAGTTCCGGATCGACGACGTGCCAGCCGATCGTCCCCTGCACCGCGACGGTCTGGAAATCCCTGCTGCGACCGCGCACGAACACCGTCATCTCGCGGTCGTCCATCGGGACCTCGCTGATGCTCGCGGTCTCCGGCTGAAACCAGAAGACCAGCCCCCGCCCGCTCTGCCGGACGCGTCCGTTGCGGTAGCGGATGATGTGGCTGCTCGCCTCGCTCCTGAGCTGGGCGATCAGACCGATGTTGCGGATCGTGGCCATGGCATCCTCCTCTGGATCAACGCGGCCTTCGGAATCGGTAGAGTTCGGCTGGACGGAATGAGGTGCCGCCCTCGCGGGAGCCTGTCGGCTCGAGCCAGCCCCGGTCGAGCATCCGGCGGCGGAAGGCCGGCTTGTTGAGCGCCTTGCCGAGGATCGCCTCGTGCACGTCCTGCAACTGGCGCAGCGTGAACTGCTCGGGCAGCAGCGCGAAGCCGACGTCCGAATAGTCGAGCTTCCCCCGCAACCGCAGAATGGCGAGTGCGAGGATGTCGGCGTGATCGAAGGCGAGGCCTAGGGGCTCACCGCCCGCGCGACGACCGGTCGACAGTGCCGCGACCGGTCCGCCAGCCTCGCCGGCCCACGACACCGCGATCACCGCTGGTGACAGCTCCGGCATGCCGTCCAACGCCTCGGAGAAGGCTCGCTCCGGCAAGAGGGCAAGGTAGGCGACCGAGACGATGCGCATGCGTGGATCGCGCTCAACCGCGCCGAACGTGTAGAGCTGCTCCAGATGAGCCCTGGCGATCCCGGCCTTGTCACGCAGGATGCGTTCGGCTGCGGCGTCGAGGGTCTCGTCGAGGCCGACGAAGCCGCCGGGGAGCGCCCACCGGCCGGCATGCGGGTGTTCGGTGCGCTTCAGCAGGAGAGCGCCAGGACGGCCGTCGCGGACCCCCATCAAGACCAGGTCGACGGCCAGTGCCGGCCGTTCGTAGGCAGCGGGATCATAGGTCGAAAGGAACTCAGCCTCGCTCACAGCCCCACCTTATATCCATGTCGCGATTAACTAAGATGCGATACGGATATATGTCAAGTGGGGTTCGGCGGGATGGTGGAGGCACGGCCGGCCGCCGCCTCGGCGGAAAAGTCGCCCTGGCCGGTCGTCGTGACCGTCGTGGAGGTCAGCCAGATCGCTAACCCCGAGACTGAGATGCTCGACGGTGATCGTCGAGACGACGTGCAGGCCGACCAGGATCAGCAGGCCGACGACGGCAGACCGGAGACGATTGCGCAGGTCCCGCCCGACGCTGCGCCGGAACCGCACGGGCCGCATTCGAGGTCGCTTCGGGCGCGGCAGGTGAACGCCTATGGCGTATCGGACGGTGTGCCCAACCTGCCCCGATCGGCCGGCTCGACGACGACGTTGAGCGGCGTGTCCAATCCCTGCTCCAGGATGTCCCGCAATTCCCCGTCCACGACTTTCTGCGAGGTCACGGCGGCAGTCATGCCCCCGACACGGTGGC
>NZ_BPRB01000289.1 GCF_022179685.1 Methylobacterium trifolii
CGGAGGTTTTGGGCATCGTGAGAAAAATTCAGCGGGTGATGGGCGGGGGCGGGGCGGCGGGCTCCGCCTTGGCCTCCGTGACCGTCACCGGGCCGCCGGCGACCAGCGCCACGTAGACCTCGATGCGCTGGCGCAGGTTCTGGGGGGTCTCCGGGTCGGCGTTGAGCTGGTCGAACCAGCGCCCGGCCTCCTCGTACTGCCCGGCCTTCAGGGCGTTGAGCCCGAGCATCTCGCGGGCGGTGTGGCGGAAGGGCGTGCCGGCGGCCAGACTCTGGAGGCTGGCCAGCGCCGGTGCCGGCTCCGGCAGGTCGAGGCGCAGCAGCGCGGCGCGCAGGCGGGCGAGGTCGCGCAGGCCGTCGCCCAAGGCCGTATCGCCGGAGAGCTTTTCGAATTCGGCCGCCCCGGCGGCCGGGTCGCGCTTGGCGGTCTCGGCGGCCGAGCGGAACTGCGCCAGCAGCCGGTAGCCGGCCGGCCCCTGCGCCTCGATCGCCTCGTAGGCCTTGTCGGCCTCAGCCGACTTGCCGTCGCGGGCCAGGCGGTTGGCCGTGTCGAAGCGCTCGGAGGCCGTCTCCGCGGCGGCGCGCTGCGCGGACTGCCAGTAGCGCCAGCCACCGACGCCGCCCACGACCAGGATCGCCAGGGCGATGAACACGCCGCTGTAGCGCCGCCAGATCTCGGCGACCTTGTCCCGGCGATAGTCCTCGTTGACCTCGCGGATGAACTCGTTGTTCTCAGCCATCGTATCCCGGTCCGGCCGCGCGGGCCGGGCCACCTCGCGCCCCATCGAGCCCCGCGCCTAGCACAGGGCCGAAGGCTTGGCGACCGGGCTGAGCGCCGGCCTGCCCGTCGTCACGGCATCGGCCCGGAGGGCGGATGCCGGTTTTCGCCGGAAGCCGATGCTCTAGCCCCGGCCCGGCCACACGGACACGCCGATCAGCAGGGGATGCAGGTATCGTGCGAAGAGGAACCAGACCACGAGGCCGAGGACGAGGGCGATGAGGTCGTTGCGCCGGCCCGCGGGCGCCGCGGCGCCCCCGTGCTGGGCGGCGACGGCCCCGGCCGGAAGCGCCCGGCGCTTGGCGCTGATCCGGGCCGCCACGGCCCAGGCGAGGAAGCCGCCGAAGAGCAGCATCGAGCCGAGGTCGCCGTTGGCCAGCAGGTGGGCGGTGGCCCAGATCTTCACCGCGAGCAGCATCGGGTGCTTGGTCCTGGCCCGGATGCGGCCGGGCAGGTAGGCGGCCGCCAGCAGGACGAAGACCGGCAGCATCAGCAGCAGGGCGAGGTGGCGCGTCCAGACCGGCGGGTCCCAGACCGGGATGTAGCCGGCGGCGCGGTACTGGTGGAAGCCGACGCCGATCAGCACGAGGCCGAGGGCCGAGAGCAGGGTGTAGCCGAGCTTGAACCGGTTCTCGCCGACCTGCCCGATCACCTCCGCACGCTTGGCGCGCGCGATGGAGAAGGCATGGATGCCGAGGAACAGGACGAGGCCGAGGATCAGGATCAGCATGGACGGCTTTCGTGCCTGTGGAGCGGCGCCTCGCCCGGCAGGGCCGGGAAAGCACTCTGTAACGGTTCTCAACAGAATCTCGCCCTGTTTGTCCAGGCGCGGCATCGGACGACCGGCGGGTGCGTCCGGGCCGCGCCTGGACAAACAG
>NZ_BPRB01000290.1 GCF_022179685.1 Methylobacterium trifolii
GCCCTGGTTGCCGAACAAGGAATCCTCGCCCTGGTTGCCGAAGATCGCGTCCGCGCCTGATCCCCCGGAGATGCTGTCGTTGCCGCCCCGGCCCAGGATGGTGTCGACCGCCGCACCGCCGCGGATCAGGTCGCTCGACGCCGTGCCGTCGATCGACGTGCCGTTCTGGAAGATGAGGTCGAGGGCGACCGCGTCCCCGTTGCGGAAGTTCATCCCCGAGACGTTCACGTAGACCGAGTCGGCGTCGAAAGACACGGAGTTGGCGGTCAGCCCGAGGGTGTTGCTGGACGAGTCGATGGAATAGCCGACGATCGGTGCCACCGTCCCGTCGACGTCGCTCAGGACGTAGCCGTTGAACAGGCTGCTGAGGTTGGCTCCGGCAAAGCCCGAAAACCGGGTGTCGTCGATGCGATAATCGATGCGGGCATCACCCACGTCGATGTCCGCATTGACCACTTGCGACGCGTCGTTGGGAATGTCGAACCGGCTCGTGTTCGCGAACTCGACCGTCCCGTCGGCGACGCGGGCGACCGACTGGTAGGAGATGCTGGTCCCGATGCGGGGATAATAGATGTTGAGGGCGACGTTCCGACCCAGGAAACCCATCCGATGCCTCGATGCGCTATGACGATGAGGCTTGAGTTAAGACCCAAACATGAACACGCATTTAAGCGGCTAGCCTGTCGTTTATCGGATCACGTCAAATAAAAACGGCATCCATTGTAAGCTATAGTTGCGGTATGGTGAAGATCGCCGAAGCGGGCCGATCCGGCGATGGACGGCGCGGCGACGGCGCGCCCTCTCGCCCGCGACGCCGGCCGGCGGGATTGCGTCCGCAGGCCTGCTCCGCGTTGTCCCACTGCCCAGCCTGGATTAAGGAGACCACTTCCGGGAAAGGGGCCGCTCCGCGCGCCTCTGACATCCGGCACGTCCCGATCTCCCACGTGCCACTTCACGGGCAGGCAGCGCATGGCGCGCGATACATCCGACACCACCCCGCTCACCACCCGCGCCGAACTGATCGCGTGGTTTGCCGAAGGCGAGAAGCCGCGCGAGCGCTTCGCCATCGGCACCGAACACGAGAAGATCCCGTTCTACCGGGCGAGCCGCGAACCGGTGCCCTATGAGGGCGAGCACGGCATCCGCGCCCTGCTGGA
>NZ_BPRB01000291.1 GCF_022179685.1 Methylobacterium trifolii
CAACGACGCCCCGGCGCTCGCGGCCGCGGACGTCGGCATCGCGATGGGCGGGGGCACCGACGTCGCGTTGGAGGCGGCCGATGCCGCGGTGCTGCACGGGCGCGTCGCCGACGTGGCGCGGATGATCGAGCTCTCCCGCAGGACGCTGGCCAACATCCGCGCGAACATCGCCATCGCGCTGGGGCTGAAGCTCGTGTTCCTCGCCACCACCGTCGCCGGCATCACCGGGCTGTGGCCGGCCATCCTGGCCGACACCGGTGCCACGGTGCTCGTCACGGGCAACGCGCTGCGGTTGCTTGGCATGCGGCTTCGTTAGGCATGGTCCGGTGTTTGGCCCTGCCGCTGGGAACGACGGAGAAATCCTCGCGGACAGGTCGCCGACGGCTGCCGTGTTGCGCCCCGACAGGGCATCGTCGGCGATGCGTCGCGCGAAGGCGTCGATGTCGGCCATACCGCGGCGATGCGGCCCGTTCCGGACGCTCGGGCCACCCGTGGCCCGTCCGATCTCGACGGGGCCTTCCGGCTCAGGCGAACCGGACGCGCGTCCCGGCCGGATAGGTCCCGCGCCGGCGTCCCTCCCGGCAGGCCTCCACCTGGATCGCGGCCGGGACCCGCGCCTCCATCCCCTTCAGGATCCCCTTGTAGTGGGTCTCCCGGAAAGCGGTCTCCTCGACCACGAAGCGTTCGATCTCGTCAACGTCGGCCGTCGCCCCTGAGAACCGGCGCGCGAGAATGCCTTCAAGCTGCGTGAGATCGCTGCCGTCGAACAGCACCTGCTGGCCCGGATCGGTCGCATCGGAGAAAGCCATCCCACCCCGCTGGTCGACCGACCACATGGCCTCCTTCATCTTCTTCAGGCCCTTCTGGTTCTTCGTTGCGAAGAACAGGTAGTAGTCGGTCCGCTCCCGCCCGTTGCGCATCTCGAAATGCCGGACGAAGCGGGCCCCGGCCATCGATACGAGCTGGGCGGCATAGAGGTCGCGGATGCCGGCCTTGCGCTGCGCCGGTGGCAAGGCGGTGACCTTGCGCCAGTCCGGGCAGCCGAACAGCGCGTCGAAGTTGTCCGGCTGGTCGCGGTGCGTGAGGAAGCGGTTGATCTCCTCGAACATGAAGTTGACCAGGACCTCGCCGCTGGCGCGGTTCATCAGGTCGCGCATGGCGGTCATCGGCATGCCGTTCCATCCGAACGGATCGACAAGCGCGAAGACCGGCGCGTTCCGGGGGTGGTCGCGCAGCGCCTCCGCGTAGACCTGCTCGAAGCCCTCACCGGAATGAACGCGCACGTGGAGGTTGCGCGGCTTGGCCCGGGCCGCGAACAGCGTGCCGATGCAGCCGTGCAGGCGGTCCGCACGGGCCTCGTCCTTCTCGATGAAGTGGAAGTGGCACTCGGCGCGGATCGGTGTGGCTTGGTCGAGGAACGCCTTCAGCGCGATCAGCGGGGAGCCGTCGCTGCCGTCGTCGTAGATGCCCGGGCCCGCGAAGCCGTCGATGAACACCATGCGCGGGAAGCCTCCCAGCGCCAGGATCGGGAACCAGGCCTGCAGGTAGCGCCGCAGGATCTCGTGCTTGGCCCTGGTGTGGTCCTCAAGCGCCCACGTCACCCGCTGCGGCTTCATCCATCGCCCCTACAAGGCGGCGGACACAGCCGCGCGCGCGTTCCTCGGCCAGCCGTTGTGCTCGCGCCCGTCTAGCAGCCGACCGCCCGTCTTCGGCGACCGCCCGCCCCACTGCTTGAAGAAGAACGGCACGTCGGCCCGCGCGCACTGCCGCAGCAGGTCCACGACCCACGCCTTCTCCATGGGCCTGGCGCCGGGACCGCTCTCGCCCCCGACGATGACCCAATGCAAGCCGATGAGATCTAAAGTCCCGATCGGCCCGATCAAGGGCTCCACGGACAGGAACCGCACCGCGGCATTGGTATCCCTCAGGTGCGCGACCCTGGACTTCTTGGTTCCGTCCTCGACCGACACGCCGAGCCAGATGTGGGCCGGCACGGGACGCGAGACGTAGCGGGCGTTGACGTAATCCCGCATCAGCGAGCTGCGCTTTGTCAGTATCTGGAACTCGTGCCAGTCCGCCCGCTCCATCGTGTCGAAGACGCGGTCGACGAAGGACGTCGGAACGTCCTTGTGGAACAGGTCGCTCATCGAGTTCACGAAGATCATCCGCGGGCGCCGCCATGCCAACGGCTGCTCAAGCCGCGCCGGACGCAGCGTCAGGTCGAAGCCGCTCTCGAACGGGTGGTTCGGAACGCCGCGGAAGCGCTCGGAAAACCGCGCCGCGTAACAGTTGTCGCAGCCGGAGCTGATCTTGGTGCATCCCGTCACCGGGTTCCAAGTCGCCTCCGTCCACTCTATCGCCGAGCTCTGAGCCATAGGAACAAAATTAGAACACTTCGCGGTGGGTCGCAACGGACAGCTTGGCCGAACGCGACGCGTCGCACCAGCCGGAACGAGCCGCTTTCTGCGATCGGTGCGGCTCTCGATCCGTCTCAGGCACACCGTGCGCCGGAACCGTTGCGACGGATCGAGGCTTGCCGTACCCCGACCCACCCCGCCGACGAGGTTTCCCATGACCAGCGATATCGAACGGCACCAGCAGCTGCTGAGCTCACTCAAGCAGGCCCAGGGCAAGGGCGACGGCTCCTTCGAGCAGGCCGTCACCGACGCCTTCGAGCACGTCTTCGAGCACCTGGGGCGCCTCAACGCGATCAGCGATCCGGACGCCGAGGACCGTCCCTTGAAGCCAGGGGAAACAGCGACGCTGCGGTAGGCGCATCGGGCTGTAGCCGATCTCAGACGAGCTTCTCGTCGAACCATTCGACGAGAAGCGTGATGCCGTAATCGATACCCCCCCGGCATGCTCCGGCCAACTTGACCCGCTCGGCGCCAAGTTGGGAGGACTTCATGGCCGCCATGCCGAAGTGCGGATACGAGGGTTTCGTCGGACGCTTAAGGGCTCACGAAGCGGTCTTGGTTTGCGATCGTCCCGACGGATCCGAGACGGACGACGAGGATCCCGATACCGGACCCGGGGCATGAGGCGGCGCCCCCGGGGGGAACGCCGAATTCCCGGTTCGGTCCCGGAGGGATCGCTTCCGCTTCCGATCGGGTCGATGTCCTACCCTTCGGATATCCGGGCTATGCACCGTCGGTCACCCGTACGACGCTGCGCCCGTTGCCCCGGCGCTCGACGCGGACCTGCACCGCGATGCGATCGATCATCGCCGCGACGTGGGTGATGACGCCGACCCGGCGACCCTGGCCCTGGAGGCTTTCCAGGGCGTCGATGGCGACGTCGAGGGTCTCGGCATCGAGCGACCCGAAGCCCTCGTCGATGAACAGGGTGTCGACGAAGGCCGCTCGCCCCTCCAGGCCCGAGAGCGCCAGCGCCAGGGCGAGAGCCACCAGGAAGCGCTCGCCGCCCGATAGGCTGCGCGTTCCGCGAAGCTCGTCGCCCATGTCGCGGTCGAGGACGTGCAGCGCGAGGTCCGTGCCCTGGCTGCGCACGAGGGCGTAACGCGGGCTCAGGGTGCGGAGTTGTTCGTTCGCGAGATGCGCCAGGTGCTCCAGCGTCACGCCTTGGGCGAAGCGCCGGAACCTGTCGCCGTTCGCGGAGCCGACGGCGGCGTCGACCATCTCCCACGCGTCGAGGCCCTCGCGCACGGCCTCGATCTCCCCCGAGAGGTTCGCGGCCTGGCCCAGGGCATCGTCGTCGCGGGCAAGCTCGGCGTCGAGTGCGCCCCGACGCCGTTGATGGGTCGCGATGGCCTCGGCGACCGCGGCGGCGGCGGCCTCGGTGCCCGGAACGTCGACGGGCGGGAGGCCGCGCAGCGCGTCGACGTCCGTGCGACGGGCGGCCAATCCCGCCTCGGCCGCCTCGTACGCCCGCAGCAGCCGGTCCCGCGCCTCGCGCAGGGCCGTGACGGCCTCCAGGGGCACCGCCAGGAGGGCAAGCACGGCATCGGGGCCACGGGTGCCGCACGACGCCAGGAACCGCCCCTGCGCCTCTCCCATGACGTTTCGGGCGCGTCGGCGTTGTGCATCCGCATGCTCCGCGGCGCCGTTGGCCGTCGCATGGAGCGCGGCGGCGATGCCGGCCGCCTCAAGCGCCATGCGGTGGTTCTCGCGGGCCGTGTCGCGGTCGGCCGTGACGCGATCGCGGTGGCCGTCGGTCGGTTCGCCACCGAGAAGCCCGGCACGATCCCGCCGCACGTCCACGAGCGCCGTCGCCCGGTCATCGGCGGATCGCACCGCCGTTTCGCGAAGGATTGCGGCGGTGGCCTCGGCCTCGGTCGCCACGGCCCTGCGCGGCACGAGGTCGTTCAATGCCGAGACGATGCCGTGATGGTTCTCCCGCGCCTCGCGGTAGGCGGTCCCGAGCCCGGCGATGCGACGGGCCGTGCCATCGGGGTCGCAGGCAAGCTGCGCCTCGTCGAGGCCCGCCGGGGCGAGGATCGGGCCGAGCTTGCGGACGATGGAGGCGATCCGGTCGGTCGACGCCGTGGCCTGGGTCCGGGCGCGTTCGGCGGCGAGGGCCGCGTCCTGGCGCTGGGCGGCCTCCGCCATGATCAGCCGATCCGCGGCGGCGATCACGCCGTCGGCGACCGCGATGGCCTTCTCCGCGACGCGGATCTCGCCGGACAGGGCACGTGCCCTTTCGAGCCTCGCGGCAAGCGAGGCACGCACGGCTCCGGCGGCCTCGGCGATCGATCCGAGCCGATCGACGGATCCCGGCCCCAGCGTGTGTGGTGGCTCCTGCACCCCGGCCGAAAGGCAGGCCGACGCGAGGCCGGGCAGGTGTCCGGCGTAGGCCTCGGCACAATCCGTGAGGGTCGAGCCTGCCTGCGCCCCATCCCGTGCGGCGGCGTCGAACCTTGCGGACGCGTCCGACTTCGCGGCTACGGCTTCGGCGAAGGCGGCATCGGCGCGGGCCAGTTCGGCGTCGATCTCGGATCGCCGGCCGCGCATGGTCTCGGCCAGCCGGGTCAACGCGTCGCCGCCGTGGCCATCGTCGACGGGATGGCTCGTCGAGCCGCAGACCGGGCAGGGGCGGCCGTCGACGAGGACGCTGCGCAGGGCCGCGGCCTCGGCCGATGCTCCGCGCTCGGCGAGGTCCGCCATCGCCGCGATCTCCATCCGGGCACGTGTTGCCTGGCCTCGTGCGGTTTCCGCCTCAATGCGCAGCGCCTCGGTCGCCTCGCGGAGCGCACCGGCATCGGCCTGGCCCGCGCGTGCACGGGCCAGTTCGGCCCCGGCCCGGTCATGGCGTCGCGCCAGGTCGGAGACGGCCGCCAGACGCTCCATGAGGGTTCGGAGATGGGCATGGCCCGCCTCGGCGCCCTCGACATCGAGGCCGCGATGTTCCTCCTCCCGGTTGGCCCGGTCGACGATGTGCCGGTCGCGGGCCTCGCGGGCCGAGGCCGCCTGCTCGGCTGCCGAGGCGGTCGCGGCGTCGGCCTCGCCGATCCGGGTCTCCGCGTCCGCGAGGGCCACCAGGGCGGCGTCGCGTTCGAGGGCCAGGGCCGTCCGCTTCTCGAACAGCCCGGCGATCTCCGCCGCCCCGTCGGCGAGCGGCGCCATGGCCGCGTCCGCCACGATCCGCCGGGCCGTCTCATCACGCGATGCCGACAACGCGTCGTAGGCCTTGTCGAGATCGCATCTCCGGGCCCTGGCCCCGTCGAGGTTCGCCGTCGCGTCCTTGGCCCCGGCGGTGGCCGCATCCGCCTCGCGGGCGAGTTCCACGATGCGGGCGTCCAGAACGCCGGCCGCGCCCCAGGTCGGCGTGAAACCCCGGTAATCCGCTTCGCCCGCCTCGTCGGCCGCGCGTGCCGTCGCCAATCCCGTCCGGACCTCCGCAAGGGCCGCCCCGGTGGCGTCGACGTCAGCCACGGCGGTTTCCAGGACGCCCTCTGCCGCAGCGAGTTCGGCCTCGGCCGCCGTCATGGCATCCGCCGGGCGCCTTGAGGGTTCGACGGCCTCGATCTCGGCGAGCCTCACGGCGTCGTCGCGGCCGTCCCGGACGGCGGAGGCGGCCTGCTCGACCAGTACGGCCGCCTCGGCGAACCGCGCCTCGGCCGCCGCCGACCGGCGGGCATGGTCGAGGGCGGTGAGATGGGATCCATGCTCGGTCGCGAGAGCCGGCATCGCCGCGTCGATCACGTCGCGTTCGGCCGTCCTCTCCCGTCGTTCCGCCACGTCGAGGAGACCGATGGCGTCGTGTCGCGCGACGAGGATGGCAAACGCCGCCCGACGTTCGTCGGCGCCGGCGCGGACCCGCTTCGAGATCTCCGTGTAGACCTGCGTCCCGGTGATCTTCTCCAGCAGGTCGGCGCGATCCCCCTCGCCGGCAAGGAGGAAGGCGTCGAATTCGCCCTGGGCCAGGACGACCGTGCGCCGGAACTGGTCGAAGGTCAGGTCGGTTCGGGCGACGACGGCCTCGTTGACCGCGGTCTTGCCGGTGGCGACCGCGGCGCCGTCCTCGATCCGGGACAGGATCCGGGTCTCGGCCTGAAGGCGTCCGTTGGCCCGGTTCCGGGCCCGGTAGACCGTCCACCGGGCGCGGTAGGCGACACCGTCCCGGCCGAGGAAGTCGACCTCGGCGAAGCCCTCGCCGGCACCGCGCCGGAGGATGGCGCGCGGATCGCCGGAGTTGATGGCCTGGCCACCCGGATCGGGTACGTCCTCGTTGCGTCCGGCGCTCACGCGGGGAAACCGGCCGTAGAGGGCGAGACACAGCGCGTCGAGGATGGTCGACTTGCCGGCGCCGGTCTCCCCGGTGATCGCGAAGATGCCGGTGGCGCCGAGCGGGCCGCCGTCGAGGTCGATGTCGAACGGCGCGGCGAGGCTCGCGAGGTTCGCGCCGCGGATCGCGAGGATGCGCATCGGTCAAGCCCGGGCTTGCGGACGGTTCATGCGCCTGCCCTGGCGCGATGGAACACGTCGAGGTGCGGGGCGGCCGGCTCGACCCCATGGGTCTGGAGGAAGGCCATGCGGAACAGGTCTTCCGGGTCCCGCTCGGCGAGGCGGACCATGGGACCGCCCACCGGCGCGAGGTCGGGCGACGGGGCATCGACGCTCGCGACCCGGACGTCGACGACCCTCACCGGGAACCGCTCGGCGATCCGATCGACCTCGGCCCGGTAGCCGGCCGGCAATCCGGCGCGGGCGAGCCGGATCTGGAGGAAGGGCCGGGCCTCGACCGGCAGGCCGGGATCGAGGTCGAGGGCCGCCAGCCGGTCCCCGAGTTCGCCCAACGCCATGTCGCCCGCTTCCGGCAGCCGCAGGAAGAGGACGGGCCGGTCGATGACGACGTGTTCCGTCCGTGCCGGGCCATCGCCGATGGTGACGAGGCTGACCCCGTGGCGGTAGGCCAGTTCCGTGGCTGATAGCGGGATGAGGGAGCCGGAGTAGCGTACGATGGGTCGGCCGACTTCCTGTGCGCGATGAAGGTGCCCCAGGGCGACGTAGTCGGCATCCTCCGGGAATACGTCGGGCGGGACCGCGTGCTCGCCGCCCACCAAAATCCGGCGTTCAGCTCCCTCCGATTCCAGCCCACCGGCGACGTGAAGGTGCCCGGTGACGATGTATGGCAGCCCCGCCAGTTCGGGGCGGGCCGCCTCGTGCAGCGCGGCGTAGAGGTCGCGCACCGCCCGAACGATGGGCGACCCGGCCTCGTCGCGGACGCGGCCGGCGGTGAGGCCGGGCAGGCAGGCGGCAGTGGGGTAGGAGACGCCGAGCACGTGGCCCGCCACCGCGCCGTCCTTGCGGATCGGCACGAGGTGGCGCGAGAGGTCGATGGCGCCGCCCGGCCGCCGCACGTTGCCGACGACATGGACGCCGATCGCATCGAGGAGGGCGCGCGGCGCCTCCAGCCGGCCGGCCGCGTCGTGGTTGCCGGCGGTGACCACGATCGTCATCGCGGGCCGGGCCTGATGCAGGCGCACCAGTGTCTCGTAGAACAGGCGCTGGGCCTCGCCGGACGGGTTCTGGCTGTCGAAGACGTCGCCGGCCATCACCAAGGCGTCCGGCTCCCGTTCCTCGACGAGGGCGACGAGCGCGTCGAACACCCGCGCATGTTCATGCTCGCGCAAAAAACCCCGCAGGGTCTGCCCGATGTGCCAGTCGCCGGTGTGCAGGACGCGGATCATGTCATCACTTCCGTCGATCGTTCGTCGTGCCCGCGGCCTTGGTCGTGGCTCGAAGCCGGTACACGCGAGAGGGCGTCGGCGTTCTCGGCGAGGCGCACGCGGATCTCTTCGAGGGTGACGGGGCGGTAATCGAAGCAGTCGACGCCGACGTCGGTGCTGGCGGCGGTGCCGGGCAGGCTGCCGTGGGAGTGTCCGAAAAGGTGGATGTCGCCACGGTGCATCCGCGGCCAGACCCGGTGGGCGTAGTGGCTCAGGAACAGCCCCTGGGGGGTGCCGTCGCGGTTCTGGACGACGACGCGGGCCACGTCGACGACGGGTCCGGCCCACTGCAGCCTGGCGCCGATGCGGTCGTGGTTGCCGCGAACCAGGAAGATACGACCCCTCAGCCGCGAAAGGATCGTGCGCGCGTGGGCCTCGGGGCAGCGGTAGCAGAAGTCGCCGAGGTGCCAGACCGTGTCCTCGGGGCGCACGGCGGCGTTCCACCGGGCGACGAGGGTCTCGTCGTGTTCCTCGATGGTCTCGAACGGTCGGTTCAGCGCCATCCTGGGGCTGAGGATCTGGCGATGTCCGACGTGATGGTCGGCCGTGAACAGGGTTCGGGGCGGCATTTCGAGCTCCTCGCAAGTGCGCGGAGGCTCGACGCATGGGTCGTCTGCACTCCGGAATTCAGGGGGGCGAAGGACGGCCTATGCGTTTCATGGAAAGCTCCTGTCGTGGTGAGTGCTTATTTACCGATCGCGTTCGGATCGCAAGATTGCTGTCTAGTAGGGCGTGGGCAATCGTTCGCTGGATCGGCGGTCCCGACCAC
>NZ_BPRB01000292.1 GCF_022179685.1 Methylobacterium trifolii
TTCATAACACGCTCTAGACCCGAGGTCCGGTCGGATCGGGCGGCGACGTGCCGGTGGAGGGGCCGGGTTGCGTGCCGAAGGTTGGCATCACCACGGCGGGCGCGACGACGAGTGGCCGCATGCCGACCGCAGGAAGGCCGCGGTCGGAGATTCCGCACTGCATCGAACAGGTCAGGAAAAATTGCGGAGCGCGGATATCCGCACGAACATGGCGCGGCGTGGGTCGAAAGGCAGGTCCTCGAAGCCCCATGCCCGACAGAAGCCGCGCACGTCGTCGTTCAGCGGATGCGTGAGAACGCCCGCGCCGGCGATGACGGCCGATGCGTGCAGGGCGGTCTTGAGCGCGAAGTGGATCAGCGATGGCGCGTGGCCTTGCCTCCGACAGTCTTCATCGACGGCGAGTTGGCCGAGCACCATGACCGGCACGGGATCGGGGCTGCTGCGCTGCTGCGGCTTGGGCAGGAAGGCGCGCTCGATCTGCGCGGCACTCAGGCCGCATCTCAACCCAAGACACCACCCCAGCGCATCAGGCGTTGCGCTTCTGGTAGTCCTTGATGTCGGTGAAGCGCACGGCCGGGTAGCGCTCCTCCTCGTAGCGGAGCGAGAAGGCGGTGGTCGCCATGAAGACCGGCGCCCCGTCGAGGTCTTTTGCCATGGCCGAGCCGTGGGACTCCACGAACTTGTCCAACTCGACCTCGGACTCGGAGGAGACCCAGCGGCAGACGGAGAAGCGCGTGGTGTCGTAGTCGATCGGCAGGCCGTACTCGGCCGAGAGCCGCTCCTTCAACACGTCGAGCTGGAGGGCGCCGACGACGCCGACGATGGCCTGGGAGCCGTCCTGCGGCACGAAGACCTGGACCACGCCCTCCTCGCCCATCTGCTGGAGGGCCTCGCGCAGCTTCTTGGCCTTCATCGCGTCGGTGAGCTTGATCCGGCGCAGGATCTCCGGGGCGAAGCTCGGCACGCCGCGGAAGACGAGGTCCTCCCCCTCGGTCAGCGTGTCGCCGATGCGCAGCGTGCCGTGGTTGGGGATGCCGACCACGTCGCCGGCGAACGCCTCGTCGGCGATGGCCCGGTCCTGGGCGAAGAAGAACTGCGGCGCCGAGAGCGAGATCGGCTTGGCCGTGCGCACCAGCCGCGCCTTCATCCCCCTGTGGAGCCGGCCCGAACAGACCCGCATGAAGGCGATGCGGTCCCGGTGGTTCGGATCCATGTTCGCCTGGATCTTGAAGACGAAGCCTGTCATGCGCGGCTCGGTCGGCTCCACCAGGCGCTTGTCGGCATCCTGCCCGCGCGGCGGCGGGGCGAAGCGCGCCAGCCCGTCGATCAGGTCGCGCACGCCGAAGTTGCGCAAAGCCGAGCCGAAGAACACCGGCGAGAGGTGCCCCTCGCGGAACGCCTCGAGGTCGAAGCGCTTCAGGCCGCCCTCGGCGAGTTCGACCTCCTCCCGCCAGGCATCGGCCTCGCCGTTCTCGGTGAGCAGCCTGTCGAACAGCGGGTCCTGGAAGCCGGAGACCGCCTCCGTTCCGGCGTCGTCCGCCGCATCGAACCGGCGCACGCGGTTGCCGCCGAGCTCGTAGGTGCCGGCGAAGTTGCGGCCCCGGCCGATCGGCCAGGTGATCGGCGCGACATCCAGCGCCAGGGTCTTCTCGATCTCGTCCAGCAGCTCGAACGGCTCGCGCGCCTCGCGGTCGAGCTTGTTGACGAAGGTGACGATCGGGATGTCCCGCAGCCGGCAGACCTCGAACAGCTTGCGCGTCCGGGCCTCGATGCCCTTGGCGGCGTCGATGACCATCACGGCCGAGTCGACGGCGGTCAGCGTGCGGTAGGTGTCCTCGGAGAAGTCCTCGTGGCCGGGGGTGTCGAGGAGGTTGAAGACGCAATCGCCGTACTCGAAGGTCATCACCGAGGTGACGACCGAGATGCCGCGCTCCTTCTCGATGCCCATCCAGTCGGAGCGGGTGGAGACGCGGTTGCGCTTGGCCTTGACCTCGCCGGCGAGCTGGATCGCGCCGCCGAACAGCAGCAGCTTCTCCGTCAGCGTGGTCTTGCCGGCATCCGGATGCGAGATGATCGCGAAGGTGCGCCGCCGCGCCACCGGATCGGCGGGCGGCCTCGCCTCGGTCTTGGTCTGCGGCTGCATCAGCATGGCGGGCAACGGTCTCGGGCCCGCGATCGGGCTTTTTTGGGATCTGGGGCGGCGGTTCGGACGGCCGGCTCCGCGGTGGGACGGCGTGCCGCCCTCATCTAGGCCCGGCGGCGACGGTTGGCAAAATGCGCGGCTCGGTTCAGCCGCGGCCGATGAACGGCATCCTGGTCGCGGCGATCGTCATGAACTGGACGTTGGCCGAGAGCGGCAGCCCCGCCATGTAGACCACGGCCTCGGCCACGTGGCGGGCATCCATCACCGCCTCCTGCTTGAGGGAGCCGTCGGCCTGGCGCACGCCCTTGGCGAAGCCCTCGGTCATCTCGGTGGCGGCGTTGCCGATGTCGATCTGGCCGCAGGCGATGTCGTAGGGGCGCCCGTCGAGCGAGGTGGCGCGGGTCAGGCCGGTGATGGCGTGCTTCGTGGCCGTGTAGGGCGCCGAATGTGGGCGCGGGACGTGGGCCGAGATCGAGCCGTTGTTGATGATGCGTCCGCCGCGCGGGTCCTGCGCCTTCATCATCCGGAAGGCTCCTTGCGTGCAGAGGAAGGCGCCGGTGAGGTTGGTCTCGACGCTCGCCCGCCAGTCGGCCAGCGCGACCTCGTCGATGCAGGCGGCCGGCGTGAAGATGCCGGCGTTGTTGAACAGCACGTCGAGGCGCCCGAAGGCGTCGCCCGTGGCCGAGAACAGCCGCGCCACGGAATCCGGGTCGGTCACGTCGGCCTCCACCGCCAGGGCCGCCGCGCCGATCTCGGCGGCTGCCGCCTCCAGCGCCGTCAGCCGCCGCCCGGCAAGCACCACGGCGTAACCGGCCTCCCCCAGGCCGCGCGCCACCACGCGGCCCAACCCGGACCCCGCCCCCGTCACCACCGCGACCCGCTTCTCCGCCATGCCCGTCCTCCCGAACCCCCGATGACGGCACGCGCCCGAACGCGCCCGCCCCGTTCCCCGCACCGGGTTCGACCGCCCCCAGCCGCCGCGAAAGCGGCACCGGACGGTCACCCCGGCCATCGCCGCGAAGCCTGTTGCCACAACGCCCGCCCAAGTCTAGACAACGCCACCCTCCGGTGGGGCGTCGCCAAGTGGTAAGGCAGCGGTTTTTGGTACCGCCATTCCCAGGTTCGAATCCTGGCGCCCCAGCCATATGCCTGAATAGGCTTGCATCTCAACGCGTTAGGCCAAGTCGGGCAGCCCCTGGAAACCTGTCGTCCGTAACGGGTCGGCGGGTGCTGCGGCCGGACAAAAGCGCGTTCGTGTCAGGCCGGCCGGGCGGCACGTCCCTTTGGCGGAACGGTTCCGCGGCTCTTGCCGTTCAGGACGCATCTTTCGCTTTCAGGAGACATGCGATGCGTAGAAGCCTGCTTGCCGCCGGTGCCGTGTTGACGCTGCTCGGCGTCTCGAACGTCCAGGCCCAGACCACGGTGATCGAGCGCGAAGGCCCCGATCGGGTCGTGGTCGATCGGCCGGCTGCCGAGTCCAAGTCGGTGACGGTTCGTGAGCATGGGGACGGATGCGTCTCCAAGACCGTCAAGAAGGAGAACGCGGACGGAGACCGGACGACGGTCCACAAGGAGACGTGCGACTGATCCGATCCGACGCAGGAAGGCCCCGGCGGTTGCGCCGGGGCTCATGTACGAAAAACGTGCCGCACGCACTTCGTTTCGGGGCGCCGCCGGCACCGATGGATCCTTGTCCTCCGCCTCGGACATGACGCGGATATCGGCCTCGCGGTCGATCCCGAACGCCTTCTCCGCCCGTCCGGCGCGGCCCGCCGCTCCAGGTCGGCGACGGGTCCGCGATACGGGGAGTGCGCCATCGGCAAGGCGGTCGTTTCCTGGACGCCAGCCGCAGGCCGTCGACTCATCCGGCTGCGGCGTCACGGCCGGGTTCCAAAGGCACGGGAGACGCTACATCGGCCCGACCCCGATCGAGACCCGACCCGCCATGACCGCCCTCCGCTTCGTCCTCGGCGACCAGCTGACCCGCACGATCCCGACCCTGAGCGATCTGGACCCGGAGGCGGACACGGTCCTGATGGTCGAGGTGGCGGAGGAGACCACCTACGTCCCGCACCACAAGCAGAAGATCGCCTTCGTCCTCTCGGCGATGCGCCACTTCGCCGACGACCTCCGGGCCGAGGGCATCCAGGTCGACTACGTGCGGCTCGACGACCCCGACAACACCGGTTCCTTCACCGGCGAACTGGAGCGGGCCGCGCGCCGGCACCTGCCCGACAGGATCGTCGTCACCGAGCCCGGCGAGGCGCGGGTCATGGACGCCGTCGACGGATGGTTCAGCCGTTTCAACATCCCCGTCGAGGTCCGGCCCGACGACCGGTTCTACTGCTCGCGTGAGGCGTTCGCCGACTGGGCCCGCGGCAGGCGGAGCTACCGCATGGAGGCGTTCTACCGCGTCATGCGCGAGCGCACCGGCCTGTTGATACAGGGCGGTGAACCGGAGGGCGGCCGCTGGAACTTCGACGCCGAGAACCGCAAGCCATGGCCCGCGGACGAGGCACCGCCCCAGCGCCTGCGCTTCGACCCGGATGCGACCACCCGCTCGGTGATGGATCTGGTCTCCCGCCGCTTCGCCGGGCACTTCGGCGAGATCGAGGATTTCGGCTGGGGCGTGACCCGGGCGCAGGCGCTGGAATCGCTGGACGCGTTTGCCACCGGCTGCCTGCCGTCCTTCGGCGACTACCAGGACGCCATGCTGGCCGGCGCCCCGTTTCTCTATCACGCGACGCTGTCACCCTACATCAACGCCGGGCTGCTCACGGCGCGGGAGGTTGTCGACCGGGCCCTGGCCGAGCACGAGGCCGGGCGCGTGCCGCTCAACGCGATCGAGGGCTTCGTGCGGCAGATCCTCGGCTGGCGCGAATTCGTCCGCGGCGTCTACTGGCTGCATATGCCGGCGTACAAGACGAGCAACGCGCTGGGAGCGGAGCGCGCGCTACCGTCCTTGTACTGGACCGGCGAGACGCCGATGAACTGCATGCACCAGGCCATCGAGGATACCAGGCATCAAGCCTACGCGCATCACATCAACCGGCTCATGATCACGGGAAACTTCGCCCTGCTCGCGGGCATCAGGCCGGCCGAGATCGAGGAATGGTACCTCTGCGTCTACGCCGACGCCTACGAGTGGGTCGAGCTTCCCAACGTCCACGGCATGGCGACCTTTGCCGATGGCGGGCTGATGTCGTCCAAGCCCTATGCGGCGGGAGGCGCCTACATCGACCGCATGTCGAACTATTGCACGACCTGCGCCTACAGTCCGAAAATCAAGACCGGCCCACGGGCCTGTCCGTTCAACTATCTGTATTGGGCATTCCTGATCAGAAACGCGCCGCATCTTGAAAACAATCACCGCATGACGATGCCCTATCGGACGCTGTCCAAGTGGGATGCCAGGCGCAAGGGTGAGATCGTGGCCCAGGCGGACCGTTTTCTCGATAGCCTGCCCACCGGGTACGCCTGATCGCACCGCCATCGAGAGGCACGCCCCGCCAAGCGCCTCCCTCCGGCAGGAATGCCGCCGGGGACCCTTCGATGGGACCGCCCGGTGCCGCGGCGGACGATGGGCGACGACGCCGGCTCTCGCCCCGCGGAGGGAATTGTCCTAGACCGGACCGGACCCGATCCAGGACCGTGCCGATGACGCGCCTCGCCTCCGCCCTCGTCCCGATGCTCCCCGCCCTGCTCCTGCTGCTGCCGCAGGCGGCGCTCGCGCACCCCGGCCACGGCGGGGCCACCGGCCTCGCGCACGGCTTCCTGCATCCCGTCAGTGGGACGGACCACGTCCTGGCGATGGCGGCGGTGGGCCTGCTGGCGGCCCTGCGCGGCGGCCGGGCCTTGTGGGCGCTGCCGGCCGCCTTCCTCGGCCTGATGGCGGTGGGCGCCGCACTCGGTGCCGCGGGCCTGTCCCTGCCGTTTGCCGAGACCGGCATCGGCCTGTCCATCGTCGCCTTCGGGCTGGCCGCGATCTTCGGTCTCGGCCTGCCGGTGGCCGCGCTGGCCGCCCTCGTCGGCGCCTTCGCCCTGTTCCACGGCTACGCCCATGGCGCCGAGATGCCCGAGACGGCCTCGGGCCTGCGCTACGGCCTCGGGTTCCTGGCCGGCACGGCCGTGCTGCACGCGGCCGGGATCGGCCTCGGCCTCCTCGGGCTGCGCGCCGGACGGGCCCGGACCGCGCCGCTGCTGGGCGGCGTCGTGGCGGCCTCGGGCCTGGCGATCCTGGCGCTCCAGGGCTAGCCCTGCCCGGCCGACCGGAGGCGCAAGGCGAATCCGAAAGACGATCATTCGCGCCCGGCGCCGCCACCGGGTTTCGGGAGGGGCCTTGGTGGATCGCGGCTACGACCTGCTCGTCATCGGCGGGGGCATCAACGGCACCGGCATCGCCCGCGACGCGGCCGGGCGCGGCCTGACGGTCCTCTTGTGCGAGCGCGGGGACCTTGCCGAGTTCACCTCCTCGGCGAGCACGAAGCTGATCCACGGCGGCCTGCGCTACCTCGAATACTACGAGTTCCGGCTCGTGCGGGAGGCCCTGGCCGAGCGCGAGCGCCTGTTGCGGCTCGCCCCCCACATCATCTGGCCCCTGCGCTTCGTGCTGCCGCACGACGAGGGCCTGCGCCCGGCCTGGATGCTGCGCGCCGGCCTGTTCCTCTACGACCACCTCGCGCGCTTGCGAACGCTGCCCGGCTCGACGTCGGTTCGGCTGCGGACCTCCGATTTCGGCGCGCCGCTCCAGGACAGGCTGACGCGGGGCTTCGTCTATTCGGATTGCTGGGTCGAGGACAGCCGCCTCGTGGTGCTCAACGCCATGGATGCCAGGAGCCGCGGCGCCGAGATCCGCACCCGCACCGGCGTCGCCTCGGCCCGGCGCGAGGGGGATGCCTGGGTCGCCACCCTGCGCGACGAAGCGGCGGGCACCGCGCAGACCGTGCGGGCGAAGGCCGTGGTGAACGCCGCCGGGCCCTGGGTCGGGCAGACGCTGGGGGCGACGCTCGGCATCGAAAGCCGGGCGGCCGTGCGCCTGATCAAGGGCAGCCACATCGTCGTGCGCAAGCTCTATGATGGCGCGCAGGCCTACATCCTGCAGCAGCCGGACAAGCGGATCGTGTTCGCGATCCCCTACGAGCGGGACTTCACCCTCGTCGGCACCACCGACGTGCCCTACGCGGCGGAGCCGGGGCCGGTGGCGATCTCGCCGGAGGAGACGGACTATCTCTGCGCCTGCATCAACCGCTCCTTCAGGCGGCGGATCGGGCCGGAGGACGTGGTCTGGAGCTATTCGGGGGTTCGCCCGCTCTTCGACGACGCGGCCGCCGACGCCTCTGCCGTGACCCGCGACTACGTGCTGGACGTGTCCGACCGGGACGGAACGCTGCCGGTGCTGTCGGTCTTCGGCGGCAAGATCACGACCTACCGGCGTCTGGCCGAGCACGCCGTCGCGAAGCTGGCGCCGTACTTTCCCGGCCTCGCACCGGCCTGGACGGGGGAGGCCGCGCTGCCGGGCGGCGCGATGGCGAACGCGGATTTCGACGCGTACCTACGCGACCTGGAGGCCGAGAGGCCGTCCCTTCCGGCCGACCTCGTGCGGCGGCTCGCCCGCGCCTACGGGACGCTGGCCCGCGAGGTCCTCGGGCAGGCGGTCTCGCTCTCCGACCTCGGCGAGGGCTTCGACGGCGGCCTGACGCGGGCCGAGGTGGATTACCTGCGCGCACGGGAATGGGCCCGCACCAGTGAGGACATCCTGTGGCGCCGCTCGAAGCTCGGGCTGCACACCTCGCCCGAGGGCGCCGCCCGCCTTCGGGCCTACCTGGAGCGCGCGGCCGAAGCCGCCGCCTGAACCCATCACGATGCCGAGCCGGCACCAAGACCGGTCGATTGAGCCCGCGTCGAGACGGAGGGAGACATGAGCCGATACGTCGGTGCCATCGACCAGGGCACCACCAGCAGCCGCTTCATGGTGTTCGACCGCGAGGGAACCGTGGTCGCGCAGGCCCAGGCCGAGCACGCGCAGATCTATCCGCGCCCCGGCCAGGTCGAGCACGATCCGCAGGAGATCTGGCGCAAGACGCAAGACGTGATGCGGGACGCCCTCGACGGGGCCGGCCTGACGCCGAAGGACCTGGTCTCGGTCGGCATCACCAACCAGCGCGAGACCACCCTGATCTGGGACCGGCGCACGGGCGAGCCCCTGCACAACGCCCTGGTCTGGCAGGACACCCGCAACGACCGCCTGGTCGCCGAGTTCGCCCGGGACGGCGGCCGCGACCGCTTTCGCGGCGTCACCGGCCTGCCGCTGGCGAGCTACTTCTCCGGGCTGAAGCTGCGCTGGCTCCTCGACTACGTCGCGGGCGCGCGGGAGAAGGCGGAGGCCGGCGAGGTCCTGTTCGGCACCGTCGACACCTGGCTCGTCTGGAACCTCACCGGCGGCACGGACGGCGGGCTCCACCTCACGGACGTGACCAATGCCAGCCGCACCCAGCTGATGTCGCTGGAGAGCCTGGACTGGGACGCAAGGATGCTCGCGGCCTTCGACATCCCGAGGGCGATGCTGCCGCGGATCGTCTCGTCGAGCGCGGTCTACGGGGAGACCAGGGCGCCGTTTGCGGGCGTGCCGATCGCCGGCATCCTCGGCGACCAGCAGGCGGCCCTGTTCGGGCAGACCTGCTTCACGCCGGGCGAGGCCAAGAACACCTACGGCACCGGGTGCTTCGCCCTGATGAACACCGGCGAGACCCCCGTGCCCTCCAAGGCCGGCCTCGTCACCACCCTGGCCTACAGGCTCGAGGGCGGAAAACCCGTCTACGCCCTCGAAGGGTCGATCGCCATCACCGGCGCCCTGGTGCAGTGGCTGCGCGACAACCTCGGGATGATCCGGGACAGCGCCGAGGTCGAGACGTTGGCCGCCACGGTGGAGGACAACGGCGACGTGTACTTCGTGCCGGCCTTCTCGGGCCTCTACGCGCCGCACTGGAACGAGGGGGCGCGCGGCCTGATCATCGGGCTCACCCGCTACGCCAACCGGGGCCACATCGCCCGCGCGGTCCTGGAGGCCACCGCCTTCCAGACCCGCGAGGTGCTGGAGGCGATGGAGGCCGATTCCGGGATTCGCGTGAAGGAGCTGCGCTCGGACGGCGGCATGGTCGCCAACGCGACGCTGATGCAGTTCCAGGCCGACATCCTCGACGTGCCGGTGGTGCGCCCGAAGGTGGCCGAGACCACGGCGCTGGGCGCCGCCTACGCCGCAGGCTTGGCGACCGGCTACTGGAAGGGCCTCGACGACCTCGCCCGCAACTGGCGCGTCGACAGGCGCTGGCAGCCGCGGATGGAGGCGGCCCAGCGCACCAAGATCGTCACGGCCTGGGGCCGGGCGGTGAAACGCTCCCTCGACTGGAAGCTGGACGAGGATTGAAGCTCGCCGATCCTGGCGGAACCTCGCGGCGGGGATGCGTGGGATACGTCACCGATCGGCCCCGCC
>NZ_BPRB01000293.1 GCF_022179685.1 Methylobacterium trifolii
CACCGCGCTCGGACGCGGCGGCTGCGGCTTGTGGGACTGGGACATTCCACGGGGACGCATCTACTGGTCCGACTCCATGTACGCCCTGCTCGGCTACAAGCGCGAAGCCGAGTTCCTTGCCTTCGGCGACGTCAACGCCCTGGTGCATCCCGACGACGGCGACCTCTACAGCCTCGCCCGCGGGCTCGCCGCGAGCCAGACCCTGGTGGACCACGCGTTCCGGATGCGGGGCGCCAACGGCGCCTACGTCTGGCTGCGGACCCGCGCCGAAGTGGTGCCGGATGCCGCCGACGGCGGCCGCCACCTCGTCGGCATCGCCGTGGACGTGACCGAGCAGCAGCACCTCGCCGAGACGACAGCCACCGCCGACATGCGCCTGCGCGACGCGGTCGAGGCGATCTCCGAGGCCTTCGTGCTCTGGGACACCGGCAACCGCCTGGTGCTCTGCAACTCGAAGTTCCGCCACCTCCACGCCCTGAGCCCCGAGGACGCGCAGGCGGGCCGGCGCTACGTCGACGTGATGGGCCGAGGCGTACTCCCGCGCCTGCGCCGCGAAGTGCCCGAAGGCGCCGTGCAGAGCGCGACCTCCCAGACCTTCGAGGCCGAGCTGACGGACGGGCGCTGGCTCCAGATCAGCGAGCGGCGGACCAAGGACGGCGGCTACGTCTCGGTCGGCACCGACATCACCAGCCTCAAGCGGCACCAGGACCAGCTCGTGGCCTCCGAGCGCGAACTGATCGAGACCGTCAAGGACCTCAAGCGCTCCCGCCGCACGCTCGAGCTCCAGACCCACCAACTCGCGGACCTGGCCGAGCGCTACCTCGACCAGAAGGCCGTCGCCGAGAGCGCCAACCACGCCAAGTCCGAGTTCCTGGCCAACATGAGCCACGAACTCCGTACGCCCCTGAACGCCATCATCGGCTTCGCCGACGTGATGGCCAACGAGGTGCTCGGCCCCCTCGGCGCGCCGCGCTACGCCGAGTATTGCCGAGACATCCACGCCAGCGGGCACTACCTGCTCTCGATGATCGACGACATCCTGAACATGTCGCGCCTCGAAGCGCACCGCGTCAGGCTCGATCCCCGGCCGGTCCCGGCCGATGCGGCGGTTACGGCGGCGTTGAAGCTCGTCGCGGCGGACGCGAAGTCCAAGTCGCTCAGTGTCGAGGTCGACATCGCGGACGGCCTGACGCTGCTCGCGGACGAGCGCGGCCTCCAGCAGATCCTGGTCAACCTGCTCCAGAACGCGGTGAAGTTCACGCCGGCCGGCGGTCGCGTCGTCGTCCGCGCCCGCCACGCCGGCGACCGGACGCATCTCTTCGTCGAGGACAACGGCGTCGGCATCCCGAAATCGGCGCTGCCGAAGCTCGGCCGCCCGTTCACGCAGGTCGAGACGAACCTGGTCCGCAGCCACAAGGGCTCGGGCCTGGGGCTCGCCATCGCCCGTTCCATGGCTGAACTGCACGGCGGCTCGCTCCGCATCCGCTCCGAAGAGAATTGCGGCACCATCGTTCTCGTCCGTCTCCCTGCCCCCACCCGCGAGCGCCTTGAAGCGCTGGCCGTCGAGGCGGCCTCCGACCAGACAGTCACAGCCCTGCGCGAGGCTGCTGGCGCGAGCCCGCGGCAGGACACCCTCCAACCGGCCGTCTGATTTTTCCCAGTCTTTGTCCGGCTCTCGGACTCGGCGGTTGCGGGAGGCGGGGCCGACCCTGCCTGGTCGGCGCCAGCAGGGCGCTCGCTAGTCCGGCGCCTTCGCCGGCGGGGTCATCTCCGAAATCCTCTGGTCAGCGGGCGCCCGATCGGTCATCACGACCGCACGCCCTGCGCAACGCGGGGCTCGAGCGGGTGCGTCGGCCATGGGCGAACCGGGACAGGCCGGAGACGGGGGAACGGAGCGTGGCTGGAGCCTGTCGGCCACCCCCACCGCGGACGGCGTACGGCTGGAACTCGGCCTGCCGGACCTCAGCGGAAGTCCCGTGACGGCGGCCCTTGTCCTCGACCGGGCCGAGGCCCGCGCCTTCGCCCGCGCCCTGCTCGCGGCGGCGGGGGATGCGACGGAGCGGACGTTCTCCCATCCCCCGCAGGATTAGCCGGGCCGGCTGAGACTCACCGGGACGGTCCTCCGCTCAGCGCGGTCCGGCGCCGACGCCCGACCGGCCCGGGAGGCGCGGCACCTTCGCGTTGCGCGGCTCGACCGGTCCGGCGCATGTGTAGCTGAACTCGGTCTGGAGGTCGGTGAAGACGGTCTCGCCACTGACCCGGCAATCCTCCCGCACGGTCTCGTCGAGGTAGGTCCGCGCCGCGAGGCGGAAGCGCTGCGCCCGTGTCTCGGCCGGGTCGCGGGCGGCGTAGCGGTCGCCGATGCCACAGCCCGTCACCTCGCGCAGCGCATTGGAGACCACCAGCATCCGCCGCTGCTGGCGCTGGTCGTAGACCTCGTAGGGGTCGTTACAGCTGATCGTCACCACCTGGGGCTTCAGGCTGACGTAGGTCTTGGAGATGTAGCCGAACCCCGTGCAGCCGGAGACCGCGAGGCCGAGCGTGATGGCCAAGCCTGACGCCAGCCGCTGCATCGTCGTCTCCCTCGAGCATGATGCGGAAAAGTGGAATCCGGTTTTCCGAAAACATCATGTGACAACAAGAACCTGAAGCGCACTGCAGCGTCCGTGAAACGGCAGTCGGCTCCAGGGCGCACGCGGTCTGGCCGCCGAGGCATTGAAACCGCTACGCTTGTGTGGTCAAGCGCGCCCGGGACACAGAACGGGGCAATCGCGTGCCCCGGATTCCTGCCGTCTCCAGTTGCAAGCGTCCCCTCCGCGGGTCCGGGTGTCACCTTGCCCGGCACCATCGCAACCGCGGAGCCCGGTTCGAGGCGCAGAAGCGCTTCGTCCCCGCGTCGCCCCGCGCGACTGCCAAAGACCGGCCCTCATGAGCAGGGCCGGCCCTCCGATCCTCGCGTTCGCGTCGGCGGTCGAAGGCTATTGGGCCAATCCGACCTGCACGAGGTTGTCGCTGAAAGTCGGCGAGTGCCCCATGCCCCCGTAGGTCGAGGAACTGATCACGTTCACCGCTCCGCCCCGGTTGAGCGAATGCCAGTAGCCGAGGGACGCCACGACCATGCCGGGTGGCACGTCGTCGGTGACCTTGGCTTGGCCATGGAACGCGCCGCGGTCGTTGAACACCTTCACCAGGGAGCCCTCGGTGATCTCGCGCGTCAGCGCATCCCGCGGGTTGATCAGGATCGCCTGCTCGCCCTGCGACCGGATCTTGTGGGCCTCGTTGGCATATTGCGAGTTCAGGAAGCCGTGGCTCTTGGGCGAGACGATGTTGAGGGGATAGCGCTCGGCCTGGCCCGGATTCGTCTCCGGGCGCTCGTTGGCCGGCACGTAGCCGGGCAGCGGGTCCAGGACCTCGCCGCCCTGCTGGGCCTCGTACATCTGCCGGAAGGGCGGGGCGACGAAGTTGCCGTTGTCGATGGCGCTCTGGGAGAAGAACTCGCACTTGCCCGATGGCGTCGGGAAGTTGCCCTCGGCATGCGGCGTCCGCGTGGCCGGCTCGCCGATGTCGAGGCGGTAGTACCCGTGCTCGCGGAAGTAGGCCATGTCGATGCCGCCGAGCTTGTGGCTGTCCCAGTCGAGATACCATTCCATCAACGCGGTCTCGTCCATGGAGAATTGCGGCTCGGTGAAGCCGAAGGTCCTGGCAAGGCGCCGGAACAGCTCGGCGTTGGACACGGCCTCGCCGGGCGGCTCGATGGCCTTCTGGTTGAGGGTGAAGAAGAAGTGCCCCCACGAGAACATCATGTCGTCGTGCTCGGCTGCCATGGTCGCCGGCAGCAGGATGTCGGCGTAGCGGGCCGTGTCGGTGACGAAGTGCTCGCTGACGACCGTGAACAGGTCCTCGCGGGCCAGGCCGCGCTTGATCTTCTCCGTCTCGGTCGAGTTCGAGACCGGGTTGGCGTTGTACACCATCAGCGCGTGGATGCCGGGGTCGATGCCGGCCTCCCCGTTGAGGATCTCGCCGAGCTTGAGCACGTTGAGCGCCCGTGTGCCCTCCGGGATCAGGTCGGGCCGGCAGACGCGGTCCCAATGCACCGGGAATTCCCAGAGGGGCATCTGGTAGACGCCGCCGCCGGGGTCCTTCCACGAGCCGGTCAGCGCGGGCAGGGAGAAGATCGCACGGAGCGCCTGGGCTCCGCCGGCGCTGCGCTCGACGGCGATGCCGGGGCGGAGGGCGGCGTTGCGGGTGGTGGCGTATTCCCGCGCCAGCCGGCGGATGTCCGCGGCCGGGATGCCGCAGATCGTCTCGGCGTATTCGGGCGTGAAGGCGGCGGCGCGCTCCTTCAGGGGCTCGAAGCCGACCGTATGCCGCGCGACGTAGTCGGCATCGGTCAGGCCCTCTTCGACGATCACGTTGATCATCGCCATGGCGAGGGCCCCGTCGGTGCCGGGCTTCGGCATCAGGTGCCAGTCGGCCTCCTTGGCCGTACGCGAGCGGTAGGGGTCGATCACCACCACCTTGGCGCCGTTGCGCTGGGCTTCCTTCACCACGTGCCAGTGGTGGATGTTGGTCGAGACCGAGTTGCAGCCCCAGATGACGATGTATTTCGACTGGGCGAAGCTCATCGGGTCGGTGCCGTTCGTCGGCCCCACCGTCAGCAGCCACGCCGTGCACGAGCCCGACCCGCAGAAGGTCTTCTCCGCGACCGTAGCTCCAAGCCGGTTGAAGAAGGCGTCGCCGACCGTGAGGCCCTGCACCACGCCCTCGTTGCCGAGATAGTTGTAGGGCAGGATCGCCTCGGCACCGTGAGTCGCGATGATGCCGGTGAACCGCCGGTGGACCTCCGCCAGGGCCTCGTCCCAGGTGATGCGCGCGAACCGCCCGCTGCCCTTGGGACCGCTGCGGCGCATCGGGTAGAGCACCCGGTCGGGATTGTAGTGGTGCTTGTCGAAGTCCTTGACCTTGGCGCAGAGGGCGCCGCGGGTCATCGGATGGTCCGGGTTGCCGCGCACCTCCGTGAGTCTGCCCGCCTCGACCGTATAGATCATCGAGCAGGTGTCGGGACAATCGTGTGGACACGCGCCGAGTTTGGTGACCGCTTCTTGGAGCATGGTTCCGATCCCTAGATTTTGAAGAAGATTCTTGTTTTTATTGTCTTGCGGTCGTCGGCCTTCACGGAAGCCGATAGGCCTCGCCGATCCGACGTGGTCGGTCGGCTCGGCAGGGGGCGCGCATCGTCGGAAACGACTGGGCGATTAGGTGACGTGCGATCTGGTGGAGTTCGCAAGCGAGTGCCGCGAGCGCGCGGTCGGTTGCCTTCCCGCAGGGGGGCTCGGCGCGACCTTCGCAGGTCCGGGCCTTCACGATTTGCCGCCCGGGTCGGCATCCGCGGTCGGCGGCGTCACACGCTTCGAGCTCGCATAGACCACATCGGAGGACGCGCCGATCTCGGTGATCGAGAGCGCGTTGCCCGACAGATTGCCGAGTATCGCCCGCCGCATGCCATCGGCGCAGACGCGGAAGACGGCATCCGGAGGCGATGTCGCGTGTTCGACCATCGGTCGAACGTAACCGAGATTAGAACCTTTGCAAATCGAGCCCGGCGGGATGTCCCGCGCAAGCGGCGGGCTCGATCGAAAGACCTCTATTCCGCGGCGGCCGCGAGGTAGCGGGCCGGATCGTAATTCAGGATCGGCCCAAGCCAGCGCTCCACCTCGCGGACGTCCATGCCCTTGCGGGTGGAATAGTCTTCGACTTGGTCGCGCTCGACCTTGGCGACGCCGAAGTAATGCGCCTTCGGGTGGGCTAGGTAGAGGCCCGAGACCGAGGAGCCTGGCCACATCGCGTAGGATTCGGTCAGCTTCACGCCGATGCGGCGCTCCGCCTGGAGCAGGTCGAACAGGGTGACCTTCTCGGTGTGGTCGGGCTGGGATGGGTAGCCGGGAGCCGGGCGGATGCCGTCGTATTCCTCCCGCACGAGGTCTTCGGGGGTGAAGGTCTCGTCCGGGGCGTAGCCCCAGAACTCCCGGCGCACGCGCTCATGCATGCGTTCGGCGAACGCCTCGGCGATGCGGTCGGCCAGCGCCTTGACCAGGATCGAGCGGTAATCGTCGTTGGCCCGCTCGAAGCGCTCGGCGATGCGCACCTCCTCCAGGCCCGCCGTGACCACGAAGCCGCCGACGTAGTCGGCAATGCCGCTCCCGGCCGGGGCGATGAAGTCCGACAGGCAGGTATTGGGGCGCCCGTCGCGCTTGGAGAGCTGCTGGCGCAGCCCGTGAAAGCTCGCCAGCACCTCCGTCCGGCTCTCGCCGGTATACAGGCGGATGTCGTCGCCTACGGAGTTCGCGGGCCAGAAGCCGAGGATCGCCTTCGGGTTGAACCAGCGCTCGGCCACGATCTGGGCCAGCATCTCCTGCGCGTCGTCGAACAGGGCCCTGGCCGCCGGTCCCTGGTTAGGGTCCTCGAAGATCGCCGGGTAGCGGCCCTTGAACTCGTAGGTCTGCAGGAACGGCGTCCAGTCGATGTAGGGCACGAGGTCGGCGACCTCGTAGGAGGCGAAGACCCGCGTGCCGGTGAAGCTCGGCTTCTTCGGCGCGTAGCCCGACCAGTCGATCTTGAAGGCGTTGGCGCGGGCCTTGGCGAGCGGCAGGCGCTGCTTGTCGAGTTCCGAGCGGGCGTGGGCGTCGGCGACCTTGCGGTACTCGGCGCGCACCGTCTCGATGGTCGCCCCCCGGGTCTCCTTCGAGATCAGGCTGGAGACCACGCCCACGGCGCGGCTGGCATCCGTGACGTAGATCGCCTGGCCCCGCGCGTAGGCCGGGTGGATCTTCACGGCGGTGTGGACGCGGCTGGTGGTGGCGCCGCCGATCAGGAGCGGCACGTCGAAGCCCTCGCGCTCCATCTCGCCGGCCACGTGCACCATCTCGTCGAGGGAAGGGGTGATCAGGCCGGAGAGGCCGACGATGTCGACGTTCTCACGCCTGGCCGTGTCGAGGATCTTCTGGGTCGGCACCATCACCCCGAGGTCGATGATCTCGTAGTTGTTGCAGGCGAGAACCACGCCGACGATGTTCTTGCCGATGTCGTGCACGTCGCCCTTGACGGTGGCCATCAGCACCTTGCCGGCCGCGCGCCGCTTGCCGTCGCCGCCGTTGGCGAGCTTCTCCGCCTCCATGTACGGCTCCAGGTAGGCCACCGCCTGCTTCATCACGCGGGCGGACTTGACCACCTGCGGCAGGAACATCTTGCCCGAGCCGAACAGGTCGCCCACCACGTTCATGCCGGCCATCAGCGGGCCCTCGATGACGTGGAGCGGGCGCTCGACGCCCTGGCGGGCCTCCTCGGTATCGGCCAGGATATACTCGGTGATGCCGTTGACGAGCGCGTGCTCGATGCGCTTCGCGACGCTTGCCTCGCGCCAGGTCAGGTCGGCGACCCGCGCCTTGGCGTCGCCCCCGGTCTTGAAACGCTCGGCGGCCTCCAGCAGGCGCTCGGTGGAATCGTCGCGCCGGTTGAGGACCACGTCCTCGCACAGCTCGCGCAGCTCCGGCCTGATCTCGTCGTAGACCGAGAGCTGGCCCGCATTGACGATGCCCATGTCCATGCCGGCCTGGATGCAGTGGTACAGGAACACCGCGTGCATCGCCTCGCGTACCGGCTCGTTGCCGCGGAAGGCGAAGGAGAGGTTCGAGACGCCGCCCGAGATGTGGGCGTGGGGCAGCGTCTCCCGGATCGTGCGGGTCGCCTCGATGAAGGCTACGCCGTAGCCGTTGTGCTCCTCAATGCCGGTCGCGACCGCGAAGATGTTGGGATCGAAGATGATGTCCTCAGGCGGGAATCCGACCTGCTCGGTGAGCACCTTGTAGGCGCGGGTGCAGATCTCGACCTTGCGCTCGAAACTGTCGGCCTGCCCTTGCTCGTCGAAGGCCATCACGACCACGGCGGCGCCGTAGGAGCGGCAGATCTTGGCGTCGTGGACGAACTTCTCGACGCCCTCCTTCATCGAGATCGAGTTCACGATCGGCTTGCCCTGGATGCACTTCAGGCCGGCCTCGATCACGTGGAATTTCGAGGAATCGACCATCACCGGCACGCGGGCGATGTCGGGCTCGGCGGCGACCAGGTTGAGGAACTCCACCATCGCCTTCTCGGAATCGAGTAGGCCCTCGTCCATGTTCACGTCGATGATCTGGGCG
>NZ_BPRB01000294.1 GCF_022179685.1 Methylobacterium trifolii
CAGGCAGGACCGAACAGCCGCCGGTGAGACAGGCGATCAGCGCCGTGAGCGCCGTGATACGCACCATTCCAGACAACTCCATCCCGACCTTCGGCCGGGTTCGGCCGCCGGTCTGGCACCTGATTGTTGCCCGCCAATCGCTGAGATCGGTTTAACGCTCGCTCAAGCTTGCGAACGCGCCGGCTGCCGGTGGCGGGCACGAAAGCCCATCGCGCCCCAATACGTCACCACCGTGGCATGGTCACGCTTGAGCTCCCCGCAACAGCCGGTTCGGCCGCCACCGTGTCCCTGAGGAGACGCCCGAGGGCGTGGGCGCTGAGGTCCGCCCTGCGCGGCGCATCGCCCTGACGGCCGAGGCGGAACAGGGCGTAGTCGGTGCGGGTGCCGCCGAAGCCCGGCTTGCAGGTGGGCAGGGCCGGGGCGTGGTCGCCGAAGACGCAGAGGGTGACGCTCTCCCCGTCGAGGGCGGCCACGAGGTCCTCGACCATCCGGCCCGTCCCGACGACGTGGTGGAGGTACTGGGCCAGGGGATCGTCGATGCCGGGCAGGCGCCCCGGCTTCCAGGGGCCGTGGTTCTCCATGGTGACGCAGAACAGGAACAGCGGCCCGCCCCGCTGCCGCACCTCGGCCAGGACGCGCTGCCCCAGGGCCACGTCGCCGACATAGGGGCCGACGCGGGCGGCCTCCGTGAAGTCCTCGCCCATGACGAGACGCTGGAAGCCCAGCGCCTCCATCACCCGCGCCCGCTGGAAGAAGTCGCGATGGAAGGGGTGCACGAAGCGGGTCTCGTAGCCGTTCGCCCGCGCGATCCGGGCGAGGCTCGTGGGCTCGCGGCCCCCCGTGGCGAGATAGGGATCGTAGACGCCGAATCCGAGGGATTCGGGCCCGCGCCCGGTGAGGACGGCGTGCTCGCTGCGCATGGTGTAGGCCCCGTGCGCCGGGACCCGCAGGCGGCCGTACTGCACGGCGCGGGCCCGGATCAGGTCCATCAGCGGCAGGTGCGGGCCGCCGAGGCGCTCGGGGTCGACGAAGGATTCGAGCTGGACGAGGATGACCACCCCGTCGCCCGGCGCCTGCGGTTCGACCGTGGCCGGCGCGGGCACCGGCGCCCGGCGCTCGGCCCCCCAGCGCAGGGCGTAGGCCAGCAGGCAGGCGGGCAGGCCGCCGCGGGCGATGTCCGAGTCGAGGTCGGGACGGGGGAAGCGGCGCGCGATCCAGCCCGAGAGCGGACGGTGCCCGGCCGCGAACCAGAGCGCGAACAGGCCAGCCGGCAGGGCCAGCAGCGCGGCGAGCCGCTCCGAGGGCTGATCCGGCAGCAGGCTCGACTCCAGCCAGTACCAGAGCGCCGTGCCGAGCACGGTCCCGATCACCGGACCGGCGATGCGCAAATCCGTGACCGGCGGGATGTAGTAGAGCTGCGGGTGACGCGGCACCTGCGGTAGCAGGGCGAAATCGCTGAACACCAGGGGCTCACCGATCACCGCGCGCTTGGCCCGGCTGATAAAGACCAGGGCCGCCACGGTGACGACGCAAGTGGAGGCGGCCAACCACGGCCGCCACGAGAACACGAACCAGAACAGCAGGAGCAGGGCGTAGGCCGAAAGCCGCAGCAGGAGGTCGGGCAGCCGTCGCCCGAAGGGCGCGCGCGTATCGCCCGCAAAAACCTCGATCGCGAGGCACGAGCCAAGCGCGAGGCCGAACGGAACCAGGAAGCTCATGAATCCTGCCGTGGTTTCCCGCCGACGCCGCGCCGGCTGCGCAAGGCCCGTACGACCGGGTTGAGTAGCGCGTAGCGGGCCCGCATCCCCAGCAGCGCCGCCCGGCTGAGGGAGAGGGCCGTGCGGGGGGCGGCCGCGCGGGCTTCGCTCAGCCGGTCGAGGAGCCGCTCCGGCGTGCAGGGCTTCATCGCCACGGGATCGAGGTAGCGCGGATACAGAATCAGCGTCCCGGCCACGAGCTCGTCCAGCGCCAGCCGCCGGCCCCGGTCGGCGCCCGGGGCGAGGTCCTCGCACAGGCCCCAGCCGGAATAGAACGGGCGCCCGTGCGTCGCCACCGTGAGCCCGCGGATCAGGGCCTCGAAGCCCGCGAGCGAGGTCATGGTCTCGACGTGGTGCACCCGGTCGAGGAGATCGACGATGCTGATGCCGGAGACGATCCGGTCGGCCAGGCGCAGGGCCTCCATCTCGGGGATCGCACCGGGGCGAAACCCCGCCTCCACGTCGGGGTGGGGCTTGTAGAGCAGGAAAGCGTCCGGGTTGCGGGCGCGGGCGGCGGCCAGCAGGCCACGGTTCGAGCGCACCTGGGGCGAGCCGTACTTCACCGAGGCGTCGTCCTCGACCTGGCCCGGCACCAGGACGATGCGCCGGGAAGCCGGCCAGTCGGCTTCGCCCGCATCGAGCCCGACGTTGTACTTGCTCAGTCGGCGCGACACGATCGCCTCCCGGAGGGCCGCCGCGCGCGCCACGAGGTCGGGCGGGAAGGGAGACCCGGCCAGGATGCGGGCGAGCTGGCTCTCCCGGCGCGGGTCGTAATAGATCCCGGCATCGTCCACCACGATCGAGGCGCCGGGCTGGAGGCTCGCCCCGAGACCGACCGAGCGCAGGAAGCCGTCCTCGATCCGCGAGAGCGGCAGGCAGGCCTCAAGGCAGGCCGCCTCCAGCTGCGCGGGCGCCCGCGTCGCCCAGGCCAGCACCCGTCCGCCGTGGCGGCGGCCTTCCGCCACCGCGTCGGCCGCATTCATGGTGTGGATCGCCGGACCTGCGGGCCCCGCGCCGAACACGTCCAGCGCCGGCCGCTTCCATTTCGAGATACCGACGTAGACGACGCGGCGGTCGTTCTCGGCAAAGCGGGCCCGCAGCCACGCCACCCGCTCGGCGCACTCCGCCTCGGGGATCGGTCGGCGCGTCCAGGGATCGAAGTGGTGGACGCTCGTCCCCCCGCAATCCTGCCGGATGCGCAGGCTGGCAAATCCCGTCTCCGGGCTGTCGTAGGGGCTGACGAGGGGGCCGGGCTCCACCGTGACGAGCGGCCGGCGGGCCAGCCGCAGGGCCCGCGCCACGGGGCCGCCAGAGCCCCACACGACGGCGGCCGCATCGGCGCGAAGGGGCTGCCCGAAGCCGCTGCCGGTGGCGGCCTCGATCTCGGCCCGGAGGTGTCGGATCGCCCGGCCGGTCGCGAAGAGCGACGGGGGAGGTTTTGGACGCATGGCTGGTTCGATGTCTCGCTCGGGCCCGCCTGTAGCGCATTTTCAGGCCCGGAGGAGGTGCGATCCGTGGAAAGCGGGGATGCCGGAGCAGCGGATCGATCCGGCCCGGGCCCGGACATATGGTCGCCGCGTTTCGACCTTAACCCGACATGAGGGACTTGGCCGCAGAACGTTGCGGCCCGGCCACGACCTGAAAAAATCACGCTTCCACCGGGTCGCCCGGATTGCCGGTTCGGTCCGAAGCGTGCGACCCGTTCACGAAGCCGTTGGCCTGGGCCGTCTCGCGCCCTGGTGCAAGGAAAAGCGCCTCGGAATGCTGCAGCCTCGCCCCGACGCCCACCGCCCCGCGACCGCGACCTTCCTGTTCCTTCAGGGCATCGCCTCGCCGTTCTTTTCCGATCTCGGGCGGGCGCTGAAGGCACGGGGCCACGGCGTCCGGCGGATCAACTTCTGCCCCGGCGACTGGCTGTTCTGGCGCGGCGCCTCCGACAACTTCCGCGGCGCCCGCGGCGGCTGGGAGGCCTACCTCGATACCTACGTCGCGCGCGAGGGCATCACCGACATCGTCCTGTTCGGGGATTGCCGGCCGTTCCACGCCACCGCGCGCGAGGTGGCCAAGCTCCACGGTCTGCGCGTCCACGTGTTCGAGGAGGGCTATATCCGCCCGAACTGGATCACCTGCGAACTCGGCGGCGTGAACGGCCACTCCACCCTGCCCCGCACGGCCGCCGAGGTGCGGGCCCTGGCCCGTCGCCTGCCCGTGCCCGGCCGGGCGATGCCCTCGACCGGCGACATGGCCCGCCGCAGCGTCTGGGACGTGGGCTACAACCTCGCAAACGTCTTCTTCCCCTACATCTATCCCCATTTCCGCAGCCATCGCCCCACGCATATCGCGATGGAATATGCGGGCTGGATCAAGAAATTCTCCAGCCGCGGCCGGACCCGGCGCGAGGCCGCCCGCTGTAGCGAGATCTACAACGCGGTCGGCTGCGACTACTTCCTGCTGCCGCTCCAGCTCGACAGCGACTACCAGATCCGGGTGCACTCCCCCTTCCTCGGGGTCGAGGGCTTCATGGACCGGGTGATCAAGTCCTTCGCCGAGACCTCCAAGGCGCCCACCCGCCTGCTGGTGAAGCTGCACCCCCTGGACAGCGGCCTGATGAACTGGCGCAAGTTCGCCCGTGCCTCGGCCCGCCGCCACGGCGTCAGCGAGCGCCTCGACTTCATCGACGGCGGCGACCTGCCGAGCCTGATCGCGGGCGCACGCGGCGTGGTGATCGTCAACAGCACGGTCGGCATGCTGTCGCTGGAATCGGGCTGCCCGACCTTCGCCCTCGGCACCGCGATCTACAACATGCCGGGCCTGACCCATCAGGGCGACATCGACGGCTTCTGGACGGCGCCCACCCCGCCGGACATGGGCCTGATGTCCGATTTCCGCCGGGTGGTGCTGCACAGGACCCAGGTGAACGGCGGCTTCTTCTCGAAGTCCGCGATCGCGCGGGCGGTGGCCGGCTCGGTGCCGCGCCTGGAGGCGGCGCTGCCCGACGCGATGGTCGCCGCCGCGCGGGAAATCCGCGAGGGCGCGGAAGCCGAGGGAAGCCTGGCTCCGGTTTATTGATTCCGCCCGGTCCCCTCCCCCGCAAAGGGGGGAGGGAAGGTCCTGCTCTGAACATCCCGGCTGTACCCTCCCGCCCCGCCGGGGTATCGCTCGGCCCCATGCCCTGCATCCTGATCACCGGCGCGTCGAGCGGCATCGGCGCGGCCCTCGCCCGGCGCTACGCCGCGCCCGGCACCCGCCTCGTCCTCAATGCCCGCGACGCCGGCCGCCTGGAGGCGGTGGCCCAGGACTGCCGGGCCCTCGGCGCCGAGGTGCTGACAGAGGCCCGCGACCTGCGCGACCGCGACGGCGTGCGCGCCTGGCTCCGCGGGCTCGACGCGGACACGCCCCTCGACCGCGTCATCGCGAATGCCGGCGTCAACGGCGGCCACCCGACCGGCGGCCTGGAGACCGAGGAGACCGGCTTCGAGACGGTGGACATCAACCTCGTGGGCACCCTCAACGTCGTCCTGCCCTGCGTCACCCTGATGGCGGCCCGCGGCAGCGGCCAGATCGCCCTCATCTCGTCGCTGGCGGCCTACGCGCCGTTGCCCGACGCGCCCGCGTATAGCGGCACCAAGGCGGCGCTCCTCGCCCACGGCATGGCGCTGCGCGCCAAGCTGCAGCCGATGGGCGTGCGGGTCAGCATCGTCACGCCGGGCTACGTCAAGACGCCGATGGGCGGCGTCATCAAGGGCTGGCGCCCCCTGGAGATGAGTGCCGACCAGGCGGCCGCCCACATCGTGCGCGGCCTGGAGCGCGACCGGGAGGTGATCGCCTTCCCCGCCCTCATCGCGGCGCTGGCGCGGGGGGCGATGCTGGTGCCCGAATCGGTGCGCCGCCTCGGCCTGCACGGGCTCCGCTTCCGCAACCGGCCGCGCCGCTGATGACCCGCCCCCGCATCGCCCTCTTCGTCCTGGAGGCCCTGCCGAACGCGCGTACCGTGCGGCGGCTCATCGCCGACCGTGCCGGCGAGATCGCCGTCGTCGGGCTGTCGAACGCAGAACGGCCCTCCACCGGTGGATTGGTCGGGCAGGTCCGCAAGCACCTGACGCGCTCGGGGCCGGCCTTCCTGCCCTATCTCGCGGTCAATTTCGGCCTGCCGGACCTGCTGCGGCCGCTCGCGCCCCTGACGCAGGCGATCAGCGGCACGCGCGACGCGCCGGAGGCGACGCCGCTCGCCACCCTCTGCGCGCGGCTCGCCATCCCCACCCTCACGGTGGACGACGTGAACGGGCCGGAGGTGGCGCAGGCCCTGCGCGTCCACGCGCCGGACCTGATCCTCACCTACCATTTCGACCAGATCCTGTCGGCCGGCACCATCGCCGCGGCCCGGCTCGGGGGCATCAACGCCCATCCCGGCCTGCTGCCGCGCCACCGTGGGCCGACCCCGACGATCCATGCGCTCGCGGACGGGCCCGGCGCCTTCGGCATGACCCTGCACAGGCTGGCGGAGACCATCGATACCGGCGCGATCCTGGCGCAGGAGACGGTGAGCCTGCCCCTGGACGTCACCGCGACCCGCGCCTCGGTGATGCTGCATGCCCACGGGCGCACGATGCTGGATGCCCTGCTCGATGGAATCGCGCGCGACGGCGCCATCCCCGACGGGCGCAGCGTTCCGGTGCTGCCCTATTGCCCGTTCCCGACCGGCGCGATGCTGCGCGACCTGCGCCGCCGCGGGCTCAAGCTCACGGATCTTCGCGACCTGCGCGAGGCCGCCGGCCTGTCGGGACGGCTTTGAGCGCCGGACCGGTCCGGTGATAGGATCGCCGGGTCGTCCGACAGGGAGATCCGCGATGACAGACCCGGCCGTCATCGAACGGTCCATGACGCTGGACGGCTTCCTGGCCTTCCTGGAGGAGCGGCCCACGGGCGAGCGCTGGGAACTCGATGACGGGACGCCCGTGATGAATCCGCTGCCGACCCGGCGTCACGACTGGATACAGACCAACATCCTGCTGGCACTGCGAATCCATCGGCGGAGCCACCAGTCACCCTGGCGCCCGGCCGGTCCCAGCCAAGTCCCGGTGCCGGGGCGGAACCGCACGGTGGCTCCCGACGTGCTCGTCGCCCCGGAAGCGGAGCGGGACGACGTCTCGATCACCCCGGACCCCATCGTGGTCTTCGAGGTCCTGTCGCGAAGCGACACGCGGGCTCGACGGGCCCGCAAGCAGGACGACTACGAGGCCATCACCTCGATCCGGCATTACGTCGTCGTTCGGCAGGATCGGCGCGAGGTCGTTGCCTACCGCCGCGCCGCAGACGGCCGATTCGCCATCGATCCTGCGGGCGACACGATCGAACTCACGGCGATCGGCGCAACGCTCACGATCGCGGAGATCTACGCGGAGACGCTGTTGGCGGAGTGAGGCACCGGTCTGTCCGGAAGATGGTCCCCATCCGGAAGGCCAGTAATCCGCAGTACATCTTCCCTCCCCCCGCTGCGGGCGAGGGTGGGCCTCGCGTCA
>NZ_BPRB01000295.1 GCF_022179685.1 Methylobacterium trifolii
GCCCTCGGGCAGGGCGCCGAGGACGCGGGCCAGCGCCGGCGGGCCGCCCGTCGAGGCGGCGATGGCCAGGACGTTCGGCGTCTGGGCGGGGAACGGCTGCGGCGCGGGGAGGGCACCGCCCGTGCGCCCGGCCCATTCCGAGCCGATCGGCCGGCGGCGGATCACCGGCACCTGGGCCATGATCCGGAACTGGGTGCAGATCTCCCCGGCGATCGCCTCGTAGCCGGCATGCGTCGTGGCCACGGGCTTCTCGACAACCGAGAGGGCACCGGCCCGCAGGGCGTTCATCGAGATGCGCAGCTGCGAATCCTCGACCGAATCGGCCACCACGACGATGGGCGTCGGCCGCTCCGACATGATCCGGCGGGTGGTCTCCAGGCCGTCGATGCCCGGCAGGCGGATGTCCATCGAGATCACGTCGGGGCGCACGGCCTCGATGGCGGCGAGCGCCTCCTCGCCGGAGGCGACGGCGGCCACGAGCTCCAGGCGCGGATCGCGGGAGACGATGTAGCGCAGCAGCTCGCGGACCACGAGGCTGTCCTCGACGAGCATCACGCGCACGGGGCCGGTCTTGCCGGGGCTCATAGCAATTGCCCGATCGTATCGAGGAGGTGGCGCTGGTCGAACTTCTGCTTGGTCAGGTAGGCGTCCGCCCCGAGGTCGAGGCCGCGGGCCACGTCCTGCGCGTCGCCCCGCGAGGTCATCAGGACCAGGGGGAGACGCGCGAAGCGCTCGTCGGCGCGAAGCGCCTTGAGCAGGCCGAAGCCGTCGAGGCGGGGCATCTCCACGTCGGCCAGCACGAGGTCCACCGGCTCGATCCCGGCGCGCAGGCGTTCCAGGGCGTCCTGGCCGTCGACGCAGACGACCACGCGGTAGCCGGCCGCTTCCAAGATGCCCTTCTCCAAGGTGCGCGTGGTGATGGAATCGTCGACGACCAGGATGGTCGCGCGAACGGTCGAACGTGGCGCCTCCGTCATCGTTCCAGGCGTGTCGCTCATGCCGGGGGGCAGGCCTGCGCGCGCCAGGCCCGACCGCGCGGCCAGGCCCTCCGGATCGAGGACCAGGACCGGCACGTCGCCGGGCAGGATCACGGTGCCGGAGATCAACCCCGGATCGGCGCCGACGGCAGGCGCCGGCAGGACGAGGAGGGTGCGCACGTCGCGGAGCGTCTCGACCGCCAGGGCGAGGCGCCCCGCCCCGGACCGCAGCACGATGGCGGTGAGCATCCCCTGCGGCCGGGAGCCGGAGGCCAGGCCCAGCAGTTCGGCCAGCGGCATGAGCGGCAGGCTCGCCTCCGCCCCGTCCGCGCCCGCGATCCGCAGGATGGTCCGGCCCATGGCCTGCGGCAGTCCGTCCCGAGGCAGGCGCAGCAGGCGCTCCACGTCGGCCCCCGGCAGGGCATAGGTCGCGCCGCCCGCCTCCACGAGGAGCAGGCTGCGGCGCGCGGCCGAGAGGGGCAGGCTCATGGTCAGCGCCGTGCCCCAGGGCTGGCGCGGCTCCAGCCGGACGCTCCCCTGCAGAGTGCGGGCGGCGTCGGCCACCACGGCGAGGCCGAAACCGCGGCCCGACAGGGTGTCCACCGTGCCCGCCGTCGAGAAGCCGGGCTCGAAGACGAGGGCCAGCAGAGCCTCGGGATCAGCCGCCTCGTCGGGGGCCAGCAGGCCGCGCCGGCGGCCCTGCGCCGCGATCGCCGCGAGATCGGGTCCGGGTCCGTCGTCCAGCACCGACACGGACAGGCGGCCGCCGCGGATCGCGACTTCGAGGCCGATGCCGAGGGCGTCCGGCTTGCCGGCAGCGACCCGCGCCGCCACGGGCTCGGCCCCGTGGCTGAGGGCGTTGCGCAGGGCATGCAGGACCGGGTCCTTGAGGACCTGGAGCATCGCCCGGTCCACGGGCAGGTCGAGGCCGCGCAGGGTCACGTCGACCTCGTGGCCCTGCGCGCGGGCGGTCTCGCGCAGGGACCGGGCGAGGGCGCCGAGCACCGTCTCGGCCGGAACGAGGGCGAGGCGCTCGGCCTCGGCCCGGACGCGGGCGGCGGCCCCGTCCACCGCGTTGGAGAGGACGACGTGGCGGCGGGCGAGGTCGTTGGCCTCGCGCACGAGCCCGCTGAGGGCGGCGGACAACCCGTGCAGGTCGCGCCGGGCCGCCTCGACGCCCGCGCCGTCCGCGCCGTCCGCGCCGCGGGCGAGGGCGGCGGCGCTCGTCTCCGCGCGCCCCCGCAGGTCGGCCGAGAGCCGCGCGATCCGGGCGAGGCCCTCGGCCATCGCGGCCTCGCCGCCCAGGGTGCTCGTCAGGTCGTGGCTCGCCCGCGCCAGGGCCTCGACGGCCTCGGCCGGCACGCGCAGGAGGGCGGCGCCCGCCTCGGGCGGGGGCTCGGCCGCGGCCGGTGCACGGGGCGACGGCTCCAGGGGCGGGGCGGCGGGGGCGGGGGCAGGGGCGGGCGGTGCCGGCTCCGGGGCCGGTTCCTCCGCGCCGAGGCGGCGGTCGAGGGCGGCGACGGCGTCGCCGGGCATGGCGGGCGACGGCTCGTGCTTGAGGGCGGCGACGTACGCCTCGATCCGGTCGAGGGCGAGGTGGGTGGCGTTGGCCGCGTCCCGGTCGAGGGGGGTGTCGCCCGCGTTGATCCGCTCGAACAGGGTCTCCAGGCGGTGGGCCACCGCCTCCACGGGGGGCAGGTCCACCGCCCGCGAGGCGCCCTTGAGGCTGTGGGCCCGGCGGAAGATGTCGTTCCAGTCCGGCGCGCGGCCCTCGGTCGCCGCACCGAGCGCCAGGCGGATCGCGTCGATGTGCTCGCGGTGCTCGATCTCGAAGGCGGCGAGCAGGAGCTGGCGGATATCCGTCACGAAGCTCTAGACCATGCTGCCGTGCCACGGAAACAGCAGCATGGTCTATCCTCTTGGTTCCGCATGATGATTCCGGAAAACCGGAGTCCACTTTTCCGCATCATGCTCTAGTGCCGGTAGCGCTCGGCCAGGGCCATCAGCGCCTGGGCCAGTTCGGTGAGGTTGGCCGAGGCCGCCTCGACCTCGCGGGTGCCGGCCGCCGTCTGCTGGCTCGCCTGCCGGATGTTCTGCAGCGCCCCCATCACCTGCTCGATGCCGAGCTGCTGCTGGTTGGTCGAGGCCACGATCTGCTGGAAGGTCTGCACGTTCTCCTCAACCCGCGCCGTGATCTCCTCGATGGTGCGCTGGGTGGTGTCGGAGCGCGACTTGCCGGTGGCGGCGCGCTTGACCGCCTCCTCGGTCAGCATCACCGAGGTGTTGATGCCCCGCTGGATCTCCGAGAGGATGGCGCGGACCTGGTTGGTCGCGCCCTTGGCCTGGTCGGCCAGCAGCTTCATCTCCGAAGCCACCACCGCGAAGCTGCGCCCGCTCTCGCCGGCCGAGGCCGCCTCGATCGCGGCGTTCAGCGCCAGAAGATGCGTGCGCTCCGAGATGTCGTTGACCGTCTCGATGATGTCGCCGATCGTCTGCGTCTTCTCGCTGAGCGCGACGATGTTGCCGGCCACGGCCTCGGCCTGTTCGCGGATCGCGTCCATGGCCTTGGCGGTGTCGGCCACCGCCCGCAGGCCCTGGCGGGAGGTCTGCGCGGTGGCCTGGGCCGTGGCGATGACCTCGCCCGCGCGCTTGGAGATCTGCGCGCCCGAATGGGTGATCTCGTCCACCGTCGCGGCCGTCTCCTGCACGGCGGCGAACTGCTCCTCGACGGAGGCCGCCTGCTGTTGGGCGGAGGCGCGGATCTCGGCCGCCGCTGCGTTGAGGTCGGCGGTCGCCGCGCGGTTGGTCCGGGCGAGGTCGGAGAGGCCGGACACCATGGCGTTCAGCGTGCGCCCGAGGCGCCCGATCTCGTCGTTGCCGCGCTCTTCGAGCTTGCCCGAGAGGTCGCCCGAGCCGACCCGCTCGACGAACCGCATCACCGCCTCCAGGGGGCGCACCACCGCCCGGCTGATCAGGATCGTGACGAGGATCGCGAGCAGCACGCAGGCCGCGAGCGTCAGCCAGATCGAGAGGCGCGAGCGCTCGTAGATGCCGGCCACGCCGCGCTGGCCCGCCATGACGCTGTCGTCCAGCGCCGCGCGGGCGCGCTCGACGGAGGCCAGCGTCGCCTCGTAGAGGCGGCCCACGTCCTCGTTGCGGTTCTCGACGCCCTGCACGTCCTGCGCGATCGTGGACTGGAGCTGCGCCTCGCTGCCGTCCCGATACTGGCGGTAGGTGTCGTTGGCCTGGTTCAGCACCGCGTAGAGCCGCTCCCAGGTGCCCGCCCGGTCCGCGGAGATGGCGCGCCTGCGGTACTCGCCCGTCTCCTTGATCAGGTCGGAAAAGAGCGCGTCCGCGGTCGCGGCCCGGCTGCGCCAGAGGGCAAGCGTGTCCTCCTCGCGGACGGTGCGCCCCTGCGCCCGCATCAGGGTCGCGATCACGGCGTTGCGGCGCAGGATGCCGAGGTCGCGGGTCTGGTTCCCGAGTTCGTCGATCTGGCGCATCACCGTGAGGTCGCGGGTGACGATGCTGTCGGTCGCCTCGCGCACCAGCCCGATCTGCCCGATGGCGTAGATGCCGAGCGCCACGAACACCACGGTGACGGCGACGAAGCCGAGGAGAATCCGTTTTCCGATCGAGATCGACAAGGCGGCTCGGGCTCCGAGAAAGGCGGCCGGCGGGCCGGCAGGCGTCAGGGAAGGATGCGCCGCAGCAGGGGCCCTGGCTCGACGACGACGAAATCGCCCGGACCGGTCCCGCCCGGATCGGCGGGGGCATAGCCCGAAACCGGGCCGTTGCCCAATCCCGCGCGCCCCGCCGCGGCGTCGGCCGCCTCGGCGACGTGGGCGAGGCCGAGCACCCGGTCCACGGCCAGGGCCATCGGGGCCGCGCCCAGGCGCAGCACCACGAGGTGGCCGTCGGCGGCATCCCCGGCGCCGGCCCGGTCGAGGGCGCGGGCGAGGCCGACGACGCCGACGATCCGTCCCGACAGGGCGACGAGGCCGAGGAGCGCCGGCACCGCGCCCGGCACCGGGGTGCAGGGCCGCATCGGCAGCACCTGGGCCACCTCGGACAGCGGCAGGCCGTAGCGCTCCGAACCGCAGGCGCAGACGAGGAAGGCGCGGGTCGGCACCGTCGCGGCGGCCGTGCCGCCGCGACGGGCGAGCGCCGCCGTGCGCGCCGCGCGCAGGGCTTCGGCCCGCGCGTCCCCGCTTGGCCGATGGGTTGGCCGATTGCCTTCCGAGACGTTCACGCCGCCCCCCGTCCGATGCCGTCCCGCGCGAGTGCGGCCCCCGCGGCGACGTCGCCGGCCGCGGCCCCGTCGCCCTCGCGCAAGGGTGCGTCCGGCGCCAGGGCTTGGCTGAGGCGGACGGCGTTGTCGAGGGCGCGCAGAGCCTCGGCCGGGCGCCCGAGGGCGGCCAGCAGCAGGCCGAGGTGGTAATGGGCCATGACGAAGCCCCCGTCGAGGTAGAGGGCGGCGCGCAGGGCCCGCTCGGCCTCCACCTCGCGGCCCAGGCTGCGGGCGAGCAGCCCCTCGTAGAAGCGCAGGGCCGCGTCGGTCGGGTGCAGGGCGAGCGCCCCGTGCAAGGCCCGCCAGGCCGCCCCGGTGTCGCCCGCATCCGCCAGCGCCCGGACCCGATCGAGGGATTCTTCGACTGTCTCGGGATCGGAATGTCCGGCATCCGGGGTCCGGACGGGGACCGGGAGCAGGATCGGCGCGGCGCGATCTCCCTCCGACGCGTCCGTCCCATCCCGCAGCAAGGCGGGCACGGGCTCCGGCACGGTGATCGCCGGGGCGGGGACGGGGACCGGCTGGAGGACGACGGCGGCCGGGACGGGGGGCGTCGCCCCGTCCTCGGGCCGGCGATAGGCCACGGTGCCGGGCAGGTTCACGGCGCTGAGCCAGCCGGCGAAGGCGGGGTTGGGCTCGGCATGGCCGATCAGCAGCCAGCCCCCCGCCCGCAGGCGGCGCCCGAGGCCGCGCATGATCGCGGCGACCGTCCCGGCATCGAAGTAGATCAGCACGTTGCGGCAGAGGATCAGGTCGAAGGCGTCGAGGTGCTGCGGGGCGCTGCCGTCGAGAAGCCCCATCAGGTTCCGGCGCTCGAAGCGGACCATGCGCCGGAACTCCGGCCGCAGGGCATAGCCGCCCTCGCGCGCGGCGCCGGGCCGGGCCGGGGTCGGGCGGAAATGGCGCAGGCGTTCTTCGTGCGGCAGCGTGCGCAGGGCCCAGCGGCCGTATTCGGCAGCCCGCGCGGTCGCCAGCGCCTCCGCGCTGATGTCGGTGCCGAGGATGTGGATCTCCCAGGCGGGCAGGGCGTCGCCCAGCAGTTCGTGCAGCAGGATCGCCACGGAATAGGGCTCGGCCCCCGTGGAGCAGCCCGCGCTCCAGATCCGCAGGGAGCGCTGGGCCTCGCGGGCCGCGATCAGGCCGGGCAGGATGGTCTGCCGGAGGGCGGCGAACTGCTCGGCGTAGCGGAAGAAGAAGGTCTCGCCGATGGTGATCTCGGCCTCCAGCGCCGCCCACTCGTCCGCGTCGGCGAGCAGCAGGGCGCGGTAGGCCGCAGCAGAGTCGACGCCGCGGGCCTTGAAGCGGCGGCGCAGGCGGTCGAACAGCAGGTCGTCCTTGTCGGCGTAGTAATGGTGGCCGGTGCGGGCCACGATCTGCGCCTTCAGCGCCGCATAGCCGGGGTCGGCATGCGGGCTCGGGCCGGTGGGCCGGCGCATGGGACTACGGCGCCGGCAGCGCGGCGAGGCGCGCGGCCGCGGCGCGCGTCAGCGCCTCCACCCGCATCCGCTCCCCGGCCGTGAGGATGCGGGCGGGGTCGAGGGCGTGCACCAGGGCGTCCCCGCGTACGATCTCGGCCGCTATGCAGCCGTTGAGGCTCTCGCCTGCCGCCACGGGGCGGATCGCGTCGGCGGGAACCGCGACGAGATCGGTGACGCGGTCGACCAGCAGGGCGCTCGCGCCGTCGGGGCCGAGGACGATGTGGGCGTAGGGGCCGGGCTCGTGATCGCCCGCATCGTCCCCCCCGCGCAGCCCGAGCAGCCGGGCGAGGTCGACCACCGGGACGGGGGCGCCCCCGAGGTTGAGGAAGCCTGCCAGCCACCCGCCGGCCGAGGGCGGCCGGAACAGGTCGGGCAGCGGCAGGATCTCGGCCGCCGCGTCGCGGGGGAGGGCGCAGGCCGTGCCCGCCACGTCGAGGAGCAGGTAGGCGCGGGCGTCGGGCTGGGTCGACCTGGTCAGGGGCACGGGCGGAGGCTCTGCTGTCCTGAAGGGCGGCGCCCGGGCCGAAGGATCATCGTCCACCTGATAGGGCGCCCCGGCATAAGGGGCAATCGCACCCGAGCGCAGGGCGGCCTCACGGAACCTGTACGGATTCGCACAGTTCCCTCCGCAGACGGCGACACGGCGTCCCGTCCCGCGATTCCCGCGCGGACCCGCCGTGTCGGACGACCCGAGGTCCTCCCCATGAAAAAAGCATTCCTGATCGCCGCGTCGCTGGCCCTGCTCTCGGCGCCCGCCTTCGCGCAGGGCAACTCCCCCTACAACTCGGCGGGCCAGCAGGCCGGCGGCCCCCGCGCGGGCCAGGAGCGCATGATGGGCGCGCCGGGCGGCACCCCCTCCATGTCGGGACGGGGCGGCTCCGAGATGGCGCCGATGCGCAGCAACCGGATGATGAAGCGCCACTCCCGCAGCCGGAAGATGATGATGCACCGCCGCCACCGCGGCATGTGATCCTTTTCGCGGTCTACGGTTTCACGGCTTTGAGGGCCGGCATCCCCGCGGGGCTGCCGGCCCTTCCTGCGTCCAGTGGTCGAAATCCGACGGATGGAACCCGTGCTCCGGGTCCGCTGTCGCCCCCTTGCTGACCCTCGGAAGGTCCGCTCAGCGGCACTTTGATAACGCGTGTCAGAGCGACCATCCTCCGTCGACCGAGATCGACGCGCCCGTAACGAACGCGCCGAGATCCGAACACATCCACAAGACGGCTTCGGCAATCTCCTCAGGCTTGCCGAGGCGCCCGACCGGCTCAAGGTCGATCGCCTTCTGGATGTCGCCGCCGGTGAAGCGGTCCATCATCGGCGTCTCGATGTTCCCAGGAAGGACGGCATTCACCCGGATGTTCGCCTTCGCATAATCGAGGGCGGCCGACTTGGTGAGGCCGATGAGGGCGTGCTTGGAAGCGGCGTAGCTCGCGCCGCCCGCCACGCCCCTGATGCCAGCGCCGGACGAGGTGTTGACCACCACGCCGCTGCCTTGGCGCAGCATCTGCGCGATCTCGTGCTTCATGCACACGAACGTACCGCGCAGGTTGATGTCGAGGATGCGGTCCCACTCGTCGAGGGCGATCTCGTGGACGGGGGCGGCCTTGTTCTCGACGCCCGCGTTGTTGAAGGCGCAGTCGAGGCGGCCGAACCGATCGACGGTCCTGGCGACCGCAGCCTCGACGTCCTCCGGGACCGACACGTCGCACCGGATCACGATCACCTCGCCGCCCTCCGCCTCGATCTCGGCGCGAAGGTGTTCCAGCGCAGCCTCCGTGCGGTCCGTGATTGCGACCCGAGCGCCCTCCCTCGCGAACGCGATGGCGGCGGCGCGGCCGATGCC
>NZ_BPRB01000296.1 GCF_022179685.1 Methylobacterium trifolii
CGCATCCCGAGGGTGCGACCGGACGTGCCCTGTGCGCTGGCGACCATGCGTGTTCCCCCGAATTGCTTATCTGACAGGTCGCGAGCCCATGCGAGAGCCGCCGAATTCCGCGTCGTGCAGCCTCCTCGGCGGCTCGCGCGCAAATTTAGGCGGCACAGAATAGGCCGATCTGCGCAACAGGCGCGGATCTCACCTTCTCTCGTCTGCTAAACCTTGACAAGATCTCTATTTCCGACTTGTTACGAAATCTGCCCGGTCCGTCACCACCCGAACGGGTAGTGACGTGGGAAAATGCGGTGTGGCGTAGACTGACTTCGAGCGATCCGGCCGCGTGGACGACCTCAACGACCGCATCATTCCCGCGATCTACGCCTGCATCACCAGCGATGCGGCCATGCACGAGTGCTTGCGGCTGTTGACCGAGCGCTTCGGCTGCCTCTCGGCAGCCCTGGTCTTCCAGGACGAGGCGCGCGCGGCCGCCAACGTCGCCGCCGGCTTCGGGGTGATCGATGCCGCGGCCCAGGAGCGCTACCATCGCGACTTCGCGCGCTTCGATCCGGCCCCGGCCGCGATGGCCCGGCTGGCCCTCGGATCGGCCACGGCCACGGGCCGCCTGTTCGACAGCGAGGACCCGCGCTACGCGCATTTCCTGCGCGACTTCTATCATCCCCTCGGCCTGCGCGAGGCGATGGGCGGGCCCGTCGCCCGGAACGCCGGGCAATCGGGCATCGTCGCCGTGCAGCGCGGCGCCGACCGTGCGCCCTTCAGCGCGCAGGACATCGCCACGTTCGAGCGGCTGATGCCGCACTTCATCCAGGCGCTCAGCCTGCGACGCGCCTTCTTCGAACTGGAGATTGCGGCCGACGCGATGCGCTCGGCCATCGAGACGGTGGGCCCCGGCATCCTGATCCTGGGCGCCGACGGTCGCCTGCGCCAGGCCAACGGCGCGGCGCGCGCCATCCTGGACCGCCGCGACGGCCTCGCGGTCGACGCAGCCGGCCTCGTCTCCGGCCTGAGCGATCCGGCGAGCGGCAGGTTCGTGCGGCTGCAGGACGTCCGCATCGGCCTCCACGTCGTCCCGCGCCTCGGCGGCCCGGACGACGGGCCCGGCAGCGCGGCCTACGTGCTGCGCCTGTCGCGGGCCGATGGCGAGTCCGGGTCGCGGATCGTGCGGATCTACGATCCGGACCGGCACTGGCCCGAGGCCGAGCAGACTCTGGTGCTCGCCTTCGGTATGCCGAGGACGGCCGCGCGCCTCACCGTGGCGCTGATGAACGGATACGACCTGGGCAGCTATGCCCGGCGCGAGGGCCTCTCCCTGAACACCGTCAAGTTCCACCTCAAGGCGGCGTTCTCGGCCACGGCCACGAGCCGGCAGGTCGACCTCACCCGGCACGCCCTCCTGGCCGTCAGCGACGTGAGCGCCTGAGCATCGGCCGCGCGCCTCATGGCGCGCGGAGGCGCCCCGTCGTAAGGCCGTGTCAGGTGAAGAACCCGGCGCCGACCTGGGCCTGCGTCACGCCCGCCAGCTCGACCGTGCCGCCGCCCGAGAGGGTGAAGAGCGCGTCGCCGTTGGCGGCGCTGCCCAGCGCATAGGTCTGGCCCGAGAAGTCGAGCCGGTCGCCCTGCGCCTGCGAAAAGCCCAGGACGAGGTCGACCCCCGAGTTCCGGCCGAACAGGTAGCGGTCCGCCCCGAGATCGCCCGAGA
>NZ_BPRB01000297.1 GCF_022179685.1 Methylobacterium trifolii
CGGATGCGGCGCTCCCCTCTCCCGACTTAGCTCGCGGGCCACCCTCCCCCGCAGAGGGGGGAGGGAGCCGCGCGAGCCAGGATTGGCTCAGGATTGCAGTCGGTCAAAACCCGTGTCCCCCGCAGCCGCAACGGGGGCGAGGCGGCCGCGGCGGGCGGCGAACCTAGATCAGGCCCCCCTGCCCTTCCCCGAGCAGGCCGTCCACGAAGCTGCCGAGGCCGGTGCGGCGCGTCCGCTTCAGGCGTTCGGCGGCCAGGATGCCGCGCAGGGCGTCGAAGGCGTTCTGGAGGTCGTCGTTGACGATGACGTAGTCGTACTCGGTCCAGCGCTGGATCTCGACGCGGGCGTTGGCGAGGCGCTTCTCGATCGTGCCGGGGCTGTCCTCGGCCCGGCGCTCCAGGCGGTGGCGCAGCTCGGCCATGCTGGGGGGCAGGATGAACACCGTCACAACGTCGTCGGCGAGCTTGGCGCGCACCTGACGGGTGCCCTGGTAGTCGATGTCGAAGATCATGTCCCGGCCGGCGCCCAGGACCTTCTCCACCGGGCGGCGCGGGGTGCCGTAGAAGTTGCCGTGGACCTCGGCCCATTCCAGCATCTCGTCGCGGGCCCGCAGGTCGTCGAAGGCCTCGCGCTCGATGAAGTGGTAGTGGCGCCCCGCGATCTCGGAGGGGCGGCGGGCCCGCGTCGTGACCGAGATCGACAGGTCGAGGCCCCAGCCGCCGTCGTCGGCGATGGCCCGCGTCAGGGTGGTCTTGCCCGCCCCCGAGGGCGAGGACAGGATCAGGATCAGCCCGCGCCGCGCGATTGTTTCCGACACCCGTTCGGCCCGCTCCGTCATCCGCGCGCCCCTGCCGTCACCCGTGGCTGAATGGTCATGATCGCAAACTACTCGACGTTCTGAACCTGCTCGCGGAATTGCTCCACCACGGCCTTCAAGTCGAGTCCGATCCGGGACAGGCTCGCGTCGTTGGCCTTGGCGCAGAGCGTGTTGGCCTCGCGCCCGAGTTCCTGGGCCAGGAAGTCGAGCCGCCGGCCGATGGCGCCCCCAGTCGCCAACAGCTCCCGCACCGAGGCGACGTGGGCTGCGAGCCGGTCGAGCTCCTCGCGCACGTCCGCCTTGGCGGCCAGCATCACCGCCTCCTGGTGCAGGCGCTCGGGATCGAGGGTGCCGGCCTCCGTCAGGGCCGCCACCGCGGCGGCGAGCCGTGCCCGCACGTGCTCCGGCCGGCGGGCCGGGCAATCCTCGGCGGCCTGCGTCAGCGCCGCGATACGGTCGACCTGGGCCGTGACGACCGCCTCCAGCTGCCGCCCCTCGCCGCGGCGGGCCTCGACGAGGTCGGCCACCAGCCGGACCACCCCGTCCGTGAGGTCGCGGGCGAGCGTCTCGGTCTCGGGGGCGGCCTCCTCCTCCGATTCGATCACGCCCCGGATCGCGAGCAGGCCGTCCATCGTGGCCGGCGCCAGCCCCTCGGGCACCGGCACGCGGGCGACCGCCTGCGCCAGGCTCGCCAGCAGCGCCTCGTTGACCCGCACGCGGGCGGCCGTCTCCGGCTTCGTCAGGGTGAGGGAGAGCTGGCACTGGCCCCGGGCCAGGGTCTTCTGCAGGGCGGTGCGCGCCACCTCGCCGACCCCGTCGTGGCCCGCCGGCACCCGCAGCCGCACCTCGAGCCCGCGCCCGTTGACGCTGCGGACCTCCCAGGCCCACTGAACCGGCCCGGAACTGCCGGCGGCCCGGGCGAACCCGGTCATGCTCGCGATCATTCTCGTGCGGTGTTCTTCGCCTCGGGAAGGCCGGTCTAGCACGATCTTCGGTGCGATGCAGAGCCGGCCGGGCTCTGCATCAGGGATGCCGGCGCCGTGCCAGGGTGCGGCCGGTCTCCAGCAGCAGCATGTCCACGAGGAGCCGCAGCCGCGCGTTCTCGCTCCGGACGATCGCCGCGTGCGCCCGCATGGCGTGGTCCGCGGCCTCGGCGAGCGGGTCCGCGGCCGGCCCGTCGGACGCGGCGGCAGGCAGGAACGGCCCCCGGTGAGCGTCGGTCGTGTCGATATAGGCGCCGAGCCCGCGCATCGCACCGGTCTCGTCCGGCGCGAGGCAGCCGCGGTTGAGGACCCAGCGCACGTTGCCGGCCGGGTCGAGGACGCGGAACTCGGCCGCGAACGGACCGCCCGTCCGGCGCACCCGGCGGATCTGTCCGAACACCCATCCCCGATCGTCCGGATGCAGGCGCCCGAGGGCGATCTCCATCGGCAGGGGTTGCCCGGCGAGGCGGGGGTCGCCCGCCATCAGCGCCGCGGCTCCCGCGTCGAGCACGGACCGGCCTGCCGGAACGTCGGTATCCCAGATACCGACGACTCCCGCAGCACGCAGAGCGGGGTCCGCCATGGCCGCCAACGACATCCGTTCCTCCAGTCAGCGTCTCTGATCGCGGACGCGCGCACGGGCCGTCGAAGACCTGTCGGCCGCCTTATCGCCTATGGTCGCACAGCTTGCAATTTCAGCGCTAACGCAATCGTGAGTTGATAAGTCTTGCGTTGCCTCACCGACGTGTGAAGACACCGTACACGAGATTGGTATGCCAGTCCCCCGGGTGGTTTTCATGCGTGCGGAGGCGGCTGAGATGGACGACGCTCCCACCACTACGCTCGGGCGGATCGCGAAGACCTTGGGCCTGCCCGAGGGCGCAGTCTTCGGACCGTACCCCGCACCGGATCGCGGGGCGACGGTGACGGCCGACGAGGCTCTGGAGCTGTTGCGCCTGTTCTCCGGGATCGCGGACCCGCAGGTGCGCCGCGCTTGCACCGCCCACGTCCAAACCATTGCCGGAGAAGGCGCCTGCGCGGACGGGGGCTGATGGCCGATGCCCAACCCCCGCAAAAGGCCCAAAACCCGGCCGGCCGATCAAGTCTCCGGGCGGCGCGCCCTCACTCACGGCTGCTTCAGGGCCGGCACGGTCTTGGGCGAGCCCAGGTCGTAGGTCTTGTTCCTGAGGGGGTCGAGCTTGGTACCCTCGGAGGCGTCGAAGGCGCGCGGGCGGGGCCCTTGCGTCGCGCCGTCCAGGGCGAAGGCGTTGGAGCCGGGCGCGTAGGCGGAGGCGCGGGGCGGAGCGGCGCCGTCGGCGGGGGGCTCGGCCTTGTCGACCGCGTCCGGCGGCGCCTGGCGGCTCTTCTCTACCTGGCGCCAGCGGGCGACGTTGCGCTGGTGGCCCTCCAGGTTCTCGGCGAAGGCGTGGCCGCCGGTGCCGTCGGCCACGAAGAACAGGTCCTTGGTGCGCGAGGGGTTGGCCACGGCCTCGAGTGCCGCCCGGCCCGGATTAGCGATCGGACCCGGGGGCAGGCCCTCGATCACGTAGGTGTTGTAGGGGGTCGCCCGGTCGATCTCGGAGCGCTGGATGCCGCGACCCAGGGTGCCGCGCCCGCCCACCAGCCCGTAGACGATGGTCGGGTCCGATTGCAGCTTCATGCGCTTGTTGAGGCGGTTGACGAAGACGCCGGCCACCCGCGGACGCTCGTCGGCCCGGCCCGTCTCCTTCTCCACGATGGAGGCCAGCGTCACCATCTCGGCGGGCGTGCGCACCGGAACCTCGGCGCTGCGGCGCAGCCAGATCTGGTTCAGCACCTCCTTCTGCTTGGCCTTCATCAGGTTGACGATCTGCTGGCGGGTGGCTCCGCGCTCGAACTTGTAGGTGTCGGGCAGGAGCGAGCCCTCGGACGGGATCTCGCCGATCTCGCCCGTCAGGATGTCGTTCTCGTTCAGGCGCACCACGATCTGCTCGGAGGTCAGCCCCTCGGGGAAGGTGACGGCATGCTGCACCTGCTTGCCGGTGGTCACCGTGTCGATGGCCTCACCGATGCTGGCATGGGCTTTGAAATTGTACTCGCCGGCCTTCAGCGGCGGCTTGCCGGAGAAGCGGGCTGCGAACTCGAACAGGCCGGTATGGGCGATCACGCCCTCGCGCCGCAGGATCTCGGCGATCTCGCCGGTGCCGCTGCGAGAGGGGATGACCACCACCTTGTCGGCCGGCAGAGGGCCCGGCTCCTGCACCTGCCGCTGGAACAGGGTCAGGCCCAGCATCGCGCCCATGGCGATCACCACCGCGAAGGTGAGCAGCCCGCTGATCGTGGCCAAGAACCCGCCTCGGCGGCGCTCCGGCCGCTCCGGGGGCGGAGGCGCGGCGGTGGGTTTGATCGCCTCGTCGGGGGAACGGGGGGAGAGCCGGTTCGGCAGCGACGGCTCGTCCAGGGTGATCGGGTTCGGCGCGGGCGTGGTGCGTCTGCGGAAGAACATGGAGATCCTGCTCGGGCTCGCCCCGGCTGGGCGGGGCGGCCATCGTCCGGGCGGCGTCGGGAGCTCTGCCGGGCGCCTCGGGCGCGCCACGGCGTCCTGCCGCGTGGGGTGAGACCGCAGCTTGCAGAAACTACCCGGATTTGTGGCGAAATTGCCATCCGGCGCCGCAAACGAAGGCACTGGCACCGCCGCCGCCCGCGTCGCCCCGTCGCAGGCAAACCCGTGAACGATCGGCGCGGACGCCCGTTGGCGCTCCAAGGTCTCCGAGCCTTTTGACGACAGGACACGTCCGGCAGCTCACGGACGGGTCGAGGGTAAGCCCGCCCGGCAGGCGCCGCGGCGGGCTTCTCTTGCCGAGGGTCGATTTCCTAGCGAGGGCCCCTCTGCCGCTACGGTTCGCGTCGGCCCTTAGGAACGAGCGTTCCCGACGACATTGCGACCGCACGTGGCCTCGACGGGCTTCTATTGGTACCATATTAAGTGGGAATAATTCCCACGTCGGTGTCGCGCGATGCCCCGTTACTTCATCGACCTCCATGACGGCATCCACTTCGTCAAGGAAACGGAGGGGTTCGACCTGTCCGACGACGCGGCCCTGCGGGGCAAGCTCGTCCGCATCCTCTCGAAGATCGCGCAGGGGCTGGCGCCCGTCCCCGAACGACAGGATTATCTCGCCCTCGTGCGCGAGGCCGGCGGCCGCGTCGTCCTGCGCGCGCGCCTTTCCCTCGACATCGAGCGGGTGGACGGCACCTGACGGCCCGGACGCCTCGCCCTCGGGATCAGTACGGCGACGGCACCACCACGCGCACGCCCCCGGATGCGGGGTCGGCGGCGGGGGCGGGCTCCGTCGGCAGGGCCGACAGCCGGACGCGGATCTTCTCGCCAGGCAGGCCGCCGAAGGCCCGTTCGAGCTGCTGGCGCACCGGCCGGCTTATGCTGCGGTCCTGGCGCAGGGTAACGAAGCGCTGGGTCCGCCCGGCCGTCAGAACGTAGGCCGCGCGCGTGCCGGCGATGATGTCGCCCGTCCGCAGCGTGCGGTCCTGGCCGAAGGGCAGGCGCGGCAGCGCCACCTGACCCGGCCCGTGGCAGGCGCAGGCCGGAACCTGCTTCTGCCGGTAGGCCAGGGCCGTCCTCAAGCTGCCGTATGGCTTTCCGGCCAGACTCCTGGCCTGGGTCACGTCCTCCTCCCCCGGTGCGAGGGTGAACAGGGCGGTCTCGGCGCCGGGGCAGGAGGTCGCGCACGCGGTCTGGTGCACGGGCAGGTCCTTGAGGCTGTCGAGGCGACCGACGGGGAAGGCGTAGCCGTCGCACATCCGCACGCACAGGGTCTGGCGCGCGTTCTGCCAGCCCGCGGCGGCCTTGCCGGACAGGGCCGCCCGGTAGGCCGTGTTCTCCTCGCGGACGAAGGTGACATCCACGCGGCCGGAGAAGTCCGGTGCGACCTTCGGCACCTGGGGCGCGGCCGGCAGCGAGACGTAGCGCGGCCGTGCCGGTGTGGGCCGGCTTGCCACGCGCCGCTCGTGGCGGATCTGGCGCAGGGTCTCCCGCCGGCTCTGCGGCCGGTTTCCGGCCGTGCGCCGCCGCCAGCCCCGGCGGGGCTCCGCGGCCGGGGTTGACACGACCTCCCGCACCGCAGGCGGTGCGCCGAAGGCTTGGCGCAGGAAGCCGAAGATGTCGGCATCCTCGGCCTGCGCGGACCGGACCACGTTGGCGCCCAGCACCACCAGGGCGAATCCGCCGACGATGCCGGCCAGCGTCAGGCTCGCGGCGCTGCGGACGTCAATCGGTGAAACCGGGCCGGACATGGTCGATCCAATTTTGAAGAAGCGCATGCCCGGTCTTCGGTTCGATGGTCGGCGCAGAGCAAGGTGTTACTTTTTCGTCTAAAACAATCCGACGAAATGACAACAGGCGATCCGGTTAACAGGATAGCCCGTTGTCGCCCAAGTCCGAGCCGGCATAGGGCGGCCTCGCCGAACCCTTGATGCCACGATCGGCTTGACGCATGGGGCCGGCCGCGGGAACACTCGCTGCACCGGCCGGCCGGGGTAAGCACGCGTCTCGATGCCGATCTCGATCCTGAGCCGCAATCTCTTCGAGGATATCGGCCGGGACTTCTGGCACGACATCGTCCGCTACCGGTCGCGCGGATTGGAGTTCCGGGACGTCGTCGTCTACCCGACGCAGGCCATGGCGCTGGCCAAGTCCCTAGGCGTCGTCCGCGGCGGCCCGGACTGGCCCTACTTTCCCTTCCAGATCGTCCTGCGCCACTGCCGCGGTCCGGTTCCGATCCGCTGCGATGCGCGGCCCGACGCGACGGAAGGCCCGGCGGAACGGGCGGGCGCCGGCCTCTGGTGTGGCCCGGTCAGCCACCATTTCGGGCACATGGTCGCCGATTTCGGGATGCGGATCGCTGCCTCCGCCCGGTTCGATCCCGACACCCCCCTCGTCTTCAGCACCTGGGACCGGGACGGGCCGGCCCCGCCGCACTTCTTTTGGGAGATACTCGACCATCTCGGGGTTCCCCGCGGGCGGGTGCGGCTCGTGGCGCGGCCGACCCGCTTCGCGCGTCTGCGCGCCCTGCCCCAGGCCGCCGCCGACGAGGCG